>JAJDDE010000210.1 GCA_029260475.1 Phycisphaerales bacterium | reverse complement strand
CATGACATTCGCCCACACGGTCTTGCTCGCCCACCACGGTTTGCTGCTATTCATCGCCTCTACCTCATGTTGTAATTCGGCGGGCCTATCCCGCCGGTTGAAACCGCCTCCGTTCCCATCGGGAACCCGAAGCTCCTCATTAACCAACTCCGGAAGAAAACTCGTTACCCGCCACCCTCGCGCCATCTCGAGCGCCCGCGACCATGCCCGCGAGGATCTCCGGCGTAATGGATGTGTCGGCGACCTCCATGAGAGCAAGCCGAGCGCCGCGTTCCTTCGCCCACAGTCCCGGCCGCGGCTGGTCGTTGTCGGTGTTCGGCCCGAACTCGTTGGCGAATGCACCAGGCGAGCGCAGCGACCCGTCGTGACTGGTGGCATGTGCTTGGTACCCGTACCAGTAGACGCCAGGAACCTCGATCAGCGCATCGGAGGTTAGATGCATTCCGACAGGCAGGCCGGGATAGTTGCCATTGAGCCATGCCACCCGTTCCGTCTGCATTGCCCGCGTGCGAGGCTTGGTGCGCGAGAGCCCGCCCTGCTCGCCGACCGTCTCGTTGACCTCGATGCCGGTGTAGACACCAGAGATCGCGAGTCGCGGATACCAGTAATCGAGAAACCGCTTCCACCCTTTGAGCACACGCGCCGTGTTGGCGTTGTAGCTGCGGTCGTCGTCCTCCAGAAGAAAGACGATCAGCGCCATGCCGCGGCGGGTGACCTCCTCATACAGAGGCTCTAGCTCCTCGGGGTCGCGTAGAAAGTCGTACTCGCCGGCCAGCTTGAAGCTGTGGCGGCCGTCCAGGCCCGAGCGCGTGCATATAGCGATATGGGTATGCCCGGCCGCTTGCGCGTAATCGAGTGTGCGCCGCACCTCGCTCGGTTTCAGTAGCGGGAGGTGGAGGGTCTGGCCGGGGTACGGTCGCCCGTTATCACTTCCCGGCAGCCCGTTGTACAGCATGTCGCAGGTAAATGGCCACAGCGGCACGCGGTCATTCCCAGGCGGGACGGGAGGCGCGTGCCGGCCGAGCACGGCGCCGAGCTTGTCGCGAGCTTGCCGGAGAATGTCTTCGTCACGCGGCGTGTCGCCGCGAATGCGCTGCAACTGCCTGACTACGGAGCCGAGTTGGCGCCGGTCCTTATTCGTAAACCTGGTCATTTCGCCGGCTCCCGCTCAAGTAGCAACACCAACGCCTCGCGAGCTCGCGGCGGGCTATAGGTGCCGACTCCCTCACCCGAGTCGAGCATGGCGATCACGCGCCGAATCTCCTCGCGCACGGTCTCGCTCATGCTTTCCTTTGTCCTATCTGGCGCACGTTTCCGAGCCGCTCACTCCGCGGCATGATCGTGGCTTCTTGGCGCAGCGCGCGGCGCAACCACGCCTCGAGCGCCTGCACGGGGTCGGCGCCCTCGTCGTAGCACCTGTCGATAAATGCGGTTCTGAGACTGCGGGCGTTGATCTTCAGTGTCACGCTCATGAGTCACTCCGTGGCGTCTGAGGGTCAATGTCGAATTTCTCCATTCGCGCCATCACGTCGGCGGCGTACTCAACGCCCGCCCCCGCCCCGTCAGCGCGCCCGTCGTTATAGGCTTCAAGGCCGCCGCGGATGCCGTGCCGCGCTACGAGTCGCGAGAGGTAGCGGGCGCCGTACTCGATGCCGATCTCGGGCTCGGTCAGCTCGAGCAGTAGCCCGGTGTGGCCGAGTTGCCTCGCATTGGCGCCCATCAAATGCATCAGCCCGATGCTGGTCTTCTGGTGCATGAACTCGGTAGTTCCGGACGTGGCGATATCCGGCAGCCACTTCGGCCAGTCGACCGGCAGTTCCATGCAATGGCGCAGCCTCACCGGCGCGTTGTGCGTCGGGTGCCACAAGTACACGTAGCCGAGTTCTATGCGCGACGAGTGTGGCGACCAGGACCCAGCGGTCTCGCGATCAATCACAGCCGCGATCAACGCCCGGGTGAGGTTCGGGTAGCGGTTCACCGCGGCGGCGATAGCGGCGTCTATGCGGGCGTCGATCATTTCGACAACCACTCAAGGATCCGGGCGCCAAACTCAAAGACCGCATAGACGCCAGCGCCGCTCCCCACAGCGACAGCAGCCGCGTTTTTGCGTGTCGGCGTCGCGGTGTGCTGCTTGTCGTGCTCGTCGATCCTGGCCTCGTGGGATGCGCCTTTCTTTTCGGCCTCACGCACGCGCCCGTTGAGCTTGTCTAGCCGATCGTGTACGCCGGCGAAATTCTCCGTCGAGCGATCGTCCATCGCGCACAACAATTCCTTGACCGTGTATTTGACGCTCAACTCTCGTAGATCGCTCATCGTTTCGCTTCGGTTGTGCCATTGAGTAACCGCTGTCGGCAAAAAACACGCTACTCAGCTCTCTCTAATCGCCGAACGCGCTTCGCCACGCGCACGAGTCGATTCTTGAGCCGTGTCAGCATCCCCTCGGCAGCAGGCCCTGGCGGGCCGGGCGGTCCAGATGGCCCGCGCTCTCCCGTTGCGCCTCGCGGTCCCTGCGGTCCTACGCCTCCTATGGGGTCCCCGTTGCCGTCAGTTACAGAGCCGTCCTCGTTGATCACAAGCGCGTCGCGGATCTGACCGTCGCCCTGTTCTACACCCAGGTGCAGCGATCCCCGGTTGTTGCTCCGGAGCCGCGAGTAGATCTCAGCGATCCGAATGTTATTCAAACCGTCCGGCGTATCAACGATTGCCTCAAAGCGCGGACCACCGACCGAAGCATCCTGCCGCAACGCCATTGGCTCATCGTCCCACTCGGCGTTATCTGGTCCGCTTGCTCGGTAGAACGACTGCGCCGGGTTGCCCTTCATTTGGAAAATCGGGCCGTCCATTATGTAGAGTTTCCGGTTGGACGTGTCGATCAACACCTGCGGGAACGAAACCAGATTCGACACCGCGCTCAGCGGCCCGATGAACAGCTCGATCTGCCCGTCGTCGGGATCGTGGTCGAAGATGATGCCGTCTGGCGTCTCGGTGATTGGCACCTACAGCCCCTTCACGAAGTTGATGAACTGCGCCTTGGATAGCACCGACTGCCCGTTGTTGGTGCGGATCATGTTCGCCATCGTGAACAGCAGCTTCATCAGCTTGCGGTCCTTGCCGCTGAGCGCGTCCGGGTCGAAGCCCTGCTCTGTCTCGGCATCCTCGATGGCAGCATCGTAGGCGGCTATCTCGGCGGCGGTCTTGGCAATGATGTTGCCCGCGCCGTCGTCCTTCTCGGTGCGCTTATCGGGCCTGCGGTCGTACACGCGGCGAACCTGTTGCGGTGATAGCCCACCGTCGTAGCCGTAGGGTAGCGGGTCCGCATCATCCCACCCGGTGTGGTAGTCGATCTGCCCCGTTGCCGAGTCCACTGCTGCGAGGTGCTTACGTGCCATAGCGATACGCCCTCCCACTCTGTGCGTTTGCGTAGAAGGTGACATCAGCAGCATCTAGCGTGATTTTGAGCGCGACTGTCTGTGCGCTTCCGAACGTGGGCGCACTTATCACAACGATGTTCGTTAGCTGGGTAGCATTCTGTCCAGATGGAGCTACCGGCACCTGATTAGCGGCGAAGCCCTTCGACAGATCATTGTGGTCAACTGCAACCCACAGGTCAGAGCCCACGCGCATCATGTAGACCCCCATGATCCGCGAACCCTCGCCCGCGTTGTTTGCGAGGGTGCCATTGCCCGATCCATCCAGGGCAGCCGATGCTGACGCCCCCCAGTACAACTTATAGACCACGTCGCCCGTGGTGCCCTTGTTGTTCTTGATCAGGTATGCACCGACCATATGGATGATGTCGCCATCGGCCATGTCGTCTACGCTGATCGACATCGAGGTCGTCTCGGCGACCGTGTTGGCGACGTCGGCGACGGTGACGACGTAAGCTGTTACCGGACTCGCCGCCAGCGTCTGCATCGTCGGCGGAGCGCCCGCACCGTTGCTCGTCAGCACCTGGCCTGTCGCGCCCGCGTCCACCGTTGCCGGCACCCCTGCTGCGTCCCACGTGATTAGCTCGCCGTCGGTGCCGCCAGCCAATCCCGCCAAAGGAAGGCCGGTCGCGTTCGTCAAAACCACAGCGGACGGCGTGCCGAGGTCGGGAGCCGTGAGCGTTGCGCCGGTCAATGGGATGCTCACGTCGCCCGAGCCGTCGAGTAGATTTCGCGCCACTACCCGCCAATTCGAGCCATCGCAGACGATCGTCACCGCCTCCTGATCGCCCGTGAGCGCTAGCGTCGTCTGCCCGTCGATAGTCTCGGATGCGTTCGGGTTGATCGTTAGCGCGTTGGCTGAGCTATCCACCTTCTTGACGTGGTACGCGAAGCCGCCGCTCGTCGCCGCCGCCGGCAGCGTAAGCGTCCACCCGCCGAGCGACACGTTGCCTAGAATCACTGTGTCCGTGTCGGTCGCCGTGTAAGCGCCGCTCTTGGATGCGATGTTCAGCCCCGCCTTGCCGATCGCCGCACGGATGGCCGCCCACGTCGTGTCGTCGTAGATCGTGCCGTCGTCGCCCTGTCCGCTGTCCTCGGTCCAGCTTGTGATCTCGGTTTGGAGTGCTGTTACGTCGATCGGCATTTTACGCCTCTACTCCTGAGAGCTTCGCCTGTTTCAGAACGTCGCCGAACTTGCGCGGCGCCACGGGCGGGCCGAATCGCACCGAGCGGCGAAACCTGTCGTTACTGTCCCAGCGAGTGACCACCTCGTGAATCGTGCGGTCCGTAGACGACACGCCCCACACGGTGGGCAGGTTGATGTTGACGATGCGCCCGGCCCTCGCGTGGCGGTCGTGCGTTTCGTATGACCCTGAGATAGTAGCAGCCGACCATCGGTTCACCTCCTGGTCGCCCCGGCTCGCTGCGCCATCCGGCGACAGCCTGCGGTCTTGTACAAATATCTCGTGGATACCGTCTCCGCCCTCCACTGCGGCGCGCGCCGTCTGCGCCCCCGCATCGTTGCGCTTGACGATGATATTGACGCTCTCGCCGATGTTGTAGGCGTTCGCGATCGACCCGGCGCCGGAAGCCGGAACCCCCGTCACCGAACCCGCCGACGTGCCCGTGAACGTGAACTCGTCCACGCCGATTATCCCGACTCCCGAGTACCCATCCGTCAGTAGCTGCTGGATGCCAGTCTCGTCCTCGACCGTGATCGACGTGTCGGCGGCAGCGACGGCAGCGGTCGTCACAGTCCCCCAACCCTCGACGATCGCCCGCGTGCGCACCTGCGCGCCGGATTTCTCGATCGCCTCGCCCCAGAACCCGAGCCCTGGCTCCGACAGGCCCACGGCCTGCTGCGTTCCCTCGCCAACCGCCGGGTCGAAGAAATGGATATCCTTGTCGGCGTCCACGTACCAAACCCACCCGACACGCTCTGCGACGCGCGTAAGCGCCTCGGCGAGGGTGGTGTATTTGAACGAGATCGTGTCGATGCTCGGCGCCGCTGCGACGACGTTGGCGGTCGTGAACCCGCTCGTAAAGTCCGATAGGACCGACGTGACAATCGTGTCGGCTGAGCCGGTGTACCTTCCCGTCACGCGGCGACGGTTCAGCCACTTTGAGTAGTCGATGGCCTCGCACTCGAACGCCAGCCCCGTCGCGTCTCCTGACGGGTGCTCGTTGAGCATCCTGCAGCGCGTGAGCGGCCCGCCGAACACTGTGCGATCAGCCGCACCTAGCGCGAGTTCAACGACCTGTCCCTCGGTAGGCTCGGCTCCACCGATCAGCGTAAACGTCAGCTTATCCACGTCGTTTCCGATGCGCTCGATCCACACGAGATCCGGCCAGTCCAGCCCGCTCGATCGATCGGAAGCGGCGACGGTGAGAAACGTAAGCATCTGGAAATATGCGTGCCGCGTTCCGCCGTGGCGGCCAAATCCGTGTCGGGCTACCGTGGGCGCGGTTTGCGATCCGGTGATGGGCATTAGCCGATCATCCTCCCATCTTCGAGATCGCGCATTACCTGGTCCACGATCAGCCCAGCCAACCGCCGCACGGATCGCGTGTTCACGTCCACATCGACGGGAATCCGGACACGGAACCCGGCCAGCTCCGCGCTGAATGCGTCGCGGATGCCGCGCGCTTTCAGCTTCGCGTCCCTGATCGCCTCGCGGTCGGCCTTGCGCTCCTCGGCGCGCTGTTGCCGTAGAGTCTCGCGCACCACGGCGCGCGCCTCCTCGTTTGTCGCGCCGAGCGCGATCGCCCGCTCACGAATCGACCTCTTGAAGCTCTGGATAGCCTCCAACTCCGCTTGCTGTTGCTCGGCCAGTAGGCCCCGGATCAACTTTCGTTCCAACTCCGCCGAGAGTCCGAGCGCCTTGATCGCTTTGATCTGGTCCTTCGTGATCTCTGCGGTGGAGTCGGCGACCGTGATCCCGAGCGCCGCCATTGCCGCGCGCCACACTGAAACGGCCTCCTCGGCGGTGTCTGTAATCGTCACGCCGAGCGCCTCGAATTGCGCGATCAGATCCGCGTCGATCACGATTCCGAACCGCTCGGCAAGCTCGATCAATTCGGAGAGCTGCTCGTTTCCGGTCTGCCCGAATTTCTCGGCGCCCGCCACCAGGAGCGCGAACTGATCGTTGATGACCGACTGCACCTGAGCGAGCGAGAGATGGCCGGATTCGACGAGTGAGAACAGGTCGCGGGTGCGGCGCGCGAACTTCGCCAGATCCGCCTCCGTGTTGATACCGACCTCGCGGATGATGTCAGCGAGCCGCAGCGTGATGGCGCTGAAGATGTCTCCTAGCTGGTCGGCGGTCTGCTCGATCGAGGCCATGAGCCCCGCGGAGATAGACACCCCGAGGTCGCGCCCGAGATCCTCGCCGACGGAGGCGGACGAGAAAATGTTGGAGAATAGATTTGTGATGGCGTTGACGAGCGGCCCAGCGATCACGCCGAGGCCAGGTATCAGAGAGTTCAACGCAGTCGATAGCATCTGCGTCAGGCCCGCTTGTACGGCTCCGAGCGCCCCGTCTATGCCGCCCGTGAGCAACCCGCCGATGGCGTTGGTCGCCGTGGCGAGTAGCTGATCGCCGCTGAATGCGGATGTGAACGCGGCGCCAAGCTGCCCCAAGATTCCTGTAGTCTGTTGCGCGGCGGCGTCGATGGCCTGGAGGTCCGCGGGGAGCTGAGCCGCGATGGCGTCGGCGTCGATCATGGCGATCGTCCACTCGTCGACCGCTCCTGTCATCTGCGGGATGTTCTGGCCGGCGGCGGCGAGTGCGAGGCGCTCTACTTCCTCTTGCGCGGCCTTCACGTCGGCGAGCGAGACGACCACGCCATCCATGCTTGCCTTCCACGCATCGAAGGCGGCGGCGGCAGCCTCCGACACCGGCACGAAAAGCGGCGCGGTGACCAGGTAGTCGGTGCTGGCCGCGCCGAGCGATTCGAACGCATCATCCAGCCCCTCGACGGCTACGAGTTGAAGATTCAGGCTCCCCAACTCGTCGACCCACCTATTGAGCGACTGCTGAAACTCGTCCACCTCGCCGGACGTTTCGACGACCTCGCCTTTCCACTCCGCGAGCCGGCGGCGCCCCTCGGCCATCGCGCGCACCACGTTGCCGCCGAACTGATCCGCGATCCCCGAGAGCAGGCCCGCGAAGAATTCTCCGGCCACCGATGCAAGCGTCATCTGGTCGCCCGTGGAGCTTATCGTCGATCCGAGATCGTCGAGCAGGGAATTTAGCCGGTCCGATGCGCCGAACGCGAGCAGAAACTCATCCTTCATGTTCGACACGGCGTTCTTCGCCTGGTTGATCCGGTCGGCCAGGTTCAGGTTCGCATCGCCGAGGCTATCGGCGGCTTCCGTCACCTGGCGAATCGCCTCCTCGGTGAACGCCAGCTTCTTCTGCTGTTCCGTCAGCGCCGACGATGCAACCCCGATCTTGTCGGCGTACCGCTTGTTGGCGTCCTCGGCCTTGACGATCACGCCGAGGTTGTCGAGCATCATGCGCGACTGCCTGCCGATGCCCGTGGTGAGAGAATCTATCGAGCTTACCGCGTCCAGTCCGACAGCTCGACCGAGCTTGATCGCGGCTCCGGAGAGCCTTGCATATTCTTCCGATGACTTGGCCACCCCGAGAATAATCGCCGTGTTGGCCTGCTTCATCAGCACGAAGTCGCCAACCAGGCCGCGTGTCGCGACGCGCAAATCCGAGAGCATCACGTCTGATGTCGAACCGATCGACGCACTCAGCGCATCGAACCCGGCGGTGACAGGCGCGATCTGCTCCATTCGCTCGATCGCGTCACCGACAGCCCGGCCAAGCGCAGGCAGCGCCCGTGCAGCCAGGTTTCCGACCGTTACGCCGATCGACGTGTCGAGGACCGATCCCAGCCGACCGATAGCCGCCGACGATTGCGTCGTGTTGGCGCGAGTGTCGATATCAATTGACATCAGCCACAGCCCTCTTGTGCTCGGCCATCCACCCCTCCAGGTGCCGCAGCCGCCACACCACTTCTGATCGATCGGCTACGGCGCCCATTCTCATCTCGTAATACTCGCCGGCCACGGGTGGCGGAAGTTCTTTCAGCGCCCGCAGGTCGAGCCAGAAGGCTATGGCTGAGTCGTCCTCTGGCGCCAACCGTCCCTCTGGCAGCAGATCGAACCGCGGGCACGGTCGCCTTGCCGTGCACGGCACAGCAGGCCCGTCCAGCAGCGAGCAGAGCCCGTCCTCTGAACTGCGCGGTATCGGCTGCGCTGAGCAGTCGATCTGGCGGACCAGTGACCACTCGGCAGCCGCCGTCAGTTTCCCGCTGCCTCCAGTCGTGCATCACGCCGCTCGTGGTATAGGGCCAGGAAGAATTTAGTGGCCGGGGTGAGCACCTCATCGGTGAGGTACGACGCCACCAAAGCGATACCCGCACGGTCGAGCTTGATGGGCTCGCCCTTGTTCGCGAGACCTCCCCACTCTTTCCAAGACTGCAACGCCTGCTCGATCGCCACATCTACGACCTGGTGCCCGGACAGCTTGAAGTGATGCCCGTCTGTTTCGAGGCTCGCACCAATGCGCCGGGTGGCCTCTTGCCGCATCCCCGGCGTCACCGGTATCCCATCGATCCAGATTTCCGGGTCTGCCTCGCACGTCCACCGCGCTGTGGACATGTCGATATCAGCCAGGTCTAGGGCCATCAGTACCTCCGTGCGTGCGTTAGGCGAGCGGGTCGGTAGACAACTGAGAGACGACCTGGATATAAGGCATTGTCGACGTCATGCCGGTCGGGTTCGACGATACCTTCTCGGAGACGAAGTTGAGCGCCTGCGGGATGCGGCCGAAGTCCGATACCTCCGGCAGGTCGCCCGTGAGCCGCAGACCAGGAATGAACAGCTTGAATGCGTAGCTTCCGGACGTGAACACAAACGCCGCTTTCTTGAGCGTGAAGTTCACGATGTCGGCAACCCTGGTCGTGTCCTCGTAGGTGTCGATGGCAAACGACCCGGTGACCTCGTGCGGCCCGCCGCGCACCAGCTCTTTGCGCAGGCCCGCCGTGGTGAAGTGCTCGACGAGGTTGTTGTTCTGCTGCACCGAAAACCCCGACAGGTCGACAGCCGTGCCGGCCGTCACGTCGCCCGCCGTGTTGTCGTTGATGTAGAACAGGAGCTGCGAGAAAAGGACGTGATTGTCCTTGGCGTTGGCGTTCTCGGTGGCGGATCCAAACGCCATGTTCCCGGCGATGTCCATCTCCCGGCCCATGATCGGATAGGCGATCTTCACGCGGTCTGCCTGGGCACCCGAGATCGTCCACCCGTTGAACTTCGCTGAATCGACCTCCTCGGTGTTGGTCTCCAGGTCCGTGAAGAGGGACGCGAACAGCCCTTGCAGCGACGACTTGGCGAGCAGCGAATGCGTGTAGTACGCGGTCGTGCCGACCTGCACCGGAGCGCCAGCGGTGCCCATCGCAAGGGCGAGCGCCACCTCGTCTCCCTGGTAGTGGAGCACTCGGCCGAGTGAACCGTCCACACGCGACACGCCAGCCGCAGCAGTGGAGCGCATGGGCGTGTCGTTCTTCTCGGGGTTGGCGATCAGATCGACGGACTTTTTGACCGAATACGACTCCAGCGGAAACATCGCGTCGGTGGTCGGGTCGGCAACGATCGTGCCCCACGTGGCGGCCTTGGCGATCGCGCAGCGCAGGTCGTGTCCTTTCGCGACAGCCATTAGCTTCGCTCCTTCTTGGGCGCACGCTTACGCGGCGCCGTGGTGGTCGTTACAGGCTCGATGACCTTTGATAGCGCCTCGGTCTGCGTCGTCGAAAACTCGTATTCGCGCCCGTGAACCAGCGTGCAGCCCTCGCCGCAGGTGTAGTAGCCGGCCGGCGCGTCCTTCTGCAGTCGGTATTTCATAGCGTCCTCTTGTGTCTCATCTCGGCTGTCAGATCCACGGCCCAGAACTCGTGCTCGTCATCCCATAGCGGCGACGCCGAGGTGACAGTGAACACGTCGGAGTGCAGCGTTATGTCGGCGGCCCACGCGCCAACCAGCGCGTCGAGCGCGGCCACGATCTCAATCCGGCCGCGGTCAGCGTCTGAACGCCCCGGCGACGGGACGAACGACAGCGCCGCATTGACCGACCAGACGGCGTCCGCGGTTGAGTTTGTGAGCTCGACACTCTCGAGCACCGGGCCAGTCAGATAGAACTGGCGATTGAGACCCGCGGGCGCGTCGGTGTCGAACGCCTCCACGTAGCGGGACTGCCTGAACTTCTGCGCGATCAGCACCTCGCGGAACGCTTCGAGCCGAGCTTGCGTGGTCGCCATTACGCCCGCCTCGCGATAATCGTTGAACCAGCCCGCAGCGTCGAGTCCGGGTCGCCGGAGTCGTCCACGTCGTAGGTATATCGGCGGGTCGAGAACCACTCGTCGGCCTGGTCTCGTAGCGCCTTTCCGATCGCCCAACTATCGCCAGCCACGCCGCCGCGGGTGTCGGACTGAAACGCCATCGCGCCCGCTAGCAGTAGGTGGGGCACGCGCAGTTCCGCGGCGTCGACAATCAGGTGAGAGCGGGCGCCGCGGTCGCGCAACTTGAGACGGATCTCGGCCCACGCCTCGACGATCAGCGGGCGCCATGAGCGAGTGACGCGGTAGACGCTGGTTGTGTCGATCGCAGACGGCCACGCCGGCGACACCGTGACATCTCCCGTCGCACCGCTGAACGCAGTGATGGTCCTCGCCTCGCCTTGGTTGGTCCCGTCTACGATCACGACTTCGCCGCCCTTGTAGTAGTCGTCGGCGATGCCCGCGAGCTTCGCGTCGATCAGCGAGGTAGTGTCGCCCGAGTCTGCTGTGCCTTCCTCGGCGCCGATGTTGCGCATGTCGCGCAGCGGCGGGAAGCGCACGAACAGATCGTCCTCTGTAATCGACATCTTCACGCCCCAGCGCACCGCGTCGAGCCGGAAACGCCATTGCAGCGGGTCGGATGCAGTGGTCGTGCCCACCACCTCAACGATTATGTCGTCGGTCGGCACCCCCGGATGATCTGCGAGCGCCCACGTGTAGGTCAGTCGGTTGTTCGTGGCGCCATCGCCACCGGTGGTCACGGTCATGGAAGCTGCGTTGACGTGCTTGGTGCCGCCTTTGCGGATGGTGATTGTCGGCGACGCCGTGACCGCTACTGGCAGATCATCCTTGAACACGTCGAACGAAAAGGCATGGTCCACCCCGCGCACCACCTCCACCGGCCCTGAGTCGCGATCTGTGGGCATGATCGTAACGCTCATCCGTGGCGCTCCAACATTTCACGGGCCGCGCGCTGAATCGGGTCATGGCTCACGCGAGTTCGTCCGCCAGACGATCCAACACGAGGCGTCGCTCGTCCATTGGCGCGCTCCAACTCCCAGTTGCCGCGGTCGGATGCTGGTATGCGCACCTTGATTCTCTTGCCGCCCATCTCGGGCCTTGTGAAATCCTGGTGCGGGTCCAGTCTGATCGGCTCCGGTGCGTGGCGCGCCTTGCGATCTGACACCTCCGCGATCCGCGATACCTGCCCGCGTGCGAAGTCCTCAGCGCCACGCATACCGAGCCGCGACAGGCTCTCTGCTGCGACCTTGACTGTGGCCTCTACGGCATCGCGGCTCATCTCACGGCCTGTAGTTTGGAGCCGGCAAGCTTGCGGCCGAACTCGCGCATCTCTTCGTCGTATTCGCCACTGAGTTGTTGAGACTCGTGATCGGTGGTGCACTCGTGTAGGTGCGCGCGCTTGTCGTCATCGAGACACAGCTCGTCCGGTATCAGGCACTCGCCCGACTCGCTGTACGCGCCCCGCCAGCCCTGCATCGCGACAGCACCGCTCTTCTGGTCGATCACTGCATGGGTCGCGTGCTCGATCGCCTGCTCGCCGTCGAACCGCTGTGTATGCGCATATCTCACCTGGCCGCACGGGCACGACCGCGTCAAGTCTGGCCGCCACATCTCCATGCTCACGGCCTGGTCGTAGTCGGTGCCCGTGGACGGGTCGAACATGCGCACGCCGTTGGTATTCACCTTGCGCCGTGTCGTCTTGCTCGGTCCGATAGGTTGAACGGGCTGCTGTTGGCGCAGCCTCATCAACTCTTCCTGGAACGTCGCCTTCAGCTCGCGCAGCTCGGCGAGTTCGGCGGCGACTTCGGCGTTCTGCGTCATGGTCGCATGTACCCTGCTTTGATCAATCCGGCAAGGTCGGCTGCGCTGTCTGCTGTAGCGGCGCGAGGCACCTGCACAACCTCGCCGTCCTTGATCGCGTTCATGGTGTTGGTGGAGTGGACGAGGTGGACGGGAAACGACACGTCCGGCACCGGGCCGGCAGTGGCCATCCCGATAACCGGCGGAGCGCCGCTGTCTTTTTCTGGCGCGCTCGCCTTCTTGGTGCTGGCCTTCTTGGTGCTGGCCTTCGGTCGCTGCGCCATCTCTACATCCCTTCAATGGTCAGACCCCGGCTTGAACCGGGCGCTCGTCGGGTGGGCAATCCGAGCGCCCGGTCCAGGTTGGGGCGAGTTGATTACTCGTGGTCGGTGATGATCGCCGCGCCAGCCGAGGTCGAGGTGTCGATGCACTCGTCACCGTAGGCGGCGTATGCCACGACAGACCAGCTCGGCATCTTCGCATCGCGCTGGAGTTCGACACGCGGGTCAATCTTCACCTGGAAGAGCAGTCCCGAGCCCTGGCCCTTGACGCCCACGTAACCCTGCCTGTCGGCGTTGGTGGCGACGGACGCAGCCAAGCTCGACTCGAACCACTCCACCCCGTACAGGGTGAAGCCGCGCTTGATGTTGAACCCGGCGGCGGCTCCGAGAGCCTCGGTGCCAACGACAGTCCCGGTGAGACTGGCAATGTCGGTCAGCCAGTCGAACACCTGGATCGGGTGCAGCACGCCCACGATGTCGCCGCGGTCCTGGGCGTTGCCGAGCTTCAGCTCGTAGATCCCGCTCAGGATGTTGGCGTTCGTCAGGTTGACGGTGGTCGATCCGACCGCCGTGCCGAAGTCTGCGACCTCGGCGAGCAGATCGGTGTCGATCTTGTTGGCGACCGCTCGGCCTGCGATGTCCGACAGGTGGCCCATGTCCAGAATCGAGCCCGCGCGATGCAGGTCGGTCTGCTCCAGAGCCAGCCCAACGGCGGCCGTCGAGACGGTTACCGAGGTCGGGTCGTAGGCGGAGTTGGTGATCGCGGTGCCGTCGGTTAGTGCACTCGCGGTCAGCAGTGGGTCTTTCGTGTACTCGCCCGTGAGGGACGGGGCGCCAGCGAGAGATTCGAGCCGAACGAGACCGAGCATGACCGAGGGGCCATACGCCGCTTGAATAATGCGGTTGCTCAGAACTTCGGCCTGGATCATCTCACCAGCGGATGCGCCGGTGTCGATCTCGTTAGCCATTGGTACTCCTTCTTAGGAGACCTGGCGTTTCCAATCCGAGCGTGCTTGATCGATGTTCCGCTGGGCTGAGTTGCCGCCCGTGCGAGTACGAAACATCTCTTTGACCATCTTGCCGTCAGCGTCGCGCACGAAGCGCCCGGTCGGAATGTCGATGCCTTCTTTCATCAGCGCATCGTATTCCTCTGGGCTCTCTCGCATCAGTCGCGTCATGTCTCCGGGCTGAATGTTCTTCAGGTCGATCGACGATTTGCTCGTCGATCCCGGCGGGTCGGTAGTGACCCCCGGTTTCCGGTTGGATGACTGGAACAACTGCGGCACCTCGCTCTTGAGAGATTCGACAGCGGCGGCCACGCCCGAGACTTCCGCCCCGTCCACGGTCACGCCTGATAGGTCGGCGGCACGACGAACGGCGTCGAGTGCGTCGGGGTCTGCCCCAGCGTCACGCGCGAGCCGGTCGAACGTGCTGTTGATGACGGCGGTGTTGGCCTTGTCGATCTTGGCGCGTAGCTCGTCGATCTCGGCTTGGCGCTTCGCTTCTGCTCGCTCCGCGTCCTTGCCGTTGACCTTCGCGCTCAGGTCGTCAAGTTGTGCCTGCACTGCCGCTCGCTCCGCTTCTGCCGTCTTGAATCGCTCCCTCGCCGTTGCGTTTTCCTTCCGCAACTTGGCGATTTGAGGGTCGGTGCTGTCCGCGGGCGCCGGGCTCGGCGGAGTTGGCGACGGCGCCGGGCTCGTCGTGGTCGTGTCGGTGTCGTGCAAGGGCGTCAAGCTCCCATTCCGTTAGGATGCCGGCCGCGGCTCCGGGCTCGCTGTCTGGCGGTGTCTGTAGATGGATGCAGTTTACGCCTTACTTTCGCGTCACCGCAACCGAAACAGCGAAGATGGGGCGAAACTAGGCCACGTCGCGCTTCCAGATGCGCCCGCGACGGACGGCGAACTTGCCGCGCACCTTGAGGCCAGGACGGGCAGCGGCGGCGCCCTGCTTGTTCACCTCGGCGAGGGTGAGAGTGTCGAGCGCCACCACGTCCTGCCGGCTCAGGCCGAGGAACCTTCTCACCGGCACACCCTTGCCGCGCTGGTGGACTACGGCAAGCTCGGCGTTTGAGATTCGTGCCCGCCCGCGCCGCGTCGACTTCACGAATATCTGCCGCTTCGACTTGGAGTAGGCAACGGCCTGGTGTAGCTGGCCGGTTACGCGCAGGCGTGACGCCCTCCCGGACTTGAGCGGGGCGAACGCCCGATCTTCGACGTCGCGCCCCTGGTCGGTACGCTTGACGATCTGCGCGGCGATGGCCGGGCCGAAGGTATCGAGCAGGTTCTTCTCCGATATCACGGCCTTCACGCGGCCGAGCGCACGCTGCACGTCGGCGAGGCCCTTCACATCCATTCTGAGTAGATCAGCCACCCTCAGCCACTCCGATGCGCAGCAGCCGCAGCGCGCCACATGCCAGCTCGCCACGGCTGGATAACTCGGCCCGGGTCGCGGGTCCAGATCGCTCGGATCTCGGCGGCGGACTTGCCGAACTGGTTGCCCATCAGTAGGCGGTTCTGCGTCTGGGCGGCGCGCGCGGTCGCGGTGTCGAGCCACGACTGAACCTGAGGGGAGTCCCACACCTCGCTAACCTGGTCGAATTGAGATGTAGGGGGGTTTTCCTGCACGCCGCCGGCGCCGTGGAGTTGACACCTGCAGTTGGCGCGGCACGCGGAAAACCCCGAGCCCGGCAGCCCCCACGCCGACCACTGCGCGAACGTGGCGCGCTTGCCGTGCCGGCGGAGACAATCGTCGCACGACTCCCCATCGCCGACCGCCTGCCACGTAAACGACGGACTACGCATCACCGAAGCCGGCGAGCAGCACCGCGGCCTGCCCGAGCTGGCCGAGCATAACCACGCCCTCGCGCACTGCCGATCTGTATTCGGTGATCAGTGGCGAGTACGTGCGGCCCGGCGGCAGCTTGCGCAGATCGATCTCGAGGCCCTGCAGTATCTGCTCGTCGGAGGCGCCGAACACGCGCATTCGGGCGGCGTTGATCTCGGCTAGTTGTTCGGCGTAATCGCCTCCGGCGGCGACCATCGACACGGACACGGCGATAGCGGCTGCAATGTCGGCGGCATCGGCCTCGACGATGGGCACGCCCTCGCGCATGCCCGTCTGCTCGGCTGTGAGTTGCATTGCATCGACGCCGTAGGTCAGCAGCAGCGTTTCGACGCTGGTCGATAGCGCTTCAACCAAGTCGGCGAACTCGCCCGTTGTGGCGGTCGGCAGCAGCGCCTCTACCAGCTCGCGGGCGTCATTGTCGGCCTCGTCTTTGAGCGCGCGGATCTCAAGGTCGAGCGCGGTCAGCTCAGATTGAATGTTCATCGTTGGCCCTCAGTGCCACCAGCAGCCGCGCCAGTTCGTGTCCGAGCGTGTCGGCGAGTCGCTCCTCCATCCCGTCCTGTAGGTCTGCCTCTACGCCATTCACCCGCAGCCATGCGTGGATAATCTCATGGCACACAACGAAGTCGAGGTAGTCGCCTTTGAGCGCTGAGGCGACGCGGATCTGTGGCGACCCCTCGGTGTTGCGGAAATCGCCGTCGCGATCGTCGGGGAGAAGGATCTCGGGAACGAACTTAATCGCCACGCGGCACGAGTTGACAGGTATCGACGCGGGCCACTTCACGTCAGACAACCCCCGGCTCAGCCCTCGGGCCCGTCACCGTGTCACCCAGCAGCGCAAGCGCCCCGCGCCCCGAAGCCATGCGCGTATCCTGTGCGATGCGCTGGAGTTCCTTCTCGGCTTCCTCGCGTGACAGGTCCGGGTTGTTCTCCATGAGCACGTCGGCTTTGGACTTGATGCCCATGTTCAACTCCTTCGCCTGGCGGTCGAGGCGCTCGTTCGGCGTCTCGGGGATTTTCACCTCCGCAAAGTCCACAGCGAGCCTGGCGTCGTCGGAGAATGTGCGCCCGATGAACTCGGTGGAAACCTCGAACCCTGACTGATCATGCCAGAAGTTCCACACCGCTCGCGTGACTGCGAACAGCTCGCCCATGTTGTCGGACCACTGCGGGATGTCCTGCTCGCGCTCCTCGAGCAGCGGCAGCATGTCGACGATCTTCGCGCGGCCCGACTCCGCGCCGCCCTGAGAGTCACGACGGAACGCCGACGGCGGAATTCCGTGCATCAATGCGCCGTACTGCAACACCGCCTCGATTCCCGCCACCATGCCCTCGAAGTCAGCATCCAGGCGCAGCGTAGACATGGACGGAGCGTGCTCTCCCTCCGGAACGTGCTCGGCTGCGTAGGTCACGTCGGGGCCGTGCTTGGACAGGTCTACGCCCGTCATGTTGATTGCCACTTTCGGGGAGAACCCCTGGTGAATCAGAGAATGCACCAGCGACACGATGGCCACGTTCGCGGCATCCCCTACGGTGAGCATGTCGGCCACGCCGTGATTCCAGTAGTCGTCGTCTTTCGGGTCGATCTTGTCGATCTTCACGAACGGCAGCAGCCCGTAAGGGTTGACGCCGTCTGGATTGTCGGACGGTGGCCGCACGTTCTGCGGCTCGCCGGTGCGCTCGTTCAGCTCCACGAGAAGGTTTGCATCGGCCGACCAGAACGCCCATACGCTGGGGGACAGAGCAGTCATGGCCGGAGAGTCTGGGCGCCCCGAGGTACGGTACGCCACGGCCTCTGCAACCTGAGGATTCTCCGTCGACTGCCAGGCTATCGACGCGGCGGGCGTGACAACGGCGAGGTCAATCTTGCCCGTACTCGGCATCGGGCGAGGGTGTAGGTGCAGCGTCTGCACGACCTGCTCAAGAGCGTTGGCGGTGCGCAGCTTACGTTGCCAGTTGCCGCCCGTGTAGATATGAGCCCATAGTTCGGACTGCGCTTCGTCCTCCTCGCCGTCGACCATCACCCGCATCCGCGGCCTGTCGCGGAACATGAGCGCCTTCTCGTTGCCGAACTTCTTGATGACGGCGAGGTTAACGGCGATCTTGTCGCCGGGGCGCTCGAAGATGGTGCCGAGCAGCGCGTCCAGGTCCTCCTCGTCGGATGCGTAGTATGCGTCGACGAGTCGCTGCGCGAGTTCGCGGCGGGCAGCGTCGCGGCGCCAGGTGGCGATAGCGGCGCCCTGTCGGATCATGGATTCTGCTAGCGTAGGCATAGGCAACGTCTCGGTGTCGATGGGGATGGAGTCAGGCGCCTGCCGAGATGATACGCCCTTGAGTTGACACTCGCCACAGCGGATCGGTGCGATGGCTCATCTAGTGAGCCGTCACCGACCACTTGTGCGCGCCGAACGTGCCGGCGAATATCTGCCCTACCGCGTCGATGATGTCAGTCTGAGGGTGCATGTCGGAGAGGATGTCTTTCTCGGGTTTCTTGTCCAGCTCGGCGGTCTCGAATGCGTCGATGAGCAGCTCGGCGCCCTCGCATCCCCTGGCGATCACGAGCCGATGTTGGTGGATCCACTGGCGCTGCAGTTGTAGCCGCCGCGTCTCCGACACCCTCGACGTGCTCACGCTGCGGGTCTCGAACCCGCACGGTGCCGCCCTCATCTCCGTCTGCCATCCAGGGTCACCAGCTTGGCGCGCGCCGTAGGTTGCATCGGTCGGTATCCAGTGCACGGACATCGGCGGCAGCTCGCGGGCGACCTCGCTCAGAATCAGGATGCGCTCCGTCTCGGTCCACTTCCGGCACCCGCGCAACACGACCTGCTCGTCAGGCGACACCTGCCCCCAGACGATCACGGTTGGCGCGGTCCATCCAACGTCCCACCCTGCGACCATCGGCCACGGAGTCTCCTCGCACACCTCGACGTGCTTGGTGCGGTCGAATGCCGGGAACGCCTGGCCAACGAACGCCTCGAACAGGCCGAGGATTTCCTGGCGGAACCACGGCGAGTCCTCACCGTAGCGGGCCGCGAGTCGGTCGTATTCGGCCTGCGGGAAGTACGGCGACGCGGTCGAGGCTGCCTGAATGAGAATGTCGCCGTCTTGCGGTGATCGGACAAACTCCCTGTGCAGCCAATTGTGCCCCTTCGGCGTGGTCGTGGCCCACACCTTGGCATCGGCGACGGCGAACGCGGGGCGTAGGTTGTCGTAGCTCTTCTGCGAATACATGGCAGCTTCGTCGAGCCACCCCCACGATCCCGAGAGCCCGCGCGTGGAATCCTCATCGGTCATCGATCGCAGGTAGACGGTGGAGCCGTTGCTGATCTGCCACCGCGACTCTTGGCCGTTCCAGGAGCGCATTTCCCGTGGCACGAAGCGGTTGAACAGGTCGCGGCACACGAGCGCGTGCTTGTAGGTGGGCGCGCAGATTACGCCGGTCTCGCCCGGCTGCTCGAACAGCGTTTGGATTGCAGCCTCGACGGCGCCTGCCGTGGATTTGCCGAGCTGGCGGCCGGTGACGAGCGCGACGCGGCGGTGCGACTGAACGGCGTCATGGAACTGCTGCTGGATCGGGTGAGGGTTGTACTCAGCTAGTGACATCGCCGGTCGCGATCACAGAAGCGCGGCCTGTTGCGCCTCTGGTGCGTCGTCGAACCGCAAGACGGCACACGAGTCGATCCGCTCTCCGATCCAAGCCATGACAGGGACGGGCATGCTGTTCCCGATTGCTTTGTATCGAGGAGAGTCGGCGGCGGTCTTGCCGCGATAGTCGATCAGCGTGTAATGGTCAGGAAGTCCCTGAAGCCTGCAGCACTCCATCGGCGTGAGTCGGCGTACCGCCGGCGCCGCCAAGGTCGGCGGGCGAGCTCCGGCGGCGAGCGGGTGCGACGGGTCGCACGGCTGCGGGTTGCTACGGTTCTCAGCGCTGGTGATCTGGGTTTCGTCGAAACAGACGGCCACCTGCCCGCCACCGTTTTCGTGAGATGCAGCGTGGCCCATCGCCCGAAGCGTCGGCGCCGTGCGGCCAGCATCACCCCCGCTGTCCTTACACGAGAACGCGACAGCGCCGACCAAAACGTGGGCCGTGCCGCCTTCGCTGCGGCCGCGTAGCGCGACGCTCTGTACTGTCAGTGGCACCCCCCTCCCTGTCCCGTCCTCGCTCGCGTCGAAACCTTCGCCCCGGAGCGAGTGCGCTATGAGAGGCTGCCCGTCAACGTTGCTCGTCGGGCCTTTGTGGTCGCGGGCCATTAGGGGCGGTGAGACCGTCGCCTCGACTATATGCCCGCCTTGGGCTTGGTTGTCGTCCGCGCCACACGTTCCAACGCCACTCGCAGAAAGCGCGGCAACCGCCTCCCCCTCTTCTCGGCTCGGCGCAGGATTCCCCGACAGGCACGCGCGCTCAAATAGTACCGCTGCGGCACGTCGCCAGTCTCCAAGATATCCGACAACGAACACGCGACGCCGCCGCTGGGGAACTCCGAAGTGCTGAGCGTCAAGAACTCGGTAGGCGACCCCATACCCGAGTTCTTCCAGGCCGGCAATGAAGCAATCGAAATCACTTGTTTCGTCGTATTCAACCATATCCACGACTCGCTCTCCGTGTCCCACTCCCATTCGATTTGGCGGCGGACCCGCTGGCTCTCCACTCGTGGACGACAGGACGCCGGGCACGTTCTCCCAGACCACCCATTCGGCCCGTGTGCGGCGAGCAAGTCCAAGGAACGAGAGGGCCAGGTTTCCACGAGGGTCAGCCAGTCCAGCTCGGAGACCGGCGACCGAGAAAGACTGGCAAGGCGTTCCTCCGACCAGAACGTTGATTGGTCCGTGCTCATGTAATTTCTCGTCGGTTATCGCTGTCATGTCGCCGAGGTTGGGGAATCCCCAACGCTGTTCAGCGACGGACGCCGGAAAAGGATCGAGCTCTGAAGTCCACGCGCATTCCCACCCGAGCGGCTGCCACGCGCAGTGCACCGCCCCGATGCCGTCGCAGGCGGAGGCGTAGCGCACCTACTCCTCGCCCCCGCCAACCCCGAGCCGCTCCGCGATCGCCGCAGACACCGGGACCGCGACGTTGCCGGAAAGCTCGACTCGATCGCGGTATCGTCCGGGCCGCCATCCCTTGAGTAGGAATATCAGCAGCGTGTCCGAGTATCGTGTGACCGTCCCGCCAGCTACGCCTTTGTACCATCCGACGGGCTCCTGTACTCCGTCCACGGCACGGCGCCGTGCCTCGAATTCGAGCGCATCTACGGCGACCTCTTTCGCGTCCTCGAACCGGGCACGATATCCCTCGTCGGCGTCGATCCAGTCGTAGTGCGTTTGCCGACCGACGCCGGCTGCTTCCACCGCGCGCGAGACACAGCCGCACTCGGCGAACACCGCGAGGAACCGGTCTTGAGCCGCCTCTCGCTTGGCCTGCGCGACGCTCTTTTGCCGGGCCTTTTTAGATGTCCGGTTCCGTACGGCCATCATCCCGCTCCCAGTTCCAGTAGCTGGTCAACGATCATCGGCGCGTGGTTGTACGCATGCACGATCAGCCTCGGTGAAATCCCGTGCTTGTCCTTCAGGCTGCGCTCGATAGCCGCCCTGACGTTCTCTGGAGTTGCCTCGGTTCCGCCGCGCCCGGAGTAGCTCGTGGTCACACCTATGCCGGTATCTAGCATTGGCCCTCCGTTGTACGGTCGATCGTCACAGATCACCGTAGGCACCCCGCACGCCATCGCCTCGAGCGCACCGCGCCCCGACGAGATCACGACCACAGCGCCGCGTATCCACTCGCGCGCTGTCTCGGGGTCGTCGTCCTTGACGTGGCGGCAATCATAGCCCAGCTCGCGGCACACGTCGCCGAGCCAGGGAAGGCCACCGTAGTAGCTAAATCTCAGAACGTACGGTCCGACGCGGAACTTTTCGGGCACTGGTAGGTGCCGCTCCTTCCAAAAACTGCAATCTATCGGCTGCCGGACCACACGCGAAGGTTGCCACGCACCCGGCCCGCCCCAAAAGTCCTGACACTCCTCAGACACGAACGCATACGCATCTGCGCCGGGCACGGGCCGCTCGTGCTCGATGATGCCGTGTGAGACGAGGATCGTACGGTCGCACAACCCGAATCCCGCCGATGTCTCTGTGCCGTGGGCGAATATGCCAAGGTCGAACCCCGGCGAATGCGGCCAAGGGATCTCATATGTCCCGCGATCGGCAGCGTACCGACGTACGACGTGACCGCGCCGCTCAAGCTCTGCTGTCACTGTCTGGCACCAAGTTTGCGATCCGCCGATGCCATCGAAGGACCGCGCCGCCAATAGGATCTTCACTTCTCCCTCCGAAGCGCCTGCCGGAACCCGCACACGGCTAACCCAGCGCACGCGCCGAGCCAGTAGCTAGCCACCAACAACGCCACGCCGCCCACGACAAGATATGCCGCCAACGAGATCGCCGCCCAGATCGCTGCTATCATTCGTCCCCCATCGGCACGCCGTACACGTGCCTATCCTGCCATCGTATCAGCGGGCGCCCGAAGTCCGATTCCGTGTGGATGTACTTACCTCGGCGCCCTGCCCACTTCTCGCGGAACGCTGCCGGGTACTCGGGGAGAGTGTACCGTGCGCACTTGCGCTCCCAATCGGTGGCGCCGCGAGCCTTGGAGAAGTGCTTGCAGTCGCCGCCGTATGCCAAACGCACGCCGGGCTCAAGTATCGGCTCGCGCACGGTAATCCCCAAGGCAGAGTCCACGTGCCACGCCGTGATGATATCGCGGTACTCGGGGCCGAATTTCCTGTCGCACGCCGGGTCCGCCGTAGCGTACCGGTCGAACAGACGGAAGTAGAGAGCGTCTGCGCCCACGTTTCGCGGCAGCGTCAATTTCTCGTCAGCATCCACGCACAAAATCCATTCGGCTCCTTCAGCCTCCGCCATCTGCGCTAGCTGACACCGCTGAGCCCCCTGCGCCGAGTAGACAATCCGCTCGCCTTCTCGTCGTACCACCGTCGCGCCGCGATGCTCGCAGATCTCGTCGGTGCCGTCCGTTGAGCCATCGTCGAACACGTAGATGGCGTCTACCTGTGGCGCGTAGTGATCGAACCACGCTCCGACGATGTTGGCCTCATTTCGGACGCGCATTATCGCGGCGTACTTCATGGGGCGATCCAGGCATACAGCTTCACGTCACGTCGTTCGTCGGGGTCGACGCCCTTGCGCCACGGGAACTCTATGCGAGGCTTCGGGCTCCAAGAGTCTGCAAGCGCAACCGCACCGGAGTAGCGCTCGCGTTGCGCGTCGTCCATCGCCACAAGCCCTCCAGAGAGAACGTCGTCGAACAGAACGCACGTCGACAAACACATGCCGCGTTTCCTGCCGTCGATCAGCATTATGTCTGGCGCCGGAATCCTGGCCTTGGTGTGGGCTGCGCGTAACACGTCGCCCCTGTAGCCGTCGAGCTTGATCTGGGATTCAACAGCATTGGCCCAGTCGTCATCTTCTTCGACAGACCAGACGAACCGCGCGCGCTGAGCAAACCAGAGCGTCGAGGCGCCTGCGCCGAACTCGAGCACGAGCGCGCCTGGCAACAGAGGCTCTACGTAGTCGAGAAACGACTGGTGCAACAGTGGACGATCCGGAATAGTTACGCTCACTCCATCCCCCATTTCTCTCGCATCGCCTGCATAGCGGTAGCGATGCCATCCTGCCACGCGGCGTCGTGTGGCTGGCCGTGGTGACACACCATCAGGTCACCTGCTACTACTGGCCCGACCTCGCGCGCCGCCATGCATCGGTCCACGTCGTAGCCGTGCCATCCTGGCATCTCCGGCCACGGAAGATTTGTTCGGTCAGCAAGCAGTATCCCGTCGAGGCACTGAGCGGCGGCAAACGTGCCGGCGGTGGATCGCTGCCCGGTCCAAGGCTCCGAATTCGGTGCGCCGTGCTCGCGCTGGAACATCCTCGCCCCCTGCCGGTTCGCCCAGCACCACGAACCGACGTTCGCGCGCGCATCCCACCACGGGAGCTTGCGCTCACCGGCCGCTGATCCGACCACGCCCATGAGCGCGGCCCCAGACTCGTCCATGATCGACAATATGCGCTCTGTGGCGTCGTCGTCGAGAAGCTCCACGTCGTCGTGCAGATAGACGACCGTTTCGTGGAGAGCCTCGTTACGCCCGATCTCGTAGGCGTGGCAGAGACCAACGTCGGATCCGACGAGCACGATTTTCGCGCCGTAGCGTTGCTCCTGGAGCGCAAGCGCCGGTTGGCACACGCGGGCGTACACGTCGGGACGGTACAGGCAAACAACGTAGGTGATCATGTCACCGCGCCCACGGGGAACACTTCTGCGGGGCGGGTCATGGCGCGGGCTCGGCGCGCACGTCGTTAAGCGGATCGCTCCCGTGGTCTGAGTCGAACACACCGCCACAGACCGTGCACCGCGAGACGTAGAGCCGCGACTTTCCGGCGTCCCTGCGGTTCACTTGCATGAGACAGTCGATTAAATGTTCGCCTTTCTCGCGGCACTGCTCGCGGCCGGCTGGGTCCATGTGGCCGTAGGCGGACGCGACCACTTCTGGGCTCGGATCTTCCGACAATAGCGTCGCCATCACCG
This sequence comes from Phycisphaerales bacterium, assembly GCA_029260475.1. GTDB lineage: Bacteria > Planctomycetota > Phycisphaerae > Phycisphaerales > UBA1924 > OFTM391. Next base: position 8,217 of record JAJDDE010000210.1, on the reverse strand, counting down.
ATAGCTGCTGCGCGATGGATGCGTCCCTTCGTGCGTCGCTCACCCCGTCACCTCCTCGGCTGCGATGGCGCGGTCGAGCGCCCATTCGAGATGGACTTGTGCAGCGTCGCGGTTCCGACGTAACTGACTTAGCTCGCACCGATCGTTCCTGTTTCGCGACATTATGGGCGTCTCGAACCAAGCTGCAATCTTGCGCTTCACGCGGTCTTCATCAACCGCCGCCACCCCGATCTCGTACATGCGTTGCTCGTGGGGTGTCATGGCTGCGGCTCCTGCTCGCCGGGCCACAGGGTCCCAGGATATGGAGCCGCTCTGTATCCCGGACACTCGTGGTCGCAATACCCGCTTGCTGCCGCTGCTCCAGGGTCGCGCCCTATTGGTTTCTTGCGCAGACCACACTCCGAACACGTGGGGAGTCTTCTGGCAGGCCGAGCAGCCGGCGGGCTCTCTGCTCGATTTGTGACCAAGCCGGTTGCATCCGCACCCGCATCGTCCTGGTCGCCTGGTGGGTGGCATGGCTCCGGCGCTTTGATCTCATTGAACAACTCCCGGAGCGTTGTGCGCCAGTAATAAATCCCCTTGCCGCGCTTGAGTGGCCTCGCTGGAAATCCAGGCAAGCCACCGGGAGATTCGCCAAGAACCCAGCGGATCAACTTCGTCAGGCGCTCGTTCTCCCGCTCCAACTCAGCCACGCGCCGCTGTGATTCCTTCAGTTGTCGCCGTGCGTCGTCTCGCTGGTGGCGATAAACGGGGGCCAGGTCGCCGTCGCTTTCAATCATCGCCCTGCCTCATCGTCGACTCTTGGTTGAGTTGGAACGTAAACGCCTGCGGCGCTCGCGTGCATCAAGACGTCCGCGACAACTAGCTTGCGCGTGCTCAGGGATAGATCCTTATCGCTCAACGCTCGTGTGGCCGCCCCAAGCAAGTCAGTCGCGCGAGTCAATTTCGCCTCCAACTCCGCCACCCGGCCCTCGTCGGTCGGGCGGATGTCGAGGTATTCAAACGTCACACTGTCGTCACCAAGGCCCACATCGAAGCGAGCGCCCTTGACTCGCACGTCGCCGTGTTCGTCTACTCGCACCGGCACCACACACGGCCACTTGGGGTCGTTAGGCATCGTCGTCTCCCATGATCGCGGCGCGGGCTGCGTCGTAGGCGTTCGCAGGGCATGCCCAGTCGTGAACTACCTCGTCCTCGGGCGCGGCTTCTTCACCGCACTGAGGACACCACAGGTGATCGCCCCTCCCATCGTCTGCCGGTATGACGCCATCGCTCGACGCCTCCACCAGCGCGAGGATCTTCTCGAAGTCAGAACTGTTGAACACGTACTCCTTTCTGTCGACCCCGACAGCCGCGCCTTCTAATGACAGCGGCCCCGCTTGGCAGCGCGCCATCCACCGCACCTTGTCTGCTAGGTCGCTCATCGCTCCACCTACACAATCTGAACCTTGCCGCATTTGACCAACCCCTTTCCGCGCAGCTTGCTCCAGTGCAGGCCGCGTGTGCACATACACAAGTCGCCTTCGTGCTCCAGCCATTCTCCATCTCTGGGTATTGGCCTGCCGTCGCGTAACGTCTCCCCTACCCAATGCCAGCCCATCATGCCTCGTTTCAGCAGGCGCTGGACGGACTCACTCATCGTCGTCTCCTTCGTAGTCGGTCCAAGGGTCCCAGTCGTCGTCGTACCACTCGCCGTCACGGATCAGATCGTCGCGCGTGCGTGTGTCGGCGTGGTCGATAGCTAGCGGGTTGCGATCCGTCGGCATGTTGTTCCCCCGTTCTGTGTCCGGGCGGCGCCCAGCCATTCCAACAGCATAACCTATCGGTGAGAGTGAGTCCACGGTCAACGCTCCCTCAGTTGCCCGACCACAATCGACATCCCGCCGCCGGCCTTGCGCCTAACCCAGTCCGCGAGCGTCGCGTTTGGTGCGAGGATCACGATCGTTTCACCGCTCATTCCCAGCGCCCGGCACGGCCGCGCCCAGGTGTCATAACTTTGGGGATCGGCGAAGGTCGCCTTGAAACGCTCGACCATCTGACGATGAGCGCCGGCCTGGTCCGTCAACCCCGCGGGAATGGTCGCGTACTCAGGCTCCGGGGTCGGGGTCGGGGTCGGGGTCGGGGCGGCGTTGGCGGCGATGCCGTCGTCGTGCACCGACTCGCGCCGCGCAATTTCCTTCACCATCCCGCGCACCACGCCGAGCATGTAGCGCTCGCCTTTGCCGTCGAGGCAATAGGCGCGGTCGAGATACCTCGTAACGCCATCGTGCACGGCTGCCACATCGAACTGCTCGAGTCGAGCGAGCGTGCCCTGCCAAACCGACTCGGCCATCTTGCCGCTTTTGCGGGTGCTAGCGCAGGCAGAACGCGCCTTCGCTAGCAGTCCATCCAGAGGGGCCAGGGAGGCGGGCACCGCGACTCCCTTCTTTGCTTCTTCTGGTTCTAGTTCTGGTTCTGGTTGTTGGGCGTCCTGTTGCAACGGTCGTTGAGCATCCGTTGCAACGGTCGTTGAGCGTTCGTTGAGCGTCCGTTGCAACGGTCGTTGAACATCCGTTGAACGGGTCGCGCGCAGCTCTGCGCTGCGTTTCCCCGCCCTGACCGCGTTCGCATACTTGGCCACAGCCTTTTCGGCCTCGCGGCTGAGGCGGTTCTGCGTCACGAGCTCGTCGGTGACGGTCAACAGGCCCGACAGCGCCGGCCACGCTTCGTTCCACTCGTCCTCTGTGCATCGCGTTCGTCGGCGTAGTTGCTCGGGGATGTTGGGCAACGACCCTCCAGCGAGCCATATAGCGTCGAGCAGGCGCCGGTACAGGCAATCTTCCAACATCGACAGGTGGATAGTGTCGGCCAGATAGTCACCGGGATACCAGGGCATGTAGGGGAGCTTCATTGTGTCCTCGCCGCGCCGCCCCGTCCTCGGCACAAAAAAGCCGGCCCCAGCGTGAGCCAGGACCGGCAAGGCGCGCATGACGGAACGATAGCTGCGAGGCTACGTTCACGCGCCCTAAACGTCATAAATCGCTCCGCCTGGTAGCCTCGCATGGGCGAATTATACACCCGACACGCAGCGAAACTCAACAGCGCCCACGCCACCAGTACCCCGTTTCGACCCCGCTCTGAAAAATATCGACCAGGCGGGCGGGCACCGGAACGGGGTAACGCAACAGCGCACATCGCCCGCCCAGTCGATGGCGCCAGTATGCCATAAATGAGCCGCAGAGTCGCATCACCCGATGCCCAGCGCCGAGAGCGCTCCGCGTAGCGAGTGCACGACCACGGGAGCCCTGCCGCGCCACGCCTCCGCCCACTCAACCTGTGCCGGTGACGGCCCCTCTCCCGGCATCTTTACCTCCATCGGAAAGCAGCGGCCCCGAAACCCCACCAGCAGGTCCGGGCATCCTCGCCCTTGCTGCGATAGCACGAGCACCGAAACTCCCGGCACCTCGCGCAGTCCGGTGACGATTTCGAGCTGGTTCTGGTCCGCGCGGCAAATGGACGCTCGGCCCCTGGCGCTCACGACCCCGACCTTTTAGGCGCTACTCCCACGGGGACGTCTTTTGGATCTCGGCAACCAGAACGCCGAACACGTACACGCGGACCACCCCAAGCACGGTCGTTCCGAGCAGTGCCCCATGTCGCCTGATCGCGACCCGCCTTACCCGAAGCGGGACCAAGCACCGACGCGCCACGGCCCGCGCGAGCATAACCAGCCTGATCGCATTGTCGATCAGTGCGGCCCTCACGAGCTACACCTCGCGTTAGACATCGCCGCGACGCGCTCAAATTCCTCGTCAACCTCGGACAAGAACTGCAGCGCCGCAGCCTCGTATTCGTCGATGTCGAGCTGATCGCGCTCGATCCGGACGACCGACAGCGCCAGCGACTCCGGAAAGTCTGGGCTGTAGCTGACAAAGTAGGCGGCCTCGGCGCCCGAAATCCAGACGTTGTGCCGGAGCTGAGGGAGATACTTCGGCGGCACAGCGCCGCGGTCCAAGTACTCGAGATGCGTCGCGGCCTTCGGGCACTTGGCCTCCACGATCGCGTCGAAGTCGCCGAGGTAGCCGTCGGGCGAACACCCCGCCATGTGCTCAGTGGAAGAAAGGAACCCCGCGAACTGCACCAGTTCGCCGGTCGCGCCCTCAAACAACGCGATCGCGTCGCTCTCGCGCTCCTGGCCACGCTCCATGTCGCGCGAGTGGAAGTCCGGCGACTGATCAAGCGTGGTGAGACGCTCGCATACCAGCTCCACCCGCAGGTTACGACGCCCGGCGGCCTCGCCTGACTTGATCGACGAGAGCATCGCGGCTGCACGCGAGCCCGTGAGCCTGCCAACGCGAGCGTGGAACCACTCCGGCGAGCGCTGAGGATAGTCCACGATCTGGAACGCCCTGGCCGTCACGTTCTCAACTCCGCGACGTGGACCCAGGACTTGTTGAGCCGCGCCGCCGCCCGAACAAGAGAGCAGTACCCGCGGATGGCTACCACTCTCTCTCGCGGCTCACATTCTCTCAAGGACAACAGCAGCGACGTGCCGTCTCCGTAGGTTATTCCACGCAAATGCGCGACCTCTGCAGGAAACAGCGTAACCTCGCGGTGGACGACCCTCTGCTGTTGCGACGTATAGCCAGACCACTCTCCCTCCAAGACGAACCTCTTGCGCCGGCTCACGAGACGCGCGCCGCGCGGGCCTTGACCTGCGCCCACTGCTGCGGATTCGTCGCGGTCAGGTGCCGGCGGTAGTCGGCCCGAGATCCGGTCCACGCCTCCATGAGCGCCGACGTTCCGCTGTCCGCCACGGCCTCCATGTCGGCGAGCCAGTTATCGTAGCCGTCGGGGCCTGGTGCCTCGGCCGCTGCGGTCCCCTGACCGTCGGTGTCGAGTCCGCGTGTCGTGAGATTCAGCAACGCCCGCGTCGTGTAGCGCATCCCGTACGACTGCGCCGACCCGCTGCCCTGGATCTGGTTTTTGTTCCCGCTACTGTCGGCCTTCGCGGTAAACGACGTGGACACCTGGTGCCCTTCGCGGTGCAGCAGCACGGCCGACACGGTGCACTCGCCTGCGTCGAAGCTCGTCCGAAACGACAGCGCGAAACCACGTTCCGCCAAGATAGGTTTGATCGTTTCCATGATGTCCGCGAATTTTGCATACGTGCTTTGCACCCTGCCCTTGACGACGATCTGCCCGCGCTCTGCCAGCTCCGGCAGTTCGGTCTGCATGGCCGCGAAGTCTGAGTTGAAAGCCGCCTCGGCCTGGCGCGCCAGCACTCGCTCGTGCATCGCGAGCATTCGCTCCAGCTTGTCTACGTCAACGGCTGGGTCCTTGATCAGCCGCTCGATCAGCGCGAGCGTTTGCGTGGTCTCGGATCCGCCCTGGTCGATGGTAGCTACCGCATCGACGGCAATATCTAGCTCCCCGTTCTTCATGCTGTCCCCCGTTCTCGTGGCCATTCTGGCCGATGGTGATCCATGAGTTTATCAGTTCCGCCGGCATCGGCGGTAGTAGACGGGCGGCGCTAGAACAGTCCCCGCCGCCCGTGGTAGACGTCCCTGTGGCCGTCGCAGCAAAACCGCTCCTGCCGCCCGTGCAGCTTCTTCCCGCACACGAGGCAACGCTCGGAGACTGCACGGCCCGCCTCCGGCGCTACGCTTGCCGTGCACGGATACGCCACGTCCTCCTGCGGCGTGGTTGCCGGTCCGGACCCGCTAGCGCTCAGGGCGTCTCTGACGGCCTCGTCTACGTCGAGCCGCACCTGCCCCCACATTTCGAGCATTCGCCGCCGGCCGAACGCGCCCGCGATGCCGACGAAGATCGCCACGGCTCGCCGGCGCTCTCGTTTCGCCCACTCCTCCGCTGCCTCTGGCGCCGCGGCCGTGTAGTAGCCGCCGCCCGGCGCTGTCACGATCTGCGCTCCACCGAGGCGCAGTGCGCGGATCGCCTCACGCAGGCGGCGGTCCTTGATGCCGCATCGACTGCACAGATCAGCGCGCGAGATCGCCTCGCGCTCGGATCGACACCTGTCGAGCGTGCTCCGCAACAGGTCCAGAGTGGTCTGCGTCATCTCAGCGCGCATCTCGCCGAGCCGCGTGGTACACACTGGCGACCTCAGGCAGCACGGCCAGGAGGTTGTCCGCGTGGTAGCGCAGGATCCTCTGCAGCGCCTCGATCCTGTGTCGCCCGCACTCACGCGACTCCGCTCTCTCCAGCGAGGTAGCGACACCCTGCATGGTGCCTACAGCCTCGGCGATCGCCTGGCGGACCGCGTCCTCGGTCATCGGCCCACCACCTCAAAAAACGCGAGCACCGACACGTCCAGCGCGTCAGCGAGCGCTGCTAGGTGATCGGCGCTCGGAGAGCTGCTGCCGCTCTCCCAGCTATAGATCGTCTTCTCGGTGACGCCGGCATTGCGCGCGATCTCCCGCGCAGTGCGACCGGTCTCGTATCGCAGGACGCGCAGGTTCTCGGACGCATATCTGACCGTCATATCTTCCGCTCTCTGTGAATCACGCGAGGATAGATAGTGTCGAGCTGGTACCTCTTGTCGCAACCCTTGCATCGGTGGAGATACAGCGCCGGGTTAGTCCGCAGTCTGCCGCCACAGCTTTGTAGCTCACCCCCGCACTCGCACAACGCGCGTTTTTCGTACGAGTCGATCGGAACGTAGTCGAAGCGTAGGTCTCTACCTGCCTTGTCCGCTTTGGCGCGCATCATAGCCCGCGCCCCGCTACCACCAGCAGGCGGCCGTTGTAGCGGATGCGGATATCCTCGCGGTTGAACCGGTCCTCGATGTCTACGCACGCTGCCCCGTCGTCGAGCGCCACGTAGGCGATGATTTCAACGTCGTTCGGGCCGTCGTCCATATAGGCATACGCTTCCGGGCGAGTCGTGTCGGCATCTTCGCGTGGTGACTTCATCGCGTGCACGTCTCGCAGGCAAGCTGGAAGCCAAACTCGGTTAGCGAGTATTCCTGATCCTGCTCGGTGATTAGATGGACGCTCTGGCCGCTGATGTCACGGCCCGAGTACCGCGCCGCGCATCCAGCGTGAGCGCCGCAAAAGCACGCGCCGTTGTCGCCGAGGTAGAGAGCGGTATCGCATAGCACTGGTGTCGGCCTAGCTGCTGTGGTCATCGTGTTCCCCCGTTCTGCGCCGGGCGATGCGCCCAGCAATGCAAGCATCATAACCTATCGGTTCTAACCGCGCAAAGGGGCCGGGTGTTTTTATTTCGCGAGGAGGACCAGCACCGCCACCATCGCACCGAGCGCAGCGCCCCGCCAGAGTGCTCGGCCGAATCGTGCTGATTGGAGTTGCGAGCGCACATCGTCAAATCGCTCGTCGCGTAAGTCACCCCTGAACTCAAAGCGTTCGATCGCCTCTCGAAGTGACGCGCTCTCGGCTTTGAAATTGTCGGCCGCCTCCTCACGCGACACGAGTTCCGCCTCGATGTTCGCGCGCCATTGCGCCGTGACGAAGAAACCGGGTCCGGGCGCGATGTCGCCAGCGTTCAGCCACACCGGCGCCTCGATCTGGAATGCAAACCGCGGCGGGTCTGCCGGTTCAGCGGTTGCCGCTGTCGCCGTCAGGACGAGCATCGCGCAGAGCATCAGCGTCCTTTTCACGAGCCTCTCCTTGTTTCTGGTACCAGTCAGCGCTACCGAGCGCCTCGCCGATCGATTTCTCCGCATCCTCGTCGGCCATCTTGAACACGCCATCGCCGAGCAACTTGCCTGAGCGGCGCCACACCAACCACAGCCCGATAGCCGCGGCTACAACCAGTCCCGCGAGTACCTTCGGCGACCCCAGTAGCACGCCGATCACTTCCCTTGCCTCGTCATCGGATCATTGCCTCGATCAGTCGGACGATCACCGTGACGGCACACCCCAGCGCAATCGCCAACACGACGTTTAACGCTAGGGAGGCCATCGGGAGCACGTGCTACTCGGATGCGATCGGTTCGCTCGTCACGAAGCGCAACGCCAAATTCACCAGCGCCATGACGGCCGCCAAAATCAACGCCTGCGTCTCAGGATCAAGACCGAGATTCAGGCCGAAACCAGCGCCAAGTGTTGCGATCAGCGCCATGACATTCGCCCACACGGTCTTGCTCGCCCACCACGGTTTGCTGCTATTCATCGCCTCTACCTCATGTTGTAATTCGGCGGGCCTATCCCGCCGGTTGAAACCGCCTCCGTTCCCATCGGGAACCCGAAGCTCCTCATT
>JAJDDE010000209.1 GCA_029260475.1 Phycisphaerales bacterium | reverse complement strand
CGCGCGATGACGATCTTGCCGGTGACGTCCACACCGAGTTGTTCAAGTCGCTCGAAGTCCTGCCACGTGCCGTAATTCGCGTAGACGTAGGGCGCGGTCACGCTGCCCGTGGCGCTGAAGGCGTTGAAGCCGATGGAGAGTTCATCGTCAGACGACCACGCGTCGCCCTCGACCGGCGGCTCCTTGATCGGGAGTTCGGTGACCGCCCCGTCCGCGATGAGTTCGAGCGAGGCGCTGACCGGGTGGGCGAGCAGCGCTTCGAACCACTGGACCTCCACGCCGAGGCCCATCCGCGTGAGTTCGGTCGCGAGGCTCTGGATCAGCGCGCGGTCCCCCGGTGACCCCGCGGGGTGGGGCCTGGCGCAGGCGAGTTCGTGCCATGCGCGGAGCTCGTCCCGATCCACGCTGTTCTTGAGCGACGCTTCGAGCGCGAGTTGGGCGTCCTGCCGGTCGCTGGCGAAGCACCACAGGCCTCGTTGCGGCTCGCCCTCCTGCGCGGTCGCCAGGGGCACGAGGGTCAAGAGACACAGCAGGGCGAGAGCGTGGCGCATGGGCGGGGGTTCCTCGGTGGCACGGAGCGGGCGGTGACAGACGGTACTCGGCGGGGGGTGGTGTATCCTTTGCACCCCCTCAGTATTCCGTTCTACCTCCCGACACCGCCGGAGTTCCCGATGCCCCGAATCAAGCCCTTCGCCGCCCTCCGCCCGCGCGCCGACCTCGTTGAACGGGTCGTGAGCCTCCCTTACGACGTGATGGACCGCGCCGAGGCGCGACAGATGGCCCACGGCAACCCGCGTAGCTTCCTGCACGTGATCCGCGCGGAGATCGGGCTGGACGACGCGGTGAGCCCGTACGACCCGAAGGTGTACGCCGCCGCGAGGCAGAACCTGAGCGAGTTCGTGAACGAGGGTGTGCTGGAGCGCGAGGACCGCGAGCGGGTGTACCTCTACCGCCAGCAGGCGAAGATCAACGGCGTCGAGGTCTCGCAGACGGGCGTCGTGGCGTGCTGCCACGTGGAGGACTACCTCAACAACGTCATCAAGAAGCACGAGAAGACGCGCCAGGTCAAAGAGGACGACCGCACCAACCACACGCTCGCGATCAACGCGAACCCGGGCCCCGTCTTCCTGATGCACAAGGACTCCGACGCGATCACCGCGCTGATCGGAGCGGGCATGAAGGAGACGCCGCTCTACGACATGAAGGCCAGCGACGGCGTGCGTCACACCGTGTGGCGCATCGAGGACGAGGCGCCCTTCGTCGAGGCGATCGGTGCGATCCCCGAGGCGTACGTCGCCGACGGGCACCACCGCAGCGCCTCCGCCGCCCGCGCCGGCGCAGAACGGGCCGCCAGAAACGCCAACCACACAGGCAACGAGGAGTACAACTGGTTCCTGTGCGTGCTCTTCCCCGCGAGCGAACTGACCATCCTCGGGTACCACCGCGTGGTGCAGGACCTCAACGGGCTCAGCGCCTCGGCGTTCCTCGAGAAGCTCGCGGGCGTGGGCTCGGTCGAACCCGTCAAAGAGGGTGAGCCGGAGGGCACCGGCCGGTTCCATGTGTACGTGGACGGCTCCTGGCACAGGGTGACCATCCCAGCGGACTCCATCGACGCCACCGACCCCGTCGCGGCCCTCGACTATCAGATCGTCTACGACCGCGTGCTCGCCCCCGTACTCGGCATCGGCGACATCCGCACGGACGACCGCATCGACTTCGTCGGCGGCATCCGGGGCGTGGGCGAGCTCCGCAAGCGCGTGGACGCCGGCAAGGGCGCCGTCGCCTTCGCGATGGCCCCCGTCACCATCGGGCAACTCATCGACGTGTCTGACGCCGACCAGATCATGTCCCCCAAAAGCACGTGGTTTGAGCCGAAACTCCGCTCCGGGTTCTTCGTTCACACGCTGGACTGAGGCGCGACCCGCTAGAATGAGGCCCGAGCGACACACGCTCGAGAACGGAGGCAGGTCATGCGCGTACTCATCGCGGACAAGTTCCAGGCGTCGGGGATCAAGGCCTTAGAAGACGCCGGTTGCGAGGTCAGCTCGCAGCCCGACCTCGCGCCGGAGGCCATCGGCAAGGCGGCTTCGGAGCACGACGCGGACATCCTCGTGGTGCGCTCCACCAAGGTGCCCGCGAGCGTCTTCGACGAGGCGACGGACCTCAGCCTCGTGATCCGCGCCGGCGCTGGGTACGACACGATCGACGTCGAGGCCGCGAGCAAGAAGGGCGTCTTCGTCGCCAACTGCCCGGGCAAAAACTCGATCGCCGTCGCGGAACTCGCGTGGGGACTCATCCTCGCGTGCGATCGCCTCATCGCGCAGCAGACCATCGACCTGCGCGAGGGCAAGTGGGACAAGAAGGGGTACGGCAAGGCGCCGGGCCTCTTCGGGCGCACGCTGGGCGTGATCGGCACGGGCTCGATCGGGCGCGAGGTCATCGGACGCGCGCACGCCTTCGGCATGCCCGTCGTCGCCTGGAGCCGTTCCCTGACCGATTCGGTGGCGCGCGAGCTGGGCGTGGAACGCGCCGAGCTCCCGATCGATGTCGCGCGCCGCGCGGACATCGTCACGCTGCACGTCTCCTCCAACCCCGACACCAAGCACATGGTCTCCGCCAAGTTCCTGAGCGAGATGAAGGACGGCGCGGCCCTCGTGAACACCACGCGCGGCGCGGTCGTCGACGAGGCGGCGCTGCTGAAAGCGATGGAGAGCAAGAAGATCCGCGCGGGGCTCGACGTCTACGAGAACGAGCCGGGCGGCTCGGACAGCACAAGCGATCTGGCGATCGCCAGGCACCCGCTCTTCGTCGGCACGCACCACGTCGGTGCCTCCACCGACCAGGCGCAGGAGGCGATCGCCGCTGAGACCGTGCGCATCGCCCTGGCCTACCGAGACTCTGGGAACGCGCCGAACGTGATCAACCGCGAGGCGCGCAGCCGCGCCAAGCGGCTGCTCGTCGTGCGCCACCTCAACAAGCCGGGTGTGCTGGCGCACGTCGTCGGCGCGATCGGCTCGGCGCACATCAACATCGAAGAGATGGAGAACATCATCTACGAAGGCGGGCACGCGGCGTGCGCGCGCCTGCGCCTCAACGAGGAGCCGTCGGCGGACGTCCTCGCCGCCATCCGCGCGAAATCCGACGATGTCATCTCCGCCGACCTCACCGTCCTCAAGGCGCCCGGCGCCGTCACCACGATCGGAGCCTCCTCATGAGCGCTGTCAATACTGCTAACACCGCGACCGGCACGGCCCGGATCTTCAACTTCTCCGCGGGCCCCGCCTGCCTCCCCGACGACGTGCTCAACCAGGCCCGCGCGGACCTCTGGAACATCGACGCCTCGGGCATCGGCATCCTCGAGCACTCGCACCGGGGCAAGGTCTTCGACCGCGTGATCGACGAGGCCGAGGCCGCCTGCCGGCGCATCGGCAACATCTCCGACGACTACGCGGTGCTCTTCGTCCAGGGCGGCGCGACGCTCCAGAACGCGATGGTGCCCGCGAACCTGCTGCCCGTCGGCGGGCACGCGGACTACATCAACACCGGCGCCTGGAGCAAGAAGTCCATCAAGGAAGCCAAGATGTACGGCGAGGTCCACGTCTCGGCCTCAAGCGAGGACAAGAACTTCAGCTACATCCCCGCGCAGGACACCTTCGACCTCTGCAAAGACGCGGCGTACTGCCACTTCACCGAGAACAACACCATCTTCGGCACCGAGTTCACGACACTCCCCGACGCCCCCTCGCCCCTGGTCTCCGACGCGTCGAGCAACATCTATTCGCGCCCGATCGACGTCTCCAAGTACGGGCTCATCTACGCCGGCGCCCAGAAGAACCTGGGCCCCGCGGGCTGCGCGCTCGTGATCGTGCGGAAGGACCTCGTCGGCAAGCACCGCGAGAACACGCCCACGCTCATGCGGTACGACGTGATGATGGAGCAGGGCAGCCGCCCGAACACGCCCAACACGTTCGCGATCTACCTGATGGGCAAGGTCTTCGAGTGGATCGAGAAGGAGGGCGGGCTCAAGGTGATGGGGCAACGCAACGCCGAGAAGGCGGCGGTGCTCTACGACTTCCTGGACGATTCGAGCTTCTACACCGCCAACGTCGCCGAGGGCAGCCGCAGCAACATGAATGTCTGCTTCCGCTGCGCGAACCATGATCTCGAGGGCGACTTCGTGAACCAGGCCGAGGCCCAGGGGCTGGCGAACCTCAAGGGCCACCGCGACGCGGGCGGCATGCGCGCCTCGCTCTACAACGCGGTGCCCAAGGAGGCCGTCGAGGCGCTCGTGGGGTTCATGAAGGACTTCGCGTCGAAGAACGGGTAACGATGGGCGGGCTCGACCTCAAGCGGTTCCGAATCACCAGCCTCACGCGAGGCGAGCTAGTTGATCTAATCGTCTCCGCACATCCGGTAGCGCTTGAGAATCCTCACACGATTGACCCAAAGCTCTTCGAGGGTTCGGTCCGGGAACGTCTCAAAGACGCGAAGCGGATCAACGAAGAAGCTCCTTGGTTGATTTCCATTGTGTGTACGGATGAAGTCGGCGATTACGCATCGACGTTCCTCATTGGCCCTGATCGAGAGCACCCCGAGACTGAGGCGACGATCGTCCATTGCCTCATCATATGGGACAGGCGTTTCCACAAAGATCGCCTCGACAACTCGACAGTGACCACGGCTGTCCTAGACAAGTTGTCACAACTCGCAGACGACTAAAACAACAGCGCTGGGTGGCAGGGAACGGCGCTTCGCCGCTCCCGGGGATGTCCGATCTCGCACCCGCGAAACACGAAAGCCCGCACAAGCCCCAACGATGCCGAACCCGGGAGCAGCCCAGAGCGGCTGTTCCCGGCCACCCAGAATCGGTCCCAAAAACAACAGCGGCCTCCCAGTGACGGGAGGCCGCGGTGGTCTACGGCGTCGATGTGGTGGAAAGGTGGTGGTGGTGGACGATCGCCGCAGAGGGTGGTGGTTCAGAAGCCGCCCCCGCACGGGTGCGGGGAGCGGACGGGGAAATGCCACGCGGCGCGTTCGGGCGGCGCGGGGCGCTCTGTGTCAGAGCGTTGATCGAACTGGTCCCGTCCGTGGCGGTGGCCCTTCTCTCCGTGACGAGAAGAAGGAGCCGGCGAGCGCGTCCTTGCGCTCAGATGCCTTGGGGGCTCGATCGGGGCGACGCATCCTTGCGCCGCCGCTCCACTTGTCTGCCGAGCGATCCGTGCTCGGCGTCATCCGCATTCGTCACCCGCTAGGGTGACGCGCGGCTCCCTCTCTCATCCCTCGGCGCGCTTCTTGGCGCTGATCCGCTTCATCAGGTCCGGCAGTTGGGCCAGCCGGTCCTTCTTGCTCTGTTCCCAATCCCGACGGTCCCGCACTTCAAGCCGATCCCCCGCTCCGACGAGGACGACCTCCGTGCCGAGCCCCGCCATCTCCCGCATCGAGTCCGGCATGCGGATACGCCCGGCGCTGTCCGGCTCGATCCGCTCCGCGAGGCCGAAGAAGGTGGCTTGCAGCTCCGCTTCGTCCTCGTCCGGGAGCAGCGAGCCTCCCAGTCCTTCCGCCCTGCTCACGAAGCTGGTCTCCGTGTAGAGCCGCACGAGCCCACCGATCCAGGGGACCGCGAACCAGGCCGCCCCGTCGCGCGTCGAGTCCCAGCGCTGACGGATATCCGCCGGCACCGCGAGGCGACCCTTCGCGTCGATCGAATGTTCGTATTGCCCGGTAAAAAGCACGCATGAGGCTCCGTCCAGTGGTTCGGAGAGCAGCGTACGACACGATGCCCCACTCCGCAACACACTTCGACACATTTCGCCCGAATCTTGCCCCACGCCACCCACACCCGTGCGAATTCACCGGTTGCGGGGGTGATGGCCTGCACCGTTGCCCAACGCATGGTCCGGGGGGGTCCACGGGTGCTGTAGGGGCGTGCGGGCTCATCGTCCCTACGATTGGCCCATGAGCACCACCGAGACGTCCGCGGGGTCTTGTCCCGCCACTGCTGCCAACCGTTTCGGGCTCGACTACCGAGCCGAGGCCCAGCGGCTGGGCCCGCCCGTGGTGCCGATTATCGACGCGCACGCCCACATCAACGGGGCGGAGGCCGCCACGCTCTACCGCGAGGTCTGCGACCTCTACGGCGTCGAGCTCACCTTCAGCCAGACCCAGCTCGCTCAGGCCGAGGGCGTGAAGAACGCGATGGGCGAGCGCATCCGCTTCGTCGCGGTCCCCGAATACACCTCACACGACCCCGCCCACGCCCACACCCAGGGCTACATGGACAACATCACCGCCTGGCACGGGCTCGGCGCCCGCATGCTCAAGTTCTGGTGCGGCCCGCGCGGTCGCGACATGATGAAGTACCACGGGCTGGACCCGAAGCTCGTCACCCTCGACCACCCCTGGCGGCGCAAGCAGATGGACCACGCCGCCAGCCTCGACATGGCCTTCATGGTGCACATCGCCGACCCGGACACGTGGTTCGAATCGAAGTACACCGACAGTGCGTGGTACGGCACCAAGGCCGAGCAGTACGACGCGTTAGAGCGTTTGGGGGAGGAGTACCCGCGCCTCTGGCTCATCGCGCACATGGGCGGCTGGCCCGAGGACCTCGGGTTTCTCTCCGGCTTCCTCGATCGCCATCCCAACTTCGTGATCGACACGAGCGCGACCAAGTGGATGGTCCGCGAGCTCAGCAAGCACCCCACGGACGAACTGCTCGGGTTCCTCAACCGCTTTGCGGGGCGCGTGCTCTACGGCTCGGACATCGTGACGATGGACGAGCACCTGACGGACGAGGCGGGGCCGCGCGATATGGGCACGCAGGCGTCGAGCCGCCAGGAGGCGTTCGACCTCTACGCGAGCCGGTACTACGCGTACCGCACGATGCTCGAAACCGGGCGCACTGGCGAGTCCCCCATCGCCGACCCGGACCTCCACATGATCGACCCGGACCGGCACGACGAGATGAGCGCCCCAACGCTCACGGGGCACGCGCTGCCCGAGAGCACGCTGCGCACGCTCTACCGCGGGGCGTGCGAGGGCACGATTCTGAAGTGGTACGACGAGCACTGAGGCCCGATTAGCGTTCGGTTTCCGCCGTCGCCACCAGCCGATCATCTGCGAGCACCGCGTCTACCCACGCCGCGATCTGGGAGGCGCGTTCGGGGTCGCGTGAGGCGCGGAGCGTGCCCGCGAGTTCGTTCCAGCCGAGCTGGTCGGAGAAGCCGTCGGTGCGCGAGGTGGGGCGGAGGGTGACGTCGCGGAGCGCACCGCCGAAGGTGGAGGCACCGGGGTCGCTGGAGGGGAGCATGAAGCCCGCGCCGCCGTAGACGCCTACGGCGCCCTCGGCGACGAGGATGTGCGTGATGGTGACGTTGGAGGCGGTGAAGTCGATGGGCGTCTTGCCCGCCCGGGGCTTCAGGAACATGTGGACGTGGAGGACAGAGCCGCTGACGCCCTTCATGCTGACGCCCGGCTCACCGACACCGGGGATCGTGGTGAAGTAGAGGTCGGCGGTGTTGTTGTCGCTCTCGACGTAGACGCCGTTGGGGTAGGGCACCGTCAGGACGTCGCCCGTCTGCCCCGAGACGTAGATCGGCTTGGAGGGTGCCCCCGAGTTGTTGAAGATCGAGCAGCCCGCGATCGCCGAGGCGAAGACGAGCGCGAGGACGCCGATCATCGCTAGGGAGGTGGTCGGGGTTCGTTGGCGTGCGTCCATGCGTGGTCTCCAACCGGGCTGGTGCTGAGGGGCTCCGCCGCCTCGCGTGCAGAACAGACTACATGGGGCGCGAACCGGGCGTGCGGGTATGCGTCTGTACCCCTTGAGTGGGCCTGGCCCCACTCGCGCCGCCTTTCCGGGTGGACGTGGGCGCTCCGCAGACCCGGGGCGCGAACAATCGGGTGTCTGATCGAAGGAGCGCCATGCCCCGTTTCGCTGCATCCATATGGACCCTGAGCCTCACCGTCACCGGCGGGGCGCTGTTCGCGCAGAGCCAACCCGCCCAGAGTGAGCCCGCCGATGACGCGCCTCCCGCCCAGAGCACGGACGCGAAGGACAACGCCACGGTGCCCGGCGACAGCGTCATGCGCTACCGGGCCATCCGCAACAACCCCATCGCCAACGCGCCCTTCTCGAACGTCCCTCCGCTCGACGGCGGCTACGCGCGCCTCTTCGACCCCACGCTCGTGCGCGACCGCTTCTACACCTGGGACAACCTGATCTCCTACTGGTACAGCCGCGGCTACTTCGCCGACACCATCCGTCGGAACAACCGGGCCCGCACGCTCTCGTTCATCGACTACGACGGCGTGGTGCGCCCGATCATCACCGCCGAAGACTTCCTCGAAGCCAACGACGGCCTGATCATCCAGGGCTCGCGCGAGCGCAACAGCTCGGGCTTCTTCAACACCGGCGTTTTTGGCAACGGCGTCTACGGCACCGGCGGCTCGCGGAACATCTTCGAGGACTCCTACTACACCACCTCCCGCTCCACGTACTCCTTCCCGCCGCTGCTCGAGCTGCCGCGCTTGATCAACTACGACCTCTTCCTGGCGCAGCCCGTACGCATCGAACCGGAACCGAAGGACCCGGCGCTCGTGGCGATCGAAGAGAAGGCGATGAACCGAGCGGGTGCGATCTATCTCAAACGCGACCAGGACCGCGATGAGGACTCCACCGACCGCTCGAACCTCCGCATCGCGGCGGTGCTCTATGCCCTGGACGGTCAGATCGAGCGTGCCGCCCGCGACCTCGCCGAGGCTCTCGAGGACCAGCCGGAGCTGCGCGAGAACCCCATCGATCACAAGGCACTCGGACTCGAGTCCGCCAGCCTGACGAGCATGCAGGCCCGCGTGGCTCGCCAAGCGGCCCGCACCGGCGACGCCAACCTCTGGGCCCTCGCCGCGACGCTGGCGGACGCGCGCGGCTCCAGCACGGGCAAGCTCATATGGAAACGCTACGACCAGGCCCACGCCGCCGATTGAGCGGTACACTCGCGCCTCACGAACCCCCCCACCCGAGGAGCGAGCACCGATGGGCGTCCGCAGACCCTTTGTCGCCGGCAACTGGAAGATGAACCCCGACTACGCGGGCGCCAAGGCGCTCACCGAAGCGCTCGGCCCCGCCCTCGCGCCGTACCTGGGCAGCGTGGACGTCGGCGCCTGCCCCACCCACCTGCACATGCCCAGTTGCGGCCCCGACCTCCGCAAGGCGGGCCTGCTCGTGGGCGCGCAGGACGCCTACCCGGGCACCACCGGCGCCTTCACGGGCGAGGTCTCCGTCGCGATGGTCAAGGAGTGCGGGGCGTCCTTCGTGCTCACCGGGCACTCCGAGCGCCGGCATGTGCTCATGGAGACCGACGCCTTGGTGCGCGAGAAGACGCACGCCGCCCTCGACGCGGGGCTCGGCTGCGTGCTCTGCATCGGCGAGAAGATCGAGCAGCGCGAGGCGGGCAAGACCGACGAGGTGAACCGGCACCAGCTCGAGAGCGCCCTTGCGGGCCTCGACGAGGCGGTCGCGAAAGAACGTCTGACCGTCGCCTACGAGCCTGTATGGGCGATCGGCACCGGCAAAGTCGCGAGCCCGCAGGACGCCCAGGACGCCCACCAGAAGATCCGCGCGGTACTCGCGGGGCTCTTTTCCCAAGAAACCGCCGACAGCATCCGCATCCAGTACGGCGGGTCGATGAAACCCGAGAACGCCGCCGAGCTGCTGGCCCAGCCGGATATCGACGGCGGGCTCATCGGCGGGGCGGCCCTGAAGGCGGACGCCTTCGCCTCGATCGTCGAAGCGGCAGCGGGCGTCGTCTCGCCCTGACCGGCGCTCTATAGTCCGGGCCACCCGAAACGCCCCGGGCCACGACGCCCGATCCCGAACGAAGGCAGACCGATGACCGCTCTCTCCGTGCTCGCCCAACAAGGCTTCCAGTTCTCCTGGGACTCCTTCCTGATCATCCTCTTCGTCCTCATCAGCCTGGTGATGGTGCTGGTGGTGCTCATCCAGCGCCCGCAGGGCGGCGGCCTCTCCGGCGCCTTCGGTGCCGCGTCTGATGGCGCGGGCCAGACGGCCTTCGGTGCGAAGACCGGCGATGCGCTCACCTTCGCGACGATCACCACCTTCGTGCTCTTCCTCGCCTGCGCGATCGGATTGAACTTCGTGCTCCGCCCCGCTGACGCGAGCGTGACGCCCTCCCAGGTGGCACCCGCTACGCCCGCCAACACTACGACCGGCACCGGTACAGCGGGTGATCCGCTGACATTCACCGACAGCGAAGGCAACCCGATCACGCTCACGCCTGCGGACCCGAATCGTGTGCCCGGCCCCGACAGCGGCCTCGGTGCCTCGATTGATACCGGCGCCGGCGACGACGCGCCCGTGACGCCCGACGACCCCGCGGAGCCCGCGACCGAACCGGCAACCGACCCCGCGCCGGACGACCAGTCCACCGGCGGCTGAGCCCGCCACTTCCGACACCACCACCCCTTCCGGCAGAGCAGGAACCTTCGCGCATGATCCGATCCATGACCGGCTTCGGCGAGGCGACCGCCAACGCCGACGGCGTCCACTACTTCCTCGAGCTCCGCTCGCTCAACAACAAGTACTTCAAGACCAACATCCGCCTGCCCGATGAGCTTCAGGCCCTCGAGCCGGAGGTGGAGTCGCACCTCCGCAAGCGTCTGACGCGCGGCACCATCACCTGCGTCGTCAAGGTCTCGGACACCTCCGCCTCCGCCGCGATGACGGTGAACCACGGCGCCCTCTCCAGCTACATCGAGCAGGTCTCCAAGACCCCGCAGATCGCCGACGGCACGGTGACGCTCCAACTCGGCCCCCTGCTCTCGCTCCCCGGCGTGATGCAGGCCCCGACGGACGAAGAGAGCCGCATCGAACGGGCCCGCAAGGTCCTCAAGGGCCTTTTGTACGAAGCGTTGCTGCATTTGGTGGCGATGAGGGAACGCGAGGGCGTCTTCCTCGTCGAAGACCTCATGGGACACCGCTCTGTGATCGCGGAGAAGCTGGCGGTGATCGCGGAACAGGCGCCGAGCGCCGTCGAAGAGTACGAGCGCCGTCTGCGGCTCCGTGTCGAGACGATGCTCAAGGACGCGGGCGTCCGCGTCGAGCAGGTGGATCTGATCCGCGAGGTGGCGGTGTACGCAGAGAAGTCCGACATCTCAGAAGAGGTCGCCCGCCTGTCGGGCCACCTGGACCAGTACCAGGAACTGCTGGACAACACCGACGACCGACCCGTCGGGCGCACGCTGGACTTCCTCGCCCAGGAGATGCTCCGCGAGGCGAACACGATCGCCAGCAAGTCGGCCGACTCGACCATTTCCCGCGCAACGGTGGAGATCAAGGGCGCGATCGATCGCATCAAGGAGCAGGTGCAGAACGTCGAATGAGCGATACGAGCGCACAGCCCGGGACCGCGCAGACCGTCGCCTCGGGCCCGGCGCCGCCCGTGCCGCCCGAGGCGGAACTCGCCATCGCGCTCTCGCACTACGACATGGGCGTCATCGAGCGCATCCACCGCGTCCCGCTCGGCGACCCCGCCTCGATCAAGCACGTCATCCGTTGCCCGCACGGGCTCTTCCTGCTCAAGCGTCGCAAAGAGACCCGCAAGGACCTCGATCGCGTGCGCTTCACGCAGCGTGTCCATGCGCACCTCACCGACGCCGGCTTCCCCGCGCCGGCCCTGGTCGGCTCGCGACGGTCGGGCAAGCCGATGGTCGCGGTGGGCGAGCGTCTGTACGAGCTGGTCCGATGGGCGCCTGGTGAGCGGTACGCGGGCACGGGGCCTCAGACCGAGGGCGCGGGCGCGGCGCTCGCGCTGTGCCACCGCCACCTGCAATCGCTCACCGACTCGGGCTCCGTCGCTCACCAGCCCGGGCCGCACGCCTCCCCGACGGTTGTGGGCCAGTTGGCGACGATCGAGAACGAGCTTCAGAACGCCGCGAAGCCCGCCAGCGAGCTGGCGGCCCTCTACTCCCACGCCTCCCACAAGGCCGACGAACAGGGCCTTGGCAACTGGCCCGAGCAGGTGATCCACGCGGACTGGCACCCCGGGAACCTGCACTTCGAGGCGCACGCGGTGAGCGCCGTGGTGGACTTCGACGCCGCCCGCTTGGGCCCACGGGCCATCGATGTGGCGCAGGGCTGCCTCCAATTCTCGCTCACAAAGGGCGGCCCGGACCCCTCCTCCTGGCCCGACAACCTCGATACCGACCGATTCACTCACTTTTGCAGGGGTTACGAGTCGCAGCTCGCCGACCCCCTGAGTTCCGCGGAGATCAGCGCCCTACCGTGGCTCATGGCGGAGACGCTGATCGCCGAGGCGGTCGCACCGATCGCAGCGTCGGGTCTCTTCGCCGGTATCGATGGCGGTGTCTTCCTCGCGATGATCGAGCGGAAGACTCGCTGGATCCGCGACCACGCGGACGGCCTCGTCCGTTCGCTGGGCTGAGGCGAGGAGAGCCCCGTGCGACCGACCCGACACATCACCGGATTACGACTGACCTCGTCCCTCGCGATCGTGCTGCTCGCGGGCACCGTGCTCGCGCAGGACGGCGCGGACGGGCACATCGGACCCGAGAACGGCGTTGACGAGATCATCGGGATGCTCGACGCCCCGTCGTTCTTCGATCGCGACGCCGCGCGTGCCGCGCTCGCACAGCACCCGTCGTTGACCGATGCCAAGGTGCGGTCGCTGCTCACCGAAGATGCCCTGAGCCCGGAGCAGCGTGTGTCGCTCGAATCGATCCTTCTGGAGCGGTACACCGCGCTCCCCGTCGGCGCGATCGGCATCACGTTCTCGAACGAGGCCACCGACGGACGCGGGCTCATCGTCGGTGCCGTCAACGCGAACTTCCCCGCGGTCCAGCAGAACCTGGTGCGCGAGAACGACCTGATCACGGGCGTGGACGGCATCGACTTCCTCGCGATGGACCTGGACCCGAACCAGCTGGCCGACCGAGGCGTTGCTTCGCGTGCGATCCGGACGCAGGTCTTCAGCCGCATCCCGGGCGAGACGGTCGCGATGACGATCATCCGCGAGGTCGATGGTCGGGAAGAGCGGCTCGAGCTCAACGTCCCCCTGGGCGACATCAACAACCACGCGCAGACCGCTCGCCCCGACGACGTGCGTGCCCAATCTCTCCGCATCCGCTTAGAACGCGAGACGGGGATGCTCAACGAGCCCGACGCCCGGATGCCGCTCACGGATTCGTTCTGGCCCGAGCCGTTGGGCGACATGCCGCAACGGCTCGCGATCAACCCGGTCCAGAGCGGCCCGGCACCGATGACCAACGACTTCAACGTGCTAGACCCCTACGCGCCGCGCCGCACGCAGGACATGGCGCGACAATCCTTCCAGCAGTACTCCAAACTGATGGAGATCGAGAAGCAAGCCCTCGGCAACAAGGCCCTGCAGCAACCCCAACGCATGATCGCGCAGGTCCGCGTCCGCGCGAACAACGCGGTCGTCGATCGACAGATCGCGGCGGAGCTCAAGCTCCGGAACGGCCGCACCGCGACCGGCGCGAGCGCACTACCGCCCGACCCGAAGCCCGTTGTGAGCGAGATCGTCCGCCTGCGCGACGATCTCGCCTCTCTCGGGCGAGCTCTGGCGAGCTCCACGGATGAGCCGACACGCACGCGTCTCCGCGAGCGCATGGACGAAGCGGCACTCCGCATCGACGACCTCCATGCGGTGCTCAGCGAGCGGATCGTTGATGCGCAGCGCGCCGAACAAGAGAACCGCCAGCTGCGCGCCCGCGACGAGCCGCAACGGATCCGACACGACCGCTGATCCGCGTTGTTCCGATCAGTTCGCGACGATGTTCACGAGCTTGCCCGGCACCACGATGACCTTGCGCACCGTCTTGCCCTCCAGCAGTTCCTGCACGCGCACATCCGCGAGCGCCGCCTCTTCGAGCGCCTTCTGATCGAGGCCCGCGGCGACGGTGATGCGCGCTCGCACCTTGCCCATGATCTGCACGGGCACCTCCACCTCATCGTCCACCAGGAGCGCCCGGTCGTACTCGGGCCAACCGACCAGCGCCAACGCCTCGGTCTTACCGAGCTTCGACCACAGCTCCTCGCACAGGTGCGGCGCGAAGGGCGACAGGATCCGTGCGAAGCGTTCCGTTTGGTCCGCGGTGAACCCGCCCGCCTTGGAGGCGTGGTTCACGAGCTCGATCATCGCGGCGATCGCGGTGTTGAACGCCAGACGCTCGATGTCGTCGCCCACCTTCGCGACGGTGCGGTGCAGCATCTTCTCGGTGGATTCGTCGGGCGTATCGCGCAGGACCATCTCGCCCGACTCCTCGCTCACCACGAGCCGCCAGACACGCTGCAGGAAGCGGTACATCCCGCTGATATCGTCGGTGTTCCAGGGCTTGGACTGGTCCAGCGGGCCCATGTACATCTCGTAGAGTCGCGTGGTGTCGGCGCCGTAGCCCGCGATCATCTCGTCGGGGTTCACGACGTTGCGCAGGGTCTTGGACATCTTCGCGACCGTCTGCGTCACACCCTCGCCCGTCGCGGTTTCCACGAACGCGCCATCCCGCTCTTCGACCTCGTCGATGGGCACGAGGCTCTTGTCGGCGCGCTGGTACGCGAAGCTCGTGATGAGCCCCTGGTGGAAGAGCTTCTGGAAGGGCTCGGGCGTCGAGACGTGCCCGAGGTCGAAGAGGGCCATGTGCCAGAACCGTGCGTAGAGCAGGTGCAGCACCGCGTGCTCGGCACCGCCGATGTACAGGTCCACACCGCCGCCGGAGGTCCAGTACCGCTCGGCCTCCTCGCCCGTGATCCGCGCGTGGTTCTGCGGATCCATATAGCGCAGGTAATACCAGCAACTGCCCGCCCAGCCGGGCATCGTGTTGGTCTCGCGCGTGACGATCGCCTCGGGGGGCAGGCCCGTCACGCCCGCAGCGCCCGCCGTCGTGCGCACCCAGTCGGTCGCCTTGCCCAGCAGCGGCGTGGGGTCGTCGCTCTCGGGGGGCGTGTAGTCGTCGAGCACCGGCAACTCGACGGGCAGCCTGTCATCGGCGACCGCGTGATGATCGCCCGCCTCGTCGAAGACGATCGGGAAGGGCTCACCCCAGTAGCGTTGGCGGCTGAACAACCAATCGCGCAGGCGGAACTGCACCGCGTGCTCGCCGAGCTTCTTCTGTTCGAGCAGCTTCGTGACGGTGGTCTTCGCCTCGACTTGGCGCATGCCGTCGAGCGGACCCGAGTTTACCGCGAAGCCTTCGCTCGTGTACGCCTCGCCCCGGCTCTGGTGCACTACGCCCTCGTCGAACCAGGCCTTGCCCTCCTGGAAGGTCTCGAAGCCCATGGACTCGATCGCCTCCATCCACTGCATGCGGACGACGCCGCGCCGCTCACCGATGATCCCCGGCACATCCTTCTCGAGCGTGGAGGCATCGACGTCCGCCTTGGGCGGCTCGACCTGCATGGAGCGCGTATTGCGCGCTCGCTCGAGGGCGTCGGCGTACGACACGGGCTCGGCGCCCTCGGGCGTCACGATCCCCAGTAGGTCCGCGAGCAGCCAGAACCACCGCTCGGAACGCGCCTCGCCCTCGGTCACGTGGTCGAAGAAGTACTTCATCGCGTTGAGCGTGCCCGAGTACACCACGTCCTTGATGGGCAGCCCGAAGAGCGAGGCGAACTCGAAGTCGCGGGTGTCGTGGGCGGGGACCGCCATGATCGCGCCGGTGCCGTAGCCCATCATCACGTAGTCCGCGATGAAGACGGGCACGCGTTCGTCGGTCGCGGGGTTGATCGCGTACGCGCCGATGAAGACGCCCGACTTGTCCTTGGCTTCCTGACGATCGACGTCCGACCGGCCCGCGACGTGCGCGCGGTAGGCGTCGGCGACCTCGCGCGGCGAGGCTCCCTTCGCGACGAGCTCCTGAGCACCGGGGAAGCCCTGGGCCCTCCACGACTTCGGGGCGGAGTCGCCGTACTTCTCCTGGATGAGCTCATCGACGAGCGGGTGCTCGGGCGCGAGCACCATGTAGGTCGCGCCGTACAGGGTGTCGGGGCGTGTGGTGTAGACCCGGACGCGTCGTTTGCCGCAGGCGAAGTCGGCGTAGGCACCCTCGGAGCGACCGATCCACTCGCGCTGCATGGTGCGCGTGGACTCGGGCCAGTCGAGGTCCGCGAGTCCCGCGAGCAGCCGATCGGCGTAGGAGGTGATGCGGAACATCCACTGGCGCATCGGCCTGCGGACGACGGGGAACCCGCCACGTTCGCTCTTGCCGTCGATGATCTCCTCGTTGGCGAGCACCGTGCCGAGCTTGGGGCACCAGTTCACCGTCTGCTCGCCCAGGTACGCGAGGCGCAGGCCGTCGATGACGTCGCGCCGCTCGCGATCGGTGAGCTTGTCCCACGGGCGCGCGCCGCCCCACACCTTGTCGCCCCGCCGCAGCACCTCGCCCTTGGACCCGCTGCGCGCCTCGTCGCGTTCGAACTCCTCGACGAGCGTCGCGATCGGGCGTGCCTTCTTCTGCGCGCGGTCGTAGTACGCGCCGTACATCTGCAGCCAGATCCACTGCGTCCACTTGTAGTAGCCCGGGTCGATCGTGGAGACCTCGCGCGACCAGTCGTAGCTGAAGCCGAAGCGCTTGAGCTGACGCCGGAAGTTGTCGATCGCCTTGGACGTCGTCTCCGCGGGGTGGACGCCCGTCTTGATCGCGTACTGCTCGGCGGGCAGGCCGAAGGCGTCCCAGCCCATCGGGTGCAGGACGTTGAAACCCTTCATGCGCTTGTAGCGGCTGACGATGTCCGTCGCGATGTACCCGAGCGGGTGCCCGACGTGCAGACCCGCTGCGGACGGGTAGGGGAACATGTCCATCGCGTAGAACTTGGGCTTGGTGGCGTCGAAGCCGTCGTCGCCGGGGTTCTTGGTCTCGAAGACCGCCGACTGCTCCCACCGCTCCTGGCTCGCACGCTCGATCGTCTGAGCGAACTGCGCGTTGTAGCGGAAGGGCGTCTTGGCGTCCTGGGACTGGTGCTGGGACGGGCTCTGGTGTTCGGTCTCGGGCATGGGGCCAGTGTAGCCCCCGGTGCGAGAGGGCCTAGGCCTCAGCGGCGGCCCGCTTCGCCTTCAGCGAGAGGTGCTTGCGCGTCTCGCCCACGAGGTAAAAGGAGCCGGTGACCACGATCAGGTCGCCCTTGCCGCTGGCCTGGGCCGCGATTTTGAGGGCTTCGTCGATCGTCTCGCCCACCTGGTGCATCTTGTGGCTCATGTCGGCGAAGCGGCTCGCGAGGTCGTGCGGGTCGGCGGCCCGGGGGTTGCCCTTGGCCTTCGTGAAGACCACTTTGTCGGCACCCTTGGCGACTTCCTGGAGCATCTTGTCCACGTCCTTGTCGGCGCTGCAGCCGAAGACCATAACCATCGAGTCGTAGGGCGCGGCGCTCCCCAGCGTCCGCACGAGGGCGGCCATCGCGCTGGGGTTGTGGGCCCCGTCCAGCAGCACGCGCGGTTCGCGCCACACGAGCTCCATCCGACCCGGCGCTACCGTCCGGGCGAGGCCCTCCACGACCAGCGGTTCGGGCAGCTCGAACCCGTGCTCGCCCATGCGGTCGATGATCGCGAGCACGAGGCCGCAGTTGAAGGCTTGGTGCTCGCCGGGCAGGGGCACGGGGACGTGCTCGAACGTGCGTCGCGAGGACGCGAGGCCCACGCGGACGTGCGGCCCCGTGCGCTCGCCCGCTTCGAAGCGGTGCGAGAAGTCGATGTCGTCGGCCACCACTTCAAGTGTCGTCCCCGCGGCCTCCGCCACCCCGCGCATCGCGTCCACGACGCCCTTCTCCTGCGGCACCGTCAACGCGGGCACGCCGCTCTTGAAAATGCCCGCTTTCTCGCGCGCGATGTCCGCGACGTTGTCGCCCAGGAACTGGGTGTGGTCCAGGCCCACGCGCGCCACGGCGCTGATGAGGGGCTTGATGACGTTCGTGGAATCCAGGCGCCCGCCCAGGCCTACCTCGATGATCGCGATATCCACCGCCTGCTCCGCGAAGTGCAGGAACGCGAGCGCGGTCATCGCTTCGAAGAACGTGGGCTGCCCGTACTTCTTGGGCAGCGCGTTGGCCGCGGCTTCCACCTTGGCCATGTGCTGGGCGAAGAAGTGCTGGCTGATGGGCTGCCCGCCCACGCCGACGCGCTCGCGCACGTCCTCGAGGTGCGGGCTCATGTAGGTGCCGACGGTGAGGCCGCAGGCACGCAGGGCGCTGTCGAGCATGAGGACTGTGGAGCCCTTGCCGTTGGTCCCACCGATGTGGATGCACTTGAGCTCGTCCTGCGGGCTGTCGAGTTTCACGAGCAGCGCGCTCATGCGATCGAGCTTGAAGATCTCGGGGTTCACACGGCTCGTGCGGGTGCGCTCGACATCCACCAGCCCGTAGAGCCACTCTTTGGCGCTGCGGAAGGTCGTGATGGACTTCGCTGGCTTCTTCGGGGCCCGGCTCCGCTTCTTCTTGGTATTCGTGGTTTGTTTGGACGCTTTGGTGGAGTTGCCGGTGCCTGCCATAGTCGATGATCCTAGCCTCGCACCGCGCGATAACCACACGCTCGGAAACGTCCCGGCGCCCTTCGAACCGCCACCTCTCATCGCTCCTGAGGCCAGACCATGAACGACAGCCCTTCTACGCACCATCCCTCCCCCGCCGCCCAGGAGTCGTGGCGTGTCTTCAAGATCATGTCCGAGTTTGTGGAGGGCTTCGAGACGCTCCAGCATCTCGGGCCGGCGGTCAGCGTCTTCGGCTCGGCACGGACCGGGCCAGGCACGCCGACCTACGAGTCCGCCCGTGCCATCGGCAAGATCTTCGCCGAGCGTCGCCTGCCGGTGATCACCGGAGGGGGGCCGGGCGTCATGGAGGCCGCCAACCGCGGCGCGTGCGAGGGCAAGGGTGTCTCGGTGGGCCTCAACATCGCCCTGCCCCACGAGCAGGATCCCAACCCCTACCAGACCCTGAAGCTCGACTTCAACTACTTTTTCTGCCGCAAGGTGATGTTCGTGAAGTACGCGAGCGCCTTCGTGATCTTCCCGGGCGGCTTCGGCACGCTCGACGAGTTCTTCGAGAGCCTCACGCTCATCCAGACGCTCAAGATCGACCCGTTCCCAGTGGTCTGCGTGGACACGAAGTTCTGGAGCGGGCTCTTTGACTGGGTCGGATCGACGATGCGCGACGGGTACCACACGATCGGGCCCGATGATCTCGACCTGGTTCACCTCACCGACGACATCGTGGAGGCAGCGGACATCGTGGACGACTACGTCCAGGGGCGCAAGAGCGTGCCGGACCGGTACATGGTCGGTCACGAAACCGATTCGGGCGAGGGCACGCGCGAGGGTGTGAAATCCCGCCGGTTCACGCGCCTGGATCCCAACGAACCGGGGATCTAAGAGCGATCCGGGTGGCATGGCCTGACGGCGCTCGACCATGCCATCCTGAGTCAGCTGTCGATCAGGCTCACCATCTCCATCACCGCCTCGCGCAGCCCCACGTACACACTGCGGCTGATGATCGCGTGCCCGATGTGCAGCTCGCCTACGTCTTCGAGGTCCGCGATCGGGCGCACGTTCGCGTAGTTCAGCGCGTGCCCCGCGTTGAAGCGCATGCCCGCCTCGATGATGTTCTGCCCCGCCGCGCTGACGCGATCGAGTTCCTTCTCGAGTTCGGGTTGTCGGAAGTCGCCGCCGTGCTGGGCGAAGGCGTGCGCGTAGGGGCCGGTGTGGACCTCGCAGATGTCGACACCCAGCTTCGCGCACGCCCGGACCTGTCGCTCCTGCGCATCGATGAAGCAGCTCACGAACATCCCGGCGTCCTTGAGGCGCGCGACCACGCCCTGGAGACGGTCGGCCTGCCCCGCGACATCGAGCCCGCCCTCGGTGGTGACTTCCTCGCGCCCTTCGGGAACGAGCATGGCGCTGTGCGGGCGCACGGCTGAGGCGATGCCGACCATCTCGTCGGTCGCCGCCATCTCGAGGTTGAAGCGCACGCGGACGAGCGGGCGGAGCAGTTCGACGTCGCGGTCGGTGACGTGGCGCCTGTCCTCGCGGAGATGGACCGTGATGCCGTGCGCGCCACCGAGTTCGACCTCGTGGGCGGCCCGCACCGGGTCGGGCTCCGCGAACGTATCGGGCGAGGCGCCCGGGGCGGCCTGCTGAGCGCTGCGGTAGCGGGCGTTGCGGAGGGTCGCGACGTGATCGATGTTGACGGAGAGCTGGGGCATGGGGTGACGGTACCCGCGGATTCAGACGCGCACCCTTGAATATTCTTCAATTTCACTTGCACATCGCTTCATCGACCTGTATGATGTTCAAAGTGACTTCAACAAATCACAATCACGAGTCCCCCCTCCAGAACCACCCCCTCGCGCAGCTGCCGCGAGAGGATCTGGACCTCATCACCCGCCTCACGCTGCAATCGGGCTCCCTCAAGGCGCTCGCCAAGTCCTACGGCGTCAGCTACCCCACGATCCGAGCCCGCCTCGATCGGACAATCGAGCGGCTGCAGGGCGTGATGGAGGGGCGCACGCCCGACCCACTCTCGGACCTGCTGGCGGACCTCGTGGCGCGTGGTGAACTCACACGCTCGAGCGCGAACGCGATCCGCGATACCGCTCGGCGCGACGGGCAGACCTGAACACCGGGCGCTCTTACGCCCACACCGAAAAGGAGATCACCATGGACCCTTGGTTCGACTCAGAGACAGCGGGACTCATCGGAGGCATCGCGGGCGGCGCGGTTGGCGTGCTCTTCGGAGGCGTGGGCGGCCCGCTGGCGGGGTACTTCGTGCCGCGCGGGACCTACAAGTCGCTCGTCTTGGGCTACTACATCGCGTGGGGCGTGCTGGGGGTGATCGCCGCGATCATCGGCCTCGTCGCGGTCTTCAGCGACCAGCCCTACCACGTCTACTTCCCATTCCTCTTGCTGGGCGGCCTCTGCACCATGCTGTCGGCGCTGCTGACGCCGGTGATCGCCAAGCAGTATCGGCGCTCTGAGGAGCGGCGGTTGGACGCGGAGCAGTTTCGTGACGCGTAGTGCATGAGCTGACCGCGCGAACGGCGACTACTCCGCTCGCATCACTCCTGCGATTCGTCCGCATCCGTTCCGTGCTCCTCGAACCAGCTCAGCACCTCTGCGACCTTCGCGATCAGGTTGCTCGGTTTCGACGCGATCCCGTGCCCCGCATCGGGGACGCGGACCATCTTGGTCGGGACGCCCCGGATCTTGAGCGCGGTGTAGTACTGCTCGGTCTCGGGCATGGGCGTGCGGAAGTCCTGCTCGCCGGTGATGAGCATCGTTGGCGTGGTGACGTTGCCGACGAGTGAGATCGGTGAGCGGGCCATGTAGTGGTCCTGGTGCTCCCAGGGCGGGCCGGGGAACCAGTACTTGTAGAAGAAGGCCGGGAAGTCGGCGTAGAGCACGAAGCTGTACCAGTTGATCACCGGTTTCTGCACGACGGCGGCGCGGAAGCGGTCGGTCTTGCCGACGATCCACGCGCTGAGCACCCCCCCGCCGCTGCCGCCGGTGACGAACATGCGGTCGGTGTCGATGAAGCCTCTGGAGATGAGCCTGTCCACGCAGGACATGAGGTCGTGGTAGTCGTCGCCCGGGTAGGCGTGGTGAATCGCGTTGCCGAAGGCCTCGCCGTAACTCGTTGAGCCGCGGGGGTTGGCGTAGAGCACGACGTAACCGGCGGCGGCGTAGAGCTGCAGCTCGGCGGCGAAGCGCGGGCCGTAATTGGCAAAGGGGCCGCCGTGAATCTCGAGGATGAGCGGATACGTCTTCTCCGGATCGAAGTCGGGGGGCGTGACGTACCAGCCCTCGATGCGCTGGCCATCGACGGAGGAGGGTGCCGAGAATTCGTGGACCTCGCCGAGGTCGCGGTGGGCGAGGAGGTCCTCGTTGAGGTGCGTGATGGTGCGCGCGTGCTCGCCCCCACGCACCAGCGCGAGGTCTGCGGGGCGGTCGGTGGCCTGCCGTGTGTACACAATGAGGCCATCGTCGCTGACGGTGAAGGAGCTCCCGCCGTACGGACGACCGAGAGAGAGACCTCCCGCGTCCCCCACGACGGGGCGGAGAGGCCCGATGTTCGATCGTGCGCCCCGCTCGGTGGTGTCGATCCATGCGATGGCGGTGGCGCCGTGGTCGTCGTAGCTCACAAAGACACCCGTCCCCTTCGCGTCCCACGTGGGGCTCGAGAGGGACCGGTCGAGAAAACCGGCGATAACGCGCGGATCTGTTCCGTCAGCGTTCATGACGTACAGGCGCGAGATGCGGTAGCCCTGATGCGTGTCGTCGAATCCGGTGTAGGCGATGGCCTTGCCGTCGGGCGAGACCGCGGGCGCGTCATCGGGGCCGTAGCGGTCCGTGAGCTGGGTGAGCTCGCCCGAGTTCACGTCCACGCGGAAGATGTTTGAGTCTTGGGGCTCGGTCTCCCAGTCTTTGCGCCGGTTGGCGCTGAAGCAGAGCGCGTCGCCGGTTAGCGACCACGAGAGCGGGCCCGAATGATCAAAGTCACCCGAGGTAAGCTGACGGGGCGTGCCGCCCTCGCTGGAGATCACGAAGAGGTGGGTGTTGCCGTGCGGCAGTCCGCCTCGACCGTCCACGCGGTAGGTAAGGCGATCGACGACCTCGAAGGCGGGCCCCCAGTCCGCGTCCTTGGGCGCGCTGGGCAGCGATGCGGCGGAGGCCTTGTCCGTAGGCACGAACATGCTGAAGGCCAGCGACTCGCCATCGGGGGACCAGGTCAGGCTGCTCGGCGATTCGGTGAGCCGTGTGATCGGCGCGGTGCGACCCGAGTCGAACCAGTGGACGAAGACCTGTGACCGCCCGTCCTTCGAGGACACGAAGGCCAGCCGGTCCCCCTCGGGCGACCAGCGCGGCTGCGAGGCGTTGCCGTCGAGGGCGACTAGCGGTTGGTGCCCGGTGCCGTCGGCGTTGATGATCCAGAGGTCGCTCGTCGAGCGATCGGTGAGCACGTCGAACCCGAGACGGGTGTAGACCACACGCTCCCCGTCGGGCGAGATCCGCGGATCGCCGGCACGCTCGAGCTCGAAGACGTCCTGCGGCTGGAACAGCCTGGGCTCCTCTTGAGCCGGCGCGAGACCGGGCAGAATGGCGAGCGCGAGGGCGGCGAGGGTGATCGACTTGGGCACAGGGCCTCCGGGAGCGAGGGTGAAAGGGTCTCTCAATCTACCGCCGGCGGGCCCGTGGGTGCCCAAAACGACACGACCCCGGGCCTTCCGCAAGGGATGGTCCGGGGTCGCCAGAAAAGCGGGTGAACGGATTCGAACCGTCGACATTCACGTTGGCAACGTGACGCTCTACCACTGAGCTACACCCGCGAGGGGCCGGATGAATGGTTCATCCGACCCTTCTGCTCTCCGAGGTCATAGACCCCCTCGGAGGGCTGGTCCCCCAAGCGGCGTAAACCGCGAGGAGGCCGAGCATGATTGCCCCGGACACCCGTCCAGTCAAGCCTGAGCTCGCCAACCCGCCCAATGCGGGGGCATTTTCATTTATTGGTCCAGAAGGGCCAGTGATCCCGTGACAGACGCGTCTGCACTCTGCATGCCTGGCCCAGAAGGGTTCTCGCATGCAGCTCGTACTCTCCGGTAACGCCTAAGATGGCGACGTTCGCAACCTCCAGACCAAGGACAAGACCCGGGTCTGGGCTCACGTCGTCCGCCTGGACTACCTGGGCGGTTCGATGGAGTGCCGCACCGGCGACGATCGCCTATCTCCCGAACACCCTCAAGAGAGCGGTCCGCATTCACGCACTCACGGGCATGAGGAGTTCCGAGCTTCTGACGATGAGTACTCACAGGATTGAGCGGAGCGGCGGCGCGGTGATCTACCGGCCAGTCGAGCACAAGACCGAACACCACGGACACGCCCGCATCGTTCCGATTCCGCGATCTGTGATGCAATCGCTCCCGACGCCGGGGTATATGGGGCTGTATTTCCCGAGTCGTCACGGAAGACCGTACTCGTCCAGCGGCTACCGACAAGCCGTCAGGCGTGCAGCTGTCTTGGCTGGCGTCGAGATCTGGACCCCGTCGCAGCTGCGACGGCTGGCCGCGACCCGTATCGCGCGTGAGTTCGGATATGAGATCGCACGCCAAGTACTAGGACACCGAACCGTTCGGATGACCGAGCATTACGTCCAACGAGACCTCCTCGAGGCACAGCGGATATCTCACGTGCTCGATTCATCAAGTTCGATCTCGCAACCGTTCATGAATCATCCTAATCTCACCCCAACCCCGGACTCTCGCACTGCAAAAAGGCCGTCGATCGTGGAGTAGATCAATGACGCAATGCACCGGCTACTCAACTGCAAAACTCCAACGCCCAACGCCATCAATAAAGAGAAGACCGAGAGACACATTGCCCCGAGAAGTCCATGTGGTACACTCTTGCTTCTCCTAGAAACAAACACAGGGCGAACCCGCCTTGATTTAAAGAAAATAAACGATAAGCGGATTTTGCGTGCTTCCACACACAACGGATATTTCTCAGCATGTTGAACAACTCTTGCTCGCCGGCAAGTTCCTGGGTGAGCACACAAATCAACACAAGAGACTCGCGTTAATCCTAATCGACAACGTCGTCGAACTACTCGTCCATGAGTATGTCGCGATGACGCTCTGGTCCGGCGAGGCCGAGGCTCTTCCGAAAAACGTTAAGGACCTCGCCCAGAGCCAGTACTTTAAGGACAAGCTGAAGGCCCTGAAGCACATGGATCTTATTGACAACGAGCAATATCAATATGCAATGACGGCTCACCGCATACGTGGCGATCTTTTTCACGTTGGGGATTTGCATCAGGCTCCGGCGGATATCATCGCATGGCAATACTACACCCACGCATGCGAAATGCTCAACGCGCTATCAGCACGATCAGCGAACTTCGATCCAAAGAAAATGGATGAAAACTCCTCGCTCGACGCCGCGATTCTGTATCGCGTGACACAGCACTCAGACGAATACACGCCAGGCAAATTAGATGTGTTCAGGCGGGCGTTGACTAAGAATCTGATTAAGTGTAAGCCTTATACGAGTCGCTACACCGTTCTCACTCTGCAAGACTGCCTGGCACTAACTGTTAAACAAAAAATCGATCAAATTCGATCCGATATCGGAACCATATCGAGCGATCATCCCCAAACAATCTCGATTGATCACGTAATCCATAAGGCGGAATACATAGCAAGTACTCTTACACAACACAGTATTTTGATCTCAGAGGATTCTCAGGACGAGCAGGAATTGCTAGAAAGGGCCCAGCAGGTAACCGTGTTCAAACGAGGCATCCATGCATACGTTCCCAAATATCGTGAGATCGATATTATAAACGCAGAGAAATACTACAGAGTAATTCTCCATGAGAAGTCGCCCGCATGCGCACTGTCGGTATACTACAAAATGGCACCGAGCTTGTACGCGATCGGCAGGATCCTGTACACAATGGTGTTTATTCTTGATCTCGACAAATGGTCTTTAGAGGTAGATCTTGACAGCTGAGCAGGCTACCAACTACCCTTACCTTGTCTCAATGGTCGGCCACGTTGGCAACGTGACGCTCTACCACTGAGCTACACACGCAGGGGTGGAACCCGCGGGCTTTCGCCTGCGGGGAGACAAACGTAGCCCTGATTCTGTGCCCGGTCAAGAGATCAGGCGTTTCGAGGGCGTGGGCGAGGTTCTCGGCCCGGCACCGCCTGCACCGCCCTCAGCCTTGGGCCTGCTTGATCGCGTCGAGCACCTGCTGGGGGGTGTATCCGGAGGAGATCCAGGGCTGTTCGAGGCCCGGGCCGTAGATCATGAGCTGGGGGATGCCCGTGAAACCGAGCTCCTTGTGGAAGGCCTTGGCTTCCGGGTAGTCGATATCCGCCTTGAAGGGGACGACGCCGGGACCGAAGAGGACGGGGTCTACCGGCTTCACCTCGAGCACCTGGGCCTTGAGGAACTTGCAGTTGATGCACCAGTCGGCGGTGAAGTCGATGACGATCACCGCGCCGGCATTCGCCGCCTTCTCGACGATTTCGGCGGAGTAGGTGTTCCAGCCGCCGGTGGTGTAGCCGTTCTTGGCGGCGTCTTCAGCGAGGTCGCGTTCACGCTCGTACTTCGTGTGGGCCTTGGTACCGGCCTGGACCGCGACCGCGACGGGGGCCGCGATGATGAGGAGGCCGAGCCCGACGAAGACGAAGCGTCTGGCGGGGCTCTTGGTAATTTTGACCGTCTGGTACGCCAGCAACGCGCCCGCGCCGATCACGGTGCCTGTGATGAGCCAGAGCACGAGCTGTTCCTTCAGGAACGGATGTGCTTTGTAAAGGCTGTTGATGCCCGCGCCGACGAAGAAGAGCGCACCGGCGATGAGCAGCAGCCCCATGATCTGCTTGATGAGCTCGCTCGCGGGCCCCGCTTTGGGCATGAAGGCGAGGAGCTTGGGGTAGAGGCTGAAGACCAGGTATGGCACGCCCATACCCACGCCCAGACCCACGAAGACCATGAGGATCGACAGCGGGGGCATCGTCGCGGCGCCCGCGAGCAACGGCGCGACCACGAAGCCGAAGCAGGGCAGGCCCAGGACCGCCGCCATCACGCCGAAGAGGAACGACCCCGACGCGTTGTCTGCGCTCGGGTTGATCATGTAGGTCTTCTGCGGCAGGCTGATCGAGAACATCCCCATGATGCCCAGCCCCATGAGGAAGATGATCGCGCCGATCGCGAGCGTGATCCACCACCTGCCGAAGATGAATGCGGAGGGGTCGATGAAGTCGCCCCCCACCGCGACGATGATCGCGAGGGGCGCGCCGAGGAGCGTCCAGAAGGCGATGACGCCGAGCGACATGATGCCGCCGAGGAAGAGGGCTCTGCCGCGCGATTCACCGGCGTGCTGCGTGAGCGTCATGACCTTGAGCGGGATGACCGGCAGCACGCAGGGCGTGAGGTTCAGCACGAAGCCGCCGATCACCGCGAAGAGGAAGAGCAGGAGCGTGCCGGAGGGGGTCGTGAAGTCCGGCATGGGGATGCCGAAGAACGAGGCGCGGGCGACGATGGGTTGCGGCGCGTTGGGGTTGTTCAGGGCGGCGCTGACGCTGATCGTCTCGAACTCGCCCTCGGACTCCTTCGTGAAGGCCTGGAGGGTGATATCGAAGGTGATGGTGCTCGCCTCGGTGTCCTGCGTCATCGTGATGATCACGGGGAACTCGACGGTGCCGGCGTAGCCGAGGACGTCGAATTCGCCGCCCAGGAACGAGTCGGTGGTCGTGCGCTGCACCGGGTCGGGGTAGGTGACGCTGTCGAGCGTCGCGAACGCGGCGCTTGTGCTGTCGAGTGCGAAGCTCAGCGGCGTCGCGAGGCCGAAGTCGCTCGGGATCAGGGATGCGTCGGCGGGCCAGGAGGCGAAACCCTCCTGATGGACGAGCGTGAGGACGCCTTTGATCGTCTCACCCGCGACCGCTTCATGGTCCTCCAACTCCAGCCCGACGCTCACCGGCGGCGGGGCGGCGGCCTCTTTGGACTCCGAACCCTGCCCGAACGCCTGTGGCGCGAAGAGGGCGGCGACGCTCAGCGCCAGGACCAGGGTGCTGAAGGCGAGGGGGTTCTTGATCGCGGTTCTCATGCTCATAGTGACACTCTAATCACCGCCGAGCCCCCGATTGTTCCTCCCGAACGCCGTTTCAGGCGGGCGAGCTCCGATGCGTGCCTCAAGGCGGGGGCGGTGCGAGCCCGATATCTGGTGGGTGACGCCCGTCGTCTGCGGACGCTCTGCGCCCGCTGTGTCTCCCTCGTCTGTTCTGTCCCCCCGCCGCCCGGAGCCCCATGAACGACATCCTCGACCAGAGTGAAGTCGATGCCCTGCTGGCTGCGGTGGACTCGGGTGAGGTGGAGGAGCGTCACGACGACGTGGCCATCTTCTCGCGCAGCCGCAAGGATCTCAAAAACGTCGAGGTCCGGACGTACGACTTCAAACGCCCGGAGCGTGTGTCGAAGGACCAGATGCGAGCGATCCACACGCTGCACGAGACGTTCGCCCGTGCCGCCGGCGCGTCGCTGAGCTCGTTCCTGCGCACGATCGTGGAGGTCAAGCTTTCGAGCTGCGAGCAGATGACCTATTCGGAGTTCATCGCGGGGCTGCCGAACCCGACGAGCTTCAACCTGCTCTCCGCCGAGCCGTTGGAGGGCCAGATCTGCTTCGAGATCTCGCCGCTGATCATCTACCCGATCATCGACCGCCTGCTGGGCGGTACGAACCAGGAACTCTTCATCCCGCAGCGCCCGCTGACGGCGATCGAGAACCGGCTCATCTCCAAGGTGATCGATCGCTGCATCGACTCGCTGCAGGAGGCGTGGGCGACGGTCGCGGAGCTGACGTTCGCGCTCTCGGGCTCGGAGTCGAACCCGCAGTTGGTGCAGATTGTGCCGCCGAACGAGGTGGTGGTCGTCGTCGGGCTGGAGATGCGTATGTCCAACCGGGCAGGCACGATGAACCTGTGCATCCCCTACGCGGTGATCGAGCCGCTGATGGACGCGTTGGCGGCCCAGAGCTGGTTCAGCGCCCCGAAGAACAAGACGGGCGAGCGGTACGAGCAGTCGATCCGGGGCCAGCTCCGCCAGGCCCCGCTGGACACCAGCGCGATCCTCGCGGAGACCACGATCACGATGCGAGACCTCGTCGAGCTCAGCGTGGGCGACATCATCACCACGGAGAAGAACGTGGCTTCCCCCAGCGTGATGTACGTGGAGGGCGAGCCCAAGCTCCTGGTCGAGCTCGGTCAGCATCGCGGCAATCGCGCGCTCCGGGTCATCCGCCCGATCACCGTTGACGACCGTTACTGATCCGCGAGCGCCACCCGTGCGGGATCAGCGTTGCCCGGTCTGGGCATAGAGCAGGCCGCTCTCGACGTCCTGGCAGCGCTCGAACCGATCCTCGAGCCGCAACATCTCGAGGAAGTGCATCGCCTCTCCGGTCAGCCCAGCGAGACACAGCCTCACACCCCGGTTACGGGTGAATTCCTGCACCTGGAGCAGGGCGGCGACCCCGATGGACGTAATCAGCGTTAATGATGATGCGTCGAGCACCACTCCCGCCTCGTCGTGCTCTGGGAGACGGGCTTCCACGCAGGCTCGGACCTTGTCTGCTGTCAGGTGGTTCAGATCCGGGGGCAGGCGCACCACGAGCACCGCCCCCGCTTCTCCCGCCAGATTCGTCTCGATCGCGTCATGCACAGGGGCATCGTCGCAGGCGGGCGTGTCTCGCACAACCGGGCCGGGGGGAGCCACAAGGCGTGTCGGTCGCGGTTTTTCTTGATCGGCGTGCTACACTGGCCTGTTCGGTATCGCGGCACCGCCCCACAGCGCTGTGCGTGGATGATGACACCCGTGGTTCAAATCGATGCACGGTGACGCCCCCTCTATGGTCCAGGCGTGCTCTGTTATGAGCGCGTCGGTCGGTGGTCGGGTCGCTCAGGCGCTTGGAGTGGCCTCTATGAGGTGACTTGAAGTCAGAGCGACGTCCCCGCGCCTCGTGCGTCCACGGGCCACCTCCGCGTTTTTCTCGCGGCGTGTGGCTCGTCTTGGTTTTTGACTCTTTTTGATTCCGGATTCAGTACATCCCGACATCCCGACCTCTCGCAGGACGCCCGCGACGGACGCGGGCAGGAGAAGCAAGCGTATGAACACTCAGGAAATGCTCCGACTCGTTGACTCCATCGCGCGTGAGCGCAACGTGGATCGTGAGCTCCTGCTGACGGACCTCGAGCAGGCGATGGTCTCCGCCGCCCGCAAGAAGCACAACACGATCGACCCCGAAGAGTTCGTGTGCACGATCGACCGCATGACCGGCGTGATCGAGATGACGCGCCACGAGGAGCCCTTCGAGCTCGACGCCGAGGGCTTCGGTCGCATCGCCGCCCAGACCTTCAAGCAGGTCATGATCCAGCGCTTCCGCGAGGACGAGCGCAACAGCGTCTACGACGAGTTCATCAAACGCGTCGGCGAGGTTGTGACGGGCACCGCCCAGCGGTACGAGGGCGGCTCCCTGGTCGTCACCATCGACCGCGCCGAGGCCTTCATGCCCCGCTCGGAACAGATCCCCGGTGAGCAGTTCCACCCGGGCGACCGCATCCGCTGCCTGATCCTGGACGTCCGCGACGCGGGCAACCAGATCAAGATCGTGCTGAGCCGCGCCCATCCCGACTTCATCAAGCGTCTGTTCGAGGTGGAAGTCCCCGAGGTCAACGAGCGCATCATCGAGGTGAAGGCGATGGCCCGCGAGGCGGGATTCCGCACCAAGCTCGCGGTCAGCTCCATCGACTCCAAGGTCGATGCGGTCGGCGCCTGCGTCGGCGTCCGCGGCAGCCGCATCAAGAACATCGTGGACGAGCTCAACGGCGAGAAGATCGACATCGTCCGCTGGAACGAGTCCAGCCAGATCCTCATCCAGAACGCGCTCAAGCCCGCGGAGATCGCGGAGGTCAGCCTCTGCTTCGAGCTCGGGCGCGCGACCGTGGTCGTCAACGACGATCAGCTCTCGCTGGCGATCGTCAAGCGGGGCAAGAACGTGCTCCTCTCGGCCCGTCTGACCGGCTGGGACATCGACATCCTCACCCCCGAAGAGTTCAACAAGGGCCTCGAGACCATGTCCGAGACCCTCTCGGTCCTCGACGGCATCTCCGACGAGCAGCTCGACCGCCTCGCGGCGTTGGGCATCGTCAGCGTCTTCGACATCGAAGAGGTCGGCGCCGAGGTCATCGGCACGGAACTCGAGATCTCCGAAGACCTCGCCGAGCAGGTGCTCACGACCGCCGCCGAGAAGGCGAAGGTCGTCGCCGAGCAGCAGGCTCTCGAGAAGGTCGAGAACGAACGCCGCAAGGCCGAGGAGCTGGAAGCCGCCCGCCACGTGCTCGAGGGCGGCGAGGGCGAGGTCGATTCCGATCTCGCAGCGGCCGCGATCCTCTCTGTCGGCAGCATGCCCGCGCTGGCCCCCAAGGGCGAGGACGCTGCACCGGCCAAGGAGGCCGAGTCGCAGGCCGACGCCATCCTCAACAACGCGAGCGACAGCGACGAGGGCAAGGGCGCATAACGCGCCAGCGCCTCACCGATTGATCCATCCCCGAGACTGATTCGTACTCGACACCCCGACCCCGACACCAACCGATCCTTCCAACCGGAGCAGAGCCACTTGGCGAAGCGCGTTTTCGAGATTGCAAAAGAGTTGGATGTGGAGTCCAAGGCCATCGTTGCAAAGTGCAAGGCCGAGGGCATCCCCAACATCAAGAACCACATGTCCTCCGTCTCGATCGGACTCGAAGCGACGGTGCGCGAGTGGTTCAACAGTGGCGGTGACGGCGGGACGGCAACAGCCGTCGAGGAGACCGAGAAGGTCGATCTCGACAAGGTGAAGGCCAAGCCGCGAGCCCGGCGCATCGCCAAGAAGGCCACCGCCAAGAAAGCGGCGACCAAGGCGACCGCTGCGCCCGCGGACACGAACGGAGAGGCCGAAGCGCCCGCCGCTCCCACCGAGAAGCCTCAGGCAGCGCCCGTTGAGGCGCCCGAGCCCGTCTCCGAAGCGCCCGCAGCACCGCCCGTTGTCGAAGCCCCCGAAGCGCCCACCGCGCCGGTGGACACGCCAGCCGCCCCGACCGCGGCGCCCAGGCAGCCGACGCAGCCCGTCGCGCCGCCCAAGCCGCGGACCGTCGCGGTCGCGCCGCAGAACGTGCCGCAGCGTCCGACGGAGATCAAGCCCGTCGGCACGCGCCTGGAAGACGAGAAGAAGACACCCGCGAAGCTCAGCGGCCCGAAGGTGATCCGCATCGAGCAGCCCGATCGCATCCCCGAGCCGCGCAAGCCGCGCTCGAACATGAACCGCGGCCCCAGCGGGCCGGGTGGCCCCGCGGGCCCGATGATGCCTCAGGACGTCCCCGCCGCTGGCGGAGCCGACACAGGCCGCCGCAACAAGCGTCGCGGCGGCGGTCGTGACGATGGCCCGAAGGACGCCGGACGAGGCGGCGGGCGTGGCGGTCGCGGCCAGAGCACCGGAGGCGGCGGCGTCTGGCGCGCCCAAGACCTGATCGAACGCGAGCAGCGCCTCAACCGCTCGGAGGGCTACCTCCGCCAGCGCCGGCGTGACCAGAAGATGAAGTCCAAGCAGTCTCAGCACCGGGCCGAGACCCCCGCTGAGAAGGGCGGCGAGGTCAAAGTCTCCTCCCCGCTGACGATCAAGGACCTCTCCGCCGCGACCGGCGTGAAGGCGGCGGACATCGTCAAGAAGCTCTTTATGCAGGGCATCATGACGAACGTGAACGCCGGCATCGAGGTGGACAAGGCGCAGGAGATCATGCTCGATTACGAGATCGATCTCGTCGTCGAGGACGTGAAGACAGGACAGAGCGCGGTGATCGAACAGTTCGAGCAGCGCGAGACCATCAACCAGGGCCCGCGCCGCCCCGTCGTGACCATCCTCGGCCACGTCGATCACGGCAAGACGTCGCTGCTCGACAAGATCCGCAACGCGAACGTCGCTGCGGGCGAGGCCGGCGGCATCACGCAGGCGACCAGCGCCTTCGTCGTCAACGTCTCCGAGGACGACGACGCCAAGCAGGTCTGCTTCCTCGACACGCCGGGCCACGAGGCGTTCAGTGAGATGCGCTCCCGCGGCGCCACGATGACCGACATCATCATCCTGGTCATCGCGGCGGACGACGGCGTCATGCCCCAGACCATCGAGTCGATCAACCACGCGAAGGCGGCGGGCGTCCCGCTCATCGTCGCGCTCAACAAGATCGATCTCCCCGGCGCTTCGGAAGAGGCCAACCTCCAGAAGATCTACGGCCAACTCGCGGCGCACGAGCTCAACCCCACCGCGTGGGGCGGCGAGACCGAGGTGGTCTTCACCTCCGCGACCAAGGGCACGGGCGTCCAGGAACTCCTGGAGCTCATCGACCTCACCGCGCAGATCCACGAGTACACCGCCGACTTCGGCGGCTACGCCTCGGGCACCGTCATCGAGTCCCGGATGGTGGAGGGACGCGGCGCCACCGCGAACCTGCTCGTCCAGCAGGGTCAGCTCAAGGTCGGCGACTTCATCGTCGCGGGCCGCGGCTTCGGTCGCGTGCGTGACATGACCAACGACAAGAGCGCACGCGCCAAGGAGGCCGGCCCCTCCACCCCCGTGCAGATCTCCGGCATCGACGAGATCCCCGACGCCGGCGACAAGTTCTACACCGTCAAGACGCTCAAGCTCGCGCAGGAAGCCGCCGAGCAGCGCCGCGACCAGGAGCGCGAGAGCTCCCTGGCGGCGCCGAAGCTCACCACGCTCGACTCCATGTTCGCGCACATGACGGAGATGGAGAAGAAGGAAGTCCTCATCGTCCTCAAGGCGGACGTGCAGGGCTCGGTGGACGCGATCCGCAACTCCGTCCAGGAGATCTCCAACGACGAGATCAACGTCCGCGTGCTCCACGCCGCGGTCGGTGGCGTGACCGAGTCGGACGTCCGCCTCGCGGCGGCGTCGAAGGCGGTCATCATGGGCTTCAACGTCATCCCGTCGGGTCGTGCCCGCACGCTGGCGGAGGAGAAGGGCGTCGAGATCCGTGCGTACCGCGTGATCTACGACATCGTCGACGACGTGAAGAAGGCCGCCGAGGGCCTGCTCGAGCCGGAGATCCGCGAGGAGATCCTGGGTCACGCGGAGGTCCGCGAGGTCTTCAGGATCTCGAAGGTTGGCGCGGTCGCCGGCTGCTACGTCACGGACGGCAAGATCGAGCGTCACGCGCTCATCCGCGTCACCCGCGACGACATCGTCATCGAGCAGGACCGTGTCCTGGAGCAGCTCAAGCGGTTCAAGGACGACGCGAAGGATGTCCGCAACGGCATGGAGTGCGGCATGAAGATCGCCGGCTACGACGACATCAAGGCGGGCGACATCCTCGAGTGCTTCATCAAGAACGAGATCGCACGCACGCTCTGAGTGAGTCTGTTTCACCATGTTCATCGGCGTGATGCAATTCGAGCTCCTCGTCCACGACGCGCGGTCCTTGAAGGACAAGCGTTCCGTGGTGCGCTCGGTCAAAGACCGGCTGCACCGCGAGCACCAGGTCAGCGTCGCGGAGGTCGGTGCGCACGACGCGCTGGGTCGCGCGGTGATGGGGCTGAGCGTCGTCGCGAGGGATCCGTCGCGGTGCAACGAGGTGATGGACACCTGCACCGAGAAGCTGCGGGCCCTCACGGACGGCGAGCTCGGCGTGTGCCGCCGGCGCGTGACGGGCGCGGAGATGATCGACGAGGAGTCCGACGCCCCCGCGATCGAGACCGTCACCGAGTTGGAAGCCCGCATGCTCAGAGAGCTCGCGGAGAAGGGCGAGGGCTCGTGAGCAAACGCACCGAGCAGATGAGTTCCGTGCTCCACCGCGCGGCGCAGTCCGTCATCAACGACGGCCTAGCTGACCCACGCCTGGAGGGCACGATGATAACCGTGACCCGCGTGAAGGTCACCGACGACATGCAGACCGCGGTCTTCAGCGTCTCGGTGCTTCCCGAGAAGAAGCAGAAGCTCGCGTGGTACGCGCTGCGAGACGCATCGCGCCACGTCCGGCGCCAGGCCGCCGAGCTGGTCTCGATCCACCGCGTGCCCGAGTTTGTCTTCAAGCTCGACACCTCGCTGAAGAAGCAGGCGGCGGTGCTCGAGGCTATCGCGAAGGCGAAGGCCGAGACGGCGCTCGCCGACGCCGGTACAGCCCTAGAACAGCCCCCCGCCGACGACACCCCCTCCACCGCCCATTCCACCCCCCCCTCCGAGACAGCCCCGGGAGACGACGACACGTGAGCAAGCAGGACCCCGCGTCGATGATCGAATCGCTTTTAAAGCGTGCCAAGGCGAGCCCCGTCGAGAGCCCGACCCAGAACGAAGAGGGCGCGATCGACGCGATCGGCGAACTCGTCCTGAGCTTCCTGCTGTGGGAGGCCCCACTCACCCGCGCCCGCAGCGCGTACAAGCGGCTGATGGACAGCGTGCTCAACCACAACGACCTCCGCGTCACCCGCGTGGAAGACATCACACAGATCCTGGGCAAGACCTACCCGCTCGCGCAGGAGCGCACCGAGCGGATGCTCATCGCCCTCGAAACCATCTTCGCCCGCGAGTACACCGTCTCGCTGGACAACGCGAAGACCCTGGGCAAGCGCGAGGGGCGCAAGTACCTCGAGTCGATCGACGACACGCCCCCCTTCGTGAGCGCCCGCACGAGCCTCGTCGCCTTCGGCTCCCACGCCGTCCCGCTCGACGAACGCACGATGGCGCGCCTGATCGAGGCCGAGGTCTTCGAGGAGGGCACGACCATCGAGAGCGCGCAGGGCTCGTTGGAGCGCCAGGTGAAAGCGGCCGACGCGCTGGATTTCCACCAGCGCATGGTGGACTGGATGGACAAGCCCGCCGGCGCATCGGGACGCAAGAAGACCACCAAGAAAGCGCCCGCAACGCCCGCGCATTCCAAGAAAAAGACGACCAAGAAGCCCGCCTCGGGACGCAAGGGATGAGCCACAGCGGGCACACGCGAGCCGGCCTCGTGCTGGGCGCGATCCTCGCCCTGGCCCCTATCGCGTCCGCGCAGGACGCGTCCTTGCAGGGCGTGCTGTCGTCCATCTCACCCCCGGCCAACGCCGCGCCACTCGCAGCGATGCCCGAGGCAGCCCGCTCGGCGATCGACAACGCGCGGGCGGCGCTCCAGAACGGCGAGTTCCGGCGAGCTTGGGACGAGCTCCGCGTCGCATCGGCTCTTCTCGAGAACGGGCACCCGCAGCTCTTCTCACTCGGCGCCGAGATCGCCCACGCGGAGAACGACCGGTTCCGTGGGGCGATGCTGCTCAGGCGCGCGCTGCTGCTCGATCCTCTGGATACCGACAACCGCAACAGCCTCGCGCTGCTGCTCGCCCACGGAGCGCCGGGGACGCCCGATGACCTCTGGGTCCTCGCGGGCACGCTCGATGACAACCGAACCGCGATCACAGATCGCGCGCGGGCGCTGATGCTCCGCACGCTCGCGCACCTGCTCGAAGAGGCGGGGCGACCGGACGACGCCAGCACCGTCTTCGAGGCGGCCGCCTCCTACGCGCAGCACGCCGGTGTGCCGGCGCTTCTCGGCGAGCCCACCCGCGCCGCCCAGCGCGAGGCCCTGGGCCTCTCGCTCGAAGCCGCGCTCGAGGGTGTGCGCCAGGACCCGCTCGCTCTCGACACGCTCGTCACCGAGATGCTGCGGAACACCACCGACACCGATGCGCTGCTCGAGCAGACCGAGGCGCTCGAGCCGGGCCCCGAGGCCGTCGCCATCCGCGCGTACCTCTACTGCGAACTCGGGCGGGCACGCAAGGGCGACGGGCTCGTCCGTTCGCGCCTCGTCGAGGACCCCGCCCACC
Source organism: Phycisphaerales bacterium (assembly GCA_029260475.1). Classification (GTDB taxonomy): domain Bacteria; phylum Planctomycetota; class Phycisphaerae; order Phycisphaerales; family UBA1924; genus OFTM391. Next base: position 8,539 of record JAJDDE010000209.1, on the reverse strand, counting down.
CCGCGCTCCTCGCGGCACGCGCCAGGACGCTCCATCTCATCGGCGACTACGCGCTGCTCCGCTCCGTCGGCGGTTCCCTCGAGACCGACACGGCGCAGCGTCTCGAACTCGGCGCGCTGCTCCTCTGGGCGGGCGCGGACTACGAGAGGGCCGCGGAGCGCGCGTTGATGGCGTTGCAGAACACCGACGAGACGCAAGAGCCCGTCTTCGTGCGTCGATCGATGCTCGCGGCCCGCATCGCGCAGGACGCGGGCGATCTCCGCGTCGCCTCAACGCTGCTCATGCGCACGCACCGCGCCGTCCCCGAGGCGAGCGAACCGCTCCGCGCGCTGGTCATGCTGCACGCCCCCAAGGGCCCCGAGCCGAGCGTCGAGCTGTACGCCATGGCCTCCTCTCGCCTGCTCGCCCTGGCGGACGAACCGCACGACGCGGGCGTGCTGCGCGCCTCGGAGGCGCTGCGCCGCGGCTACGCCGACATCGCCGAGGGCCTGCTCATGGATCTCGCTCAGGAGCGCCTGGACGATCCGCTGCCTGTACGCGCACTCGTCGATCTGTGGCTGGAGACCGATCGATCGGCCCGCGCCGAGGCGTGGCTCGAGGCGCGTCTCGAGCACCGACCCGCGCTCTCGCACCTCCGGGCGCTGCTCGCGGAGGTCCACATCCAGCGCAACCGCCTGCGGCGTGCGATCTCCACGCTCGAATTCTGGTACGACGACAACCCGGGCGACCTGCTCATCGCAACAGAACTCGAACGCGTCTACGCGGAGCACGCCCGCTCACCCGAGCAGGTTGAGACGCTCGCGCTGCGCCGCCTGCGCCGCTTCCCGGACTCCATCGATCGCCTGAAGGACCGGGCGCTCATCCTCGCGCGCTTGGGCGACCCCGACGATCTCTCCAAAGAACTCGATCTGCTGCTGCCGCACGCGGAGCGGACGGGCGTTGACCTCGGCCCTTGGTCCGTCGAGCTCTTCCGCAGGCTCTTCCGCGAGGCGGCCTCCCGCCGCCCGGGCGAGGCGGACGTCACTCCGGTAATCATCCGCCTGCACGCGGGCATCCCAACGACGCCCTTCGAGGCCGACGAGCTCGCGATCCGCGCGCTCGCCTCGGCCCACCCGGACATCAACGCGGTGCTGGATGCGACGCGTCGCGCGATGGCCCGGCACACCGAGCGCGCGCCAGAACTCGCGCTCATCGGCGCCACCGAACTCTTCAGCGACGCCCAAACCGTCGCGGACATCGTCAACCGCGAGGAACGCGATTCGGAGCGGGCCCAGGCGGTACGCATGGAGCGTTACGACGCCTCGATGAACCTCGCCGCTCGCGCCGTGGTCGAGTCCAACAGCGTGTCGCCTCCCGGCTACGACACCCCCGAGGCGCGCATGAGCGCCACCGCAATGGGGCGCTCCCTCGATCTCATCTCCGGCCTCGCACGCCCGGGGCTCGAGCTGTCGCCCGGCGAGCACGGGCGCGACATCGTGGACACCCTCCTCAACCTCCAAGACCCGATGCCCGCGCTCTACGCCAAGCTCACCTCGAACTTCCTGGTCAACGAGGACGTGCGCAACAACGTGGACATCGAGATCGTTGCGCTCGAGGCGCACGCGCTCTCCTACGCCTTCAACGACAAAGACGTACCACAAGACGTCGCTCGCGCCGACGCGCTGTCTCGATTGGGCCTGCGGATCAGCCCGAAGAGCGCCTCGATCAACAACGATCTGGGCTACCGCTACGCCGAGCGAGGCGAGCGTCTCGACGAGGCCCGCGCGATGACGCTCCTCGCGTACAAGCAGACGCCCACCAACCACTCGTTCATCGATTCCCACGCGTGGGTCCTCTACAAGCTGGGCGTGCTCGAAGACGCACAGCAGCAGCGGGGCGCGATCGATCTGCTCCGGGAGGCGTACCGCTTCGCCTCCGCCGCGGGAGCTACGACGAGCGCGCCGGTGATCGGCGATCACCTGGGCGATGCCCTCTGGGCCGCCGGGCGAGGCGAGGAAGCGCTCGATGCGTGGGCGAGAGCGCTCCCGCTCACCGAGCGGCTCCTGCAGCAACAGGGCGTTGCCCCGGGGCAAGCGCGAGACGAGTTCCCGCGATCGACCCGCGAGTACATCGATCTCCGAGACGCGCTGCGGGCCAAGATCGACGCCGCCGGCGTGGGCGACGAGCCCCCCATCGCCCCGCCCCACGGCCCCGGCTTCACGCCGCCCATACCGGGCGAGCAGGACCCGGGCGAGGCCGCCGGTCCCTGAATACCATCCCCTCCCGCTTCCCCGCCGGAAGCGACATACACACACACGATCACGAGCAGCGAGGAGCCGCCACCATGGCTGGGCACAGCAAATGGGCGAACATCAGGCACAAGAAGGGCCGCGAAGACGCGAAGCGCGGCAAGGTCTGGAGCAAATGCTCCAAGGCGATCATGGTCGCCGCCAAAGACGGCGGGCCCGATCCCGATACCAACCTCTCGCTGCGCTACGCGATCGACGAGGCCAAGTCCGCGAACATGCCCAAGGACAACATCAAGCGCGCCATCGAGAAGGGTGCGGGGCTGACCGAGAGCGGCGACAACTGGGAAGAGGTCCGCTACGAGGGCTACGCCGCCGCTGGCGTCGCGATCATCGTGGACTGCCTCACCGACAACCGCAACCGCACCGCGGGCGACGTGCGCATGATCTTCTCCAAGGCGGGCGGGAACATGGGCAACGCGAACTCCGTCGCGTTCATGTTCGAGATGAAGGGCGTGATCTCGATCGAGGAGGGTGAGGCCTCCGAGGACAAGCTCATGGAGATCGCGCTCGAGGCGGGCGCCGAGGACGTCGCCGAAGAAGAGGGCGGCTTCACCATCACCACCGCCCCCGACGCCTACCTCACCGTCAAGCAGGCGCTCGAGGACGCGGGCATCGAACTCGCAGACGCGGAACTGACGATGGTTCCCGGGAACGAGGCGGAGGTTACGGGCAAAGACGTCGGCAAGGTGCTCCGCCTCGTGGATGGGCTCGAGGACCACGACGACGTGCAGAAGGTGTACACCAACATGAGTGCAAGCGAGGAAGACCTCGAGGCGGTGGAGGGCTGACAGGACCGTCGATGCCCGATATCATGCGATCCGCATCTCAGATGCGGTTTGGGAGCACAATCATGGAACGCACACCACTCCGGGCGGTGCTGTATCGAGTCGGCTGGACCAAACTCTACGACGGGACCGAAGAGCCAATCGGTGGCGGTAAGTACAACGAAGAATACGTGGGCGCTGAGGTCACCTCATTCCTTCCGCACGAAGGGCACCTCTACGGATTCGTGAGTTCGCTCCCAAGCAATCGGATCAACCTACATAGAGTCGATCCTTCCTCCGACGCAGACCCGCGCCGTGTCGATCTCGTGGTGTGGACCTCCACCGCACCGGACCAAGGCGGGCAACGGGTGATCGGGTGGTACCGTAACGCACTTGTGCACGCCCAAGAGCAACCCGCACCGTCAAGCGATCATGGCATATGGCAGACGATGTGCCGCGTTGAGGATGCCGTGCTCCTGCCGGCCAATTGCCGCACTATGCGCGTCCCTACACGCGGCGAAGGGCGCTTCGGGCAGGCGAACCTCCGCTATCTGCACTCGGATTCGGGCCAGCCGGATCCGCCCAAGTGGTGGGACGAAACACTCGCGTGGATCGATCAATATGAGGGCGACAACCTCCTTGAGCATCCCGAATCCGCGGTTCTTGAGGATCTCAATGATGGGATCGACGGTAGGCAAGGCGGCCAGGGCTTCTGCGCCAACGCCGACGAACGCCGAGCGATCGAACACCACGCGATGCGCGAAGCGATCGCATATCTAGAGCGCGACGGCTGGGAACTACTCGATCGCTGGGCGTACAAGTCGAAGCCGTATGACTTGGTGTTTAGAGCGAATGGGCGCACGATCAAGGTCGAGGTGAAGGGGACTACCGGAAGGGGCGAGCGAGTTCTTGTGACGAGACGAGAGGTCGAATCAGCACAGGCGGCTCCCGATGAATACGCGCTCGTTGTTGTCAAAGAGATCGAGTTGACGCGATCCGATGAGCCAACGTGCTCGGGAGGGGAGACACGCTGCATCCACCCCTTCGAGCCGAGCAGCGCGGCACTCCGACCGCTGGCCTACGAGTTCCGTTTCGAACCGGAACACGACGCCTGAGCTTGCGCCTTCCGATCCCGTTCTGCGAGAGAAGGATGACAAGCACGGCACCATTAGCCGATCCCTCTCACCGCTCGATCAGCACCCGCGGCATCGTCAGCACCACCGGCTCGTCGCGCAGCTCCATCACCGCGCGGGCCGCGGTGCCGACCTTGTGCCACGCGCGTTCGCCCAGCACTTCGCGCATGAGGCCGGCGATCTCGCTGGTAGCACCCACCGGTGGCGCGCTCGCGAAGGGGATCGCGCTCTGCAGCATCTCCTCGAAGCTCAGCGGCTCGGGGTACTCGAAGACGTCGTAGGCGCCCTCGCGCAGACCGAGCCCGCGGGCCATGTCGCCCAGCGCCACGTCCACTCCGCCCAACGCATCGGCCATGCCCATCTCTACCGCGCCCGCGCCCAGGAAGAGCCGGCCCTCCGCGGTCCGTGAGATATCGATGCCCTCGCGCCCCGCCTCCACGCGCCCCACGAACTTGTTGTACGTCTCCGTCATCATCCGCTTGATGAACGCACGCTGCTCGCCCTCCCACGGCTCGAGACTCGAGAAGAGGTCCGCGCGCGGGCCGCGCGAGCGGGCGACGACGTTGATGCCCAGCTTCTCGTACAGACCGCCCATCGCCACCTTGCCGCCGACGACACCGATAGACCCGACGACCGAGCCCTCGGTGACATACACCTTCTCGCCCGCGACCGCGATGTAGTACCCACCCGAGGCGGCCATCGACCCGACGGAGACCCACACCGGCTTGCCCGCCTCCGCGACGCGGCGAACGCCCTGCCAGATGATCTCTGAGGCGATCGCCGACCCGCCGGGCGAGTCGATGCGGATCACCACGCCCTTCACGTTGTCGTCCTTCTCGATCTGCGCGAGCGCCTTGCGCAGTGTCACGCTGCCGACCGATGCGCCCCCGAAGAGGCCGCCGCTGGACGACTCGCCGTCCACGATCGCGCCGTCCACGTACAGCAGCGCCACCGTGTCGCGCGAGGTCTTGCGCTGCGCGGACTCGGAGGACAGCATGCTCAGCAGCGTGGTGATCGCCTGCAGCGGGCCCATGCTCTCGAAGTCCGGCCGCTCGATCCCGCGGCTCGCCCAGACGTCTCGCTCGTACCCGAAGCCCTCGCCGTAGTGATCTTCCAGGTGCTCGCGCAGATCGAGGAAGTCGATCTCCGCGTCGAGCAGGCCCGCCCCGCTCGCATGCTCGCCGTCGGCCCAGAAGGTCTCCTTCAACGCGTTCTCGACCTGCCCGGGCTTGAGATCGAAGCCATCGCCGATGCGCCGCGTGAGGTTCGCGTACATCGCATCGAGCAGCCCCGAGATGTTCTGCTCCCACGCCTCGGAGGGCTCGGAATTCGCCATCATCTCCTCGGCGCCCTTGTACTTGCCCACCTGCACGAAGCTCGGTTCGAGGCCCACCTTGCGCATCGCGCTGGCGAGGAACATCTCCTCCATGTAGATGCGAGGAGAGCTGAAACCGCCGCCACGCTGCATGAGCACCTCGTCGCAGTAGCTCGCGAGCAGCACCTCCAGCGGCCCGTAGTTCTCCGCGAAGATGTGGACAGGCGTGCCCGAGTCGCTCAGCGACTCCAGCGCTACGCCGACCTCGTCCACCTGCGTGCCGCCCATCGCGAACCCGCCCTTGATGCGCAGCACGAGCGCGTCGATGTCGGCCCGCCCCTCCATCGCCCCGATGCTCTGGATGAACTGCCGCAGCGTGCGCTGGTCCGGGTCCGCGAAGAGCCCCGAGCCCGCGGGGTCGCGCTCGATGATCGGGCCGTCGAGCTCCATGTACGCGACGTCGGCCTGCGCCACGCTCGCTATCCCCGCGAGCCCGATCAGCACGCCCGTCATCAGTCGCTTCAGCATCCCGGCTCTCCTTGGTTTGGGCGGACCATCGCCCGCACCGTTGGTGTTCTGATCAACGTTCGATTCTTCTTCGCCTACGCGTAGCCCAGCCTGTCCAGGTCGTCTTCCTCGAGCCCGAACTGGTGCCCGATCTCGTGGAGGAGCGTGACGCCGATCTCCTCGAAGACGATCTCCTCGCCCGCGCTCCAGCCGCCGGCCTCGTTCAGGATCCCGCGTCGGAAGAGCATGATGTGCCCCGTGCCGCGGGTCGGCTCTTCGACGGTCTCCTCGGTGAAGGGCGTCGCGTCGTGCAGGCCGCACAGTTCGTCCATCAGACGCTCGGGCGTCTCCTCCGGATCGTCCTGGACCCCCCACTCACGCAGCAACGTCTCGCACAGCTCGCGGGAGGGCGCATCCTCCACGACCACAGGCACCTCGTCGAGCAGCACACGGATCTCGTCGGGCAACAGCGCGATCGCTTCTTCGACCATCGCGTCGAAGCGGTCCCGCTCGGTCTGTGTGAGATGCATCACGCCCTCAGAATACCGCGCCGGCGCGGCGAAAGACCGGGGCTCAGTCCCCGTGCTTCTGACGCAGTCGGGCCGACAATCGCAGCAGGATGTGGACCCGCTCCACCTCGTTGACCCAGTCCTTGAGCGTGCCGTTCACCTCGTCGTCCGGCAGCGGTGCCCCGGGCACCATGCACGCCGCCCCCAGCGACCGCTCCGCCATCGCGCGGTAGCGCGTGAGCGTGCGGTCACCGAAGAGGCTGACGAACTCAAAGTCCTCCGCCATGAAGACCGCCACCGGCACGCGCAGGCCGCCGCAGATCTTCAGGTGCTCCGCCAGTTCCGCGTGCTGGTCGCGATCGGCATACCGCGCATCAACGAGCCCTGTCGGCGCCGCCCGACTGATCACATCGAGGAAGGGCACCTGCTGTGCGCAATCGCCGCACCAGACGCCAGAGGAGACGAGCACCTTCATCTGGCGCGTGAAGCCGCTGAGCATCGCCTTGCAATCGTCCGTGAGGGTCGCCTGCTCGTGGATGCGAGCCCAGCCGGCGTGCTGCTGCTCGTTGCCCATGGTGACGTGGTCGGCGTAGGGCTTGGCGGAGTCGAATTCGGACGCGAGGAATTGGGCTGTGAGCATCCTTGAGGGTATGCGCGCTACAGCCGCGTGGACACAAGCACGACGACCACGCCCAGCGTGAGCAAGAGGTAGAGCAGCAGCATGAACGAGAAGGGTGCGAGCAGGCCGACGACGGAGCGGTAGACGCTCTCGCCGCTCCAGAGGAGGATCATCAGGACGATGAGCGCGTAGACAGACAGGACGAACGCGAAGTGCGGGTCCATCATCGCGACGAGCGTCGCGCCGAAGAGCCCGATCGTGGCCGCGATGAAGGCTCGTGAGAACCGCTGCCCGAATGTGCGTTCGCGCGAGAGCCCCAGCGCCATAGGCCAAGCGAGCGCCGGGCTCACGAAGAACGCCATCACACCCATCGCGACGACGCTCATCATCAGCGGACCGGCGAGCACTATCATCAGTTCGGACAACTCGGGCATCATCGGGTCATCGGCTTGGCGGCTCGCGGCCCTTGAACCGCCTTGATATTGCTCAGAAGAGCGTATCCGCGAACCTCCAGGCCCCCGCCGCACCGAGGCCGGCACCCGCCGAGACCGCGGTGATCCACAGCGCGTGCTTGACGCCATGCCCGCAGACGAACAGTGCGATGCACATCGCGATGAGATACGCCGCCGACGCCCACCAGATCGGCTTGCCGTGATTCACCGACTGCGCGATCGCCCCAGCGAGCCCCCCGGCGATGAATGCGAGTCCGGCGCTCACGATCGCGAATTCCCAGTCGAGCGTGTGCGGGCTCTTCGTGCGGACCATCGTGAGGATCACGCCCGGCAGAACCACGACGATGAACGATGCCACGGGGAGTTCCGGTGCCATCGCGAGCAACTCGTACATCTCGCGGAGATTGATCCCCCGTCCACCGCCTCGAAACTGCCCGATCACCATGCTCACCACCGCTCGCCGTCATCCTTCGGCCCCGCGTCCCACGCATTCGAGGTCTTCCCATTCACCGTCGTCGAGTTCTGGACACCGTCGGTCACGAAGTCCAGGAAGTCGTGCGGGAAGTTCAGCTTGGGCTGGCTCGCCTCGTCGAGCGACTTCATCTGAGCCTGCGTCAGCTCGTAGTCCAGTGAGCCCAGATTGTCCTCGAGGTGGCTCATACGCCGGGCGCCGATGATCGTGGAATCCACGCCCGGCCTCTGCCGCACCCACGCCAGCGCCGCTTGCGGCACGCTGCACCCGCGATCCTTCGCCACCTTCTCAAGCTCATCGAGTATTGCCCACGTCGTGTCGTTCAGATGCTTGGAATCCTCGGCGTAGCGTCCCTCGTCGGGCATCTGCCCCTTCTTGTACTTGCCCGAGAGGATGCCGCCCTTCAGCGGCGACCAGGGGGTCACGCCCATGCCGTGCTCGAGGGCCATCGGGATCAGCTCACCCTCCACGGTGCGCTCA
>JAJDDE010000208.1 GCA_029260475.1 Phycisphaerales bacterium | reverse complement strand
GGTCGTCCAGCGCCTTGCGCCAGTTCTGGATCCCCGGCAGGTCGCGGTTGATCAGCGTCGCGTGCTCGGGTTTTTCCTCGGCGAAGCGCTTCAGCTCGACCTCGCGACGGAACGTGTAGCCGAGCTGCATGGGCCACACGTGGTCGCGGAGGAACGCGAGGTGATTCACGCTGAGCAGGCGGCGCGTGGAGCCGGGGTGCCCCGAGACGAACGTGGGCTGCCCGTCCTCGACGCCCTCCTGGGTGAACTCCAGGTAGTGCTCGGGGGAGACGGGCTCGCCGTCGTCCTCGTAGACGCGGACGATGGTCGCGTCGAGGCAGAAACGCGGGTAGCGGAAGTTGTCTACGTCGCCCCCGAAGTCCGCGATCGCGGCCTCGGGTGCCCACACGAGGCGCACGTCGGTCCAACGCTTGTAGGAGTAGAGGTGGTAGAGCCCGCCGTTGTACAGCGGGACGACCTCGCACTCGAGCCCGGTCTGCTGCTGCGCGTGCGTCTCGATCGACGCGATCTCGGCGCGGCGCGCTTTCTCCGCTTCTGATGGAGACTTGCCGTGCCCCACGCTCTTCACGCGCTCGGTCACGTCCTCGATCGTCCACAGCGCGCGGACCGCCAGGTCGGGCATCTTCAGTTCATCGGCGCGCGTGCGCGCGAGGTAGCCGTCGGTCAGGATGTCGCGTTGCGGCGTAGAGAGGCGCACCAGCCCGCCCCGCGCGACGTGGTGGTTCGTAATCGCCAGCCCACCCGGCCCCACGAAGGAGCCCGAGCCCCCCGAGTCGAAGCGGAGCGAGGCCTTGCGGACGTGCTCGAGCCACTCGTCGGTGAGCTGCACGCCGGTGGCGCGCCGAATGCGCTCGACGGGCAGGCTCTCGAAGAGCCACATGCCCTCGTCGGCACGGGAAGTCGCAGGCGTGAAGGTGAGGAGCAGAACAAGCGTGGACAGCGCGGTGATGAGCTTCATGCCCGGATCATACCGCTCGGTCGCGCCCGCCCTTCGGGGCGCTCCGGGGGCAAAGAGGGGTTTATTACCGCCCCGTCGTCACGCCCCGACGGCCTGCCCGTGCCCGGGCAGCGGGAAGGCGTCGCACAGCGTGCGCACGTCGTTGCGCACCGCACCGTCCGTGCCCTTGCTCGAGAGCACGCGGTCGATCAGCTCGGCGACGCGCTGCATCTCGGGCTGGCCCATGCCGCGGGTGGTCAGGGCGGGCGTGCCCAGGCGCAGGCCCGAGGTGGTCTTGGGGGGGCGGGGGTCCTGCGGCACGCCGTTCTTGTTACAGATGATGCCCGCGTCCTCGAGCCACTTCTCGGCGTCGGCGCCGGTGAGCTCGGCGTCCTTCGTGCGGAGATCGACGAGCATGAGGTGGTTGTCCGTGCCGCCCGAGGTGATGCGGTAGTTCCGCTCGACGAGCGAGCCGGCCAGCGCCTGGGCGTTGGCGACGACCTGCTGCTGGTACTCGCGGAACTCGGGGCGGAGCGCCTCGCCGAAGGCGATCGCTTTGGAGAAGACGACGTGCATCAGCGGGCCGCCCTGGGTGCCGGGGAAGACGGCGCGGTTGAGCTTCTTGTTGAGGTCCGCGTCGTTGGTGAGGATCAGGCCGCCCCGCGGGCCTCGGAGGGTTTTGTGCGTGGTCGTGGTGACGACGTGGCAGTGGGGGAAGGGCGACGGGTGGACGCCCGTCGCGACGAGGCCCGCGATGTGCGCGATGTCCGCGTGCAGGATGGCGCCGCACTCGTCGGCGATGGCGCGGAACTTTGCGAAATCGATCACGCGCGGGTACGCCGAGTAGCCGCACATCAGCAGCTTGGGCTTGTGCTCCATGCACACGTCGCGGATCGCGTCGTAGTCCAGGCGCTCGAAATCGGCGTCGTTCTCGTCGCGGACGAGCGGGTAGTGGACGGGGCTGAACCACTTGCCTGAGATGTTCACCTTCAGGCCGTGCGAGAGGTGCCCGCCGTCGGAGAGCTCGAGCGACGCGAAGGTGTCGCCCGGGTTGAGCAGTGCGAGGAAGAGCGCCGCGTTGGCCTGGGCGCCCGAGTGCGGCTGCACGTTGGCGTACTCGCACTTGAAGAGCGCCTTGGCGCGGTCCTGGGCGAGGCGCTCGATCTCGTCGTGGTGCTCGCAGCCGCCGTAATAGCGGGCACCGGGGTAGCCCTCTGCGTACTTGTTGGTGAAGCAGGTGCCCATCGCGTGCATCGTCGCGAGGCTCGCGTGGTTCTCCGACGCGATGAGTTCCAGCGTCGAGGCCTGGCGTTCGCCCTCGGCCTTCAGGATCGAGGCGGCCTCGGGGTCCTGGGCGTGGACGAGGTCGTGGATGGACTGGGCGATGGGGGCGTCGGACATGGGGGCTCCTCGGTGCGGAGGGGGCGATCTCAGGACAAGTGCAGCAGTCTAGGGGAGAGGCTGGCGGTCGTTCAGGGGCTGCCCTCCGCCTTCGGAAATCAGTAGACCACGCCGAGCAGCGCGATGAACCATCGCTCGAAGGGAGAGGACACGAAGAAGAGGGCGGCGGTCGTGAGCAGGGACGCCACGATGAAGAGCAAACACGCGTGGAACAACGGCGAGGGCAGGCGGAGATACCAGCGACAGGCGCTCCACCAGTAGACCAAGCTCCAGACCGCGTACACGAGGAAGTACCGCGTGGGCCAGGCTCGCAAGGGGGAGTCGTATAACCAAGGGACGGCTTCCCACTCAAGAAACCGCTGCATCCGATAGCCGGGTGCGTACAGGCCGGCGACTTCCAGAGCATCCAGTGTGACGCGAGCGCCCATCGTGAAGAGCGCGATCGCGAGCACGGGGATCATCGACAACGCCGCGAGACGGATGAAGTGCGACCTCTGGATCGTGATGCGCTTGAGCGTGACGCGGAGTGTGAGGAAGCTCGCTGGCATCAGCAGGGCATGCACGAGAACAACCAACCCGACGACCGATGCGATGCGTCGATAGGTATACGTGGACCCGGCCATCACGTTACATCTCCAAGGCCACCAAAGAGCGTCTGCTAGCGAAGGCGAGGGCGTCCAGTATTGGACCCCGCTTCTGCCGGGCAGCACATTGACCAGCAGCACCGCGAGGATGCCCAGGGCGTACACCGCCACCAGCATCACGAGCGGGGCGAGCAGCGCCGCCGCCGGACGCACCGGGAGCGATAGCAGCAGCGAGCGCATCGCGGACCACGGCACGAGCGTGCGCGGGATCGCCTTGAGCAGCGAGCGGATCGATCTCGGGTGGTGTTCGGGCAGCCACACGGGGATGCGCGCCGGGTTCAGCACCTCACCCCACTCGAACTCCAAGCCGCACTCGTTGCACATCCCGTGGACCGGGCACGAGCCCTCGGGCCAGAGCTGCGTCGAGACCCTGAGGTCGTAGCCGCAGCGCGGGCAGGTGGGCGTGTTGCCGGCGAGGGTGAGGGTGGCCTGCGATGACGCCTTTGAGTTCATGTCAACGCAGTACATCCAGGGCCGAACCGATCAGCATCATGCTCACGATCGACGCCAGCACCGCGATGAACCAGAGGACTGCGGTGTGGAAGAGCGCCCATCGCAGTCGCAGATACCAGCGGCAGGCGGCCCACCACGAGACGAGCGCCCAGGAGCCGTAGAGCAGCACGGACCGCACCGGAGCCCCATCTTCGGGGTGCGCCGTCGGATCAGTCCACGCAGGGAGCAGGTTACGGAGCATGCCCGCTTCGTCCGTGACGCCGTGCGAGGCGAGCACGTCCACGCTGGTTCGGACCAAGATGATCGCGAGTGCCCACATGAAGAGTGTGACCAGGTGCATCATGCCCAGACGCAGCAGGTGGCTGAGCCGGATGTTGGCCTTGCCCAGTGTGGTGTCCATGGTAAGGAATGTCAGCGGCATCAATACGGCATGCGCGACGATGAGTGCGAACGGAACGGTCAAGACCGAGTTTTCACTGAACTCAAGCCTCGGTGCATCACCCGTCGTCAACATGCGTGGCCACGCGAAACTGTCTTCGATGGAGTACTCCCACCACGTCGAGTGGGACGGCATGAGCAGGTGAGACTGCATCGACAGGCCTACCGCGAGATACACCACCAGCACAAGGCACGGGACGAGCGTCCACAGCGTCCGCGCCCGCCGCGGCAGCGCCAGCGGGAGCGACTTCATCGCCACCCAGGGCACCAGCGGCACGACCATCGCGCGCAGCCACGCCAGCGGGTTGAAGGGCCGGTGCTCCACGAGCCACTTGGGGACGAAGGGCCGGTTCAGGAGCTCGCCCCACGAGAACGCGAGGCCGCACTCGGTGCAGGTGTCGCCCGTCGGGCAGCGGTCGTCGGGCCAGAGCTGCGTCGAGACGCTGAGGTCGTAGCCGCAGCGGGGGCACGTGGGCGTGTGCCCCTCGAGCGTCTTGACGACCGCCCCGCGCGCGTTCTTGCCTTGTCGATCGCCAGTTCCCGGCATGGGCACACGGTACCGGACCGGCGCTGAAACACGGCGCAAAAAAAATCGGGGCCTCCCATAGGGAGGCCCCGAGTGTGGTTACGAGTTCTGACTCAGGGAGTCAGTGTCGTTGTTGTCAACCGCTCAGGGACCGACGGGGAAGAGCCCGTGGCAGTCGGCGCGGTTGAACTGGGCACCGAACACACCGAAGTCACCGAGGTCGACATCGCCATCGTTGTCGAAGTCAGCAGCCGCGTTGTAGTTCGCGTCACCCGTCATGGAGTTGAACGCGGCACCGAACACACCGAAGTCACCGAGATCGACGTCGCCGTCGTTATCGAAGTCAGCGGAGCAATCGTTGCAGGTGAAGTCCATGCAGGTAGTGCCGTCACTACCGTACAGGCCGCCACCCATGAGGCAGTCAGCCTCGGTCTCGATGGAGCAGACACCGTCGGTGCAGCAGGCACCGGTGGTGACGTCGCAGGCCATCGTCGGGCAGGCGTCCGCGGGGTCCTCGAAGGTCAGGACGATGCGGTCGTCAGCGGCGATGGTGCCGAGCGTCCCGAGGACGTTCGTGCCGTTGGTGCCGTCAACGTTCTCAAGACCCACCGAGGGCGAGGCGCCGAAGCCGCCAGTAGAGCCGTAACGGAACTCGATGGTGTCATCGTCGTTGAGGACGAGCTGGAACAGGATGTTGTTGGAGCCGCCGAAGAGCGAGCAGTTCCATTCGATGATCAGCTGATCGTCGAACGTGTCCGCGTTGGTGTCGACAGCAGCGGCGAAGAGGCCGTTGCCGGCGGCGCCGTTGGTGATGAAGTCGTCCCATTCGGGGGCGAGAGTGTTGTTGGGAGCCGTCGCGGTGGGCGCCTCCTGGTTGGTGAAGAGGTTACCGGTGAAGCCGTTGAGGTCTTCGAAGGTGGCGAAGCCGTTCACGCAGACGTAGAGGGTGGTACCAGCGGGGAAGAACTGGCCGAAGTAGTTGAAGTCGAAGGGCATGAGCACCTCAGCGAACGCCTCGTCATCGACGAGAGCGGCGATACCGGCGGCGGTCTGAGCCAGCGGGGTGCTGGAGGGACCGATTTCGGTGAGGGGCATCGCGGGCTGCTGATCGATGGCGTAGCCCTCGAAGCCGCAAGCGGCACCTTCGAGGAAGCAACCCATGAGGGTGCCTTCGCAATCGTCCTGCGTCGTCTCGACGCAGGCGTTGGACATGGAGTCCGTGCAGCACGCGCCGAGAGGCGAGCAGTCCGGGGCGGACGCGCAGGGCACGCCGTCGTCGGTCACCGTCACGTTGATCGTGCCGGACTCGCCGAGGAACGCGAGAACCTCAACGAGGTAATCGGTGCCGGCTTCGGTGCAGAGGGTGACGATCTCCTGGTTACCACCGGGGCAAGCATCGTTGTCGCCGCCGCCGATGAAGCGCTGCTCGTCGCAGCCCTGGCAGAAGATGTTCATCGCGGTGTCAAGGTCGCCGTTGGCGTCGTCGCCGTCGGCCACCGAGGTGCACAGTTCAATCGAGACAGTGTTGCCGGTACCCACGAAGGAGTACCAGGTGCTGTTATCGAGGTTGTTGGTGCCGACGGTGGCGGACCCGGTGGTCATGCCGTCAGTGGTGAGAGCGATGGCGCCCTCGCACTCGTCGTTGATGGGGCGGGTGCCGCAGTCAACGTCCATGTCAGCGCACGTGGTCTCGAGGCCGTTCCAAACCAGGAAGTTGGGATCGGCGAGGCACGAATCGAAATCGGTGGCGGCGCAGTCGTTGGCGTCGCCGGGGACGAGGGCCTGGGTGCAGCAAGCGCCCAAGCAGGTCACGTCCATGCAGCCGAGACCGGCGGTGAAGGCACCACCGATGGTCAGCGTGCAGGTGCTTTCGGTCACACCGTCGGTGCAGGTACCGTCAGAAGCACAGCACACACCGGTGACGCAAGCGCCGCTGGAGGTGAGCGTGAGCTGGTACTCGTCCTTGGAGCAGGCGTCAACGGTTTGACCGCCGTCGAGCACGAGGAACCACTGGCCTTCGGAGAGGCAGACTTCGATGACCGCGGGGGCATCGCAATTGCCAGTGACTTCCGAGGCGAGCACGAAACCGGCGAGGTCCACGTTGTCGCAGTTGGCGCCGGCGGCGGCGTCGGACTGCGGGTCGCCGGTGTTGCCGAGGTAGTTGAAGAGCGTCATCACGACGGGGGCCTCGGAGGTCAGCGTGATGGTCATCTGCTCTTCGGGGTTCCCGGAGTCCTGGTTGAGGACGTACCAGTCGGAGTCAGCGACACCGGCGCGGGCGCCGATGTTGCCGCCGACCACGTCGCCGATGAAGAGTTCTTCAGCGGTGAACGTGGTGCCGGTCGCGCCGGCGTCGTCGCAACCGTTGTTGCCTTCGTCGAGAGCGGAGACGCAGTCTTCGTTGATCTCGACGAACGCGGCCATGGAGTTGTCAACGTCGCAGAGCGCGCAGCCGACGGGGTCCATGGAGGGGCTCATCGCGTCATCGGTGACGGTCAGCACGAAGTTGCCAACGCTGGTGCCGAAGCCGCCAACGAGGACGTAGTAGGTGCTGCCGGACTCGGTGCCGACGGTGATCTCCGAGAGGAGGCCCGTGCCGCCGTCATCGTCGCCATCGACGCAGAAGAGGCACTCGCAGGCGCTCATCGGGGGCATGACGGAGTCGGTGCCGCAGAAGATCCAGATGCGGGTGTCGTAGTCGGAGCCGATGTCATCGGTCGAAACCGTGACGTCGTTGCCGGTGCCCGTGAAGGTGTACCAGAGGGCGGTCGCGTCGGTGTAGGCGAAGCCACAACCGATGCCGGGGAGGCCGGCCGCCGAGGTGGGGACGAAGGTCGAAGCCGCGGTGTTGCCGGCGACGGGGGTGCCGTCGGTCATGACGGCGTCCGCGAGGTCGCAGGTGATGTTGTCAGGAGTGACGGGGCAGAAGGCGTCCATCTGTTCCTGAGCGGTCAGGTTGTAGCCAAGGAAGCTACGGGCCGAGCCGCCGGTGATCAGGGTGTCGCAGTCGTCGGCGTTCAGGGTGTCGTCAACCGTGCCGTCGAGCAAGCAGCAGTAGCCGATGCAAGAGGCACCCATGTTCGCCGCAGCGAGCGAGGCGCAGGTTTCACCAGCGAAGATCTGGCCGCCCATTGTGAGGCAGGCGGGGTTGGTGAGATCGGTGCAGGTACCGTCACCGAGGCAGCACGCCTCGACGGGGCAGGCCTGCTGGGTCATGACGATGGAGTACTCGGTTTCGTTGACGCCGCAGTCGAAGGACGCGAAGTCGGTGTTGCCCATGACAACCACGTACTGGCCGGGGCCGAGGCACGCGGTGCCGGTGACGGTGGAACCGTCGGGGCTGCTGGTCACTCCGGCGTCGCCGAAGGGGACGACCGCGAGCGCGCCGGCGCAGTTGACCGTGCCCTCGACGCCGTCGAAGGTGACGGCGAAGAAGTTGAACGCGGTGGTGCCGGTGGCGGCGAGGGTCACCTCGACATCGGGGCCAGCGGGGATGGTGATGGTGTACCAGTCAAGGTCACGCGAACCACCGACGGACTCGGTGGAGATGATGCCACAGTTCTGGCCGATGACCAGTTCGTCGAAATCGACACCGGGGGTGCCGCCAGCGTTGCAACCACCGTTGATGTCGTCGCCGGGGTTGGCGGAGCCGACGCACATGGGGTCGGACTCGACCGCGTCAGCCATCGTGCAATCGACCGAGACGATCATGCCCTCGGAGATGGTGAAGTCGTACAGGCCTTCGGGGGCGGGGGTGCCGGTGCCGTCATCGCCACTGTGGATGAGGATGTAGTAGGTGGTGCCCAACGCGGTGTTGAACGAACCGGTCGAGGCGAAGTTAGCGGCGGGGCCGCCGGTGCCGCAGGCGTCGTCGTTGCCGCCGGCGCAGGTGAGGCCGGTCATGCAGTCGCCGGTGAACACGGAGAACGTGGTGTCGAACGTGGTGCCAACCTTGCAGCCGTCGAACACGAAGGGGTTGCCGGTACCGGTGAGTGAGTACCACTTACCGGCGTTGCCGACGAAGCCGCCGAATGCGCCGGCGCAGCTCGCCAGGGGCAGTTCGGTGTTGATGGTGGGGTCAACGATGTACGTGCCGCCGGTGGTGTCACCGGTGATGATCACGCTGCCCGCGCCGGCCGTGAGGTCGGCGTCGAGGTCCGTCGCCATGGCGCACGAATCGGCACCGGGGTTGGACGCGCCACGAGCGAAACCGGGAACGGTGAAGACTTCGGTCTTCTCGTTGTTGATGACGGTGGCAGGCACGTCGGCCTGCGAGTTTGCGAGGGGGCTGGGGTTGCCCTGCTTCGCGTAGAACGCTTCCTTTGTGGTCTTGGTGGACTCGGACGAAGTCATGCGGCTTGTAGCAGCCGACGCGTCCTTGTCAGAGTGATTAATGGGCTCGTTGCCTGCGAAACCAGTCGCAGCAATGAGCGCCACAGCGGTGACGGTGCCGAACGACGCAAGCGTCCGGCGAATACAGCATCCAACCTGCATGAGAACCTCCACGGGGGGGTCAGGTATGAAACCAACGGTGCGGGCTGCCCTCCACATGCAGCTCTCGTTCCTCCGCGCACCGCGGCATTATCCAGTATGAACAAATACCGTGATCCGGGCAGACCCGCAAGCACAAACGCCCGGATTCGGCGGAATAGACACGAGAGAGTTTGCGCTCCCAACGTCCCGATGCCGAAGAATCTGAGGCCAAAGTGCCATGTGAGTCCGCTCAATTCGGTAATTGCTCGGTATGCAGGCACACCCTGCGCACCCGTCGCCTCCGCGACTAGTCCCGTATCGGCACCTGTACGGGGCAACCACGCCTGCATTCCGCTCTATCACGCATCAGACACGTCCGCACCGGGTTCACCCGCACAACCGTCACAATCAGAACCCGATCAGAGTGCAAAAATTGTTGTGCGGGAGCGGATCACATGCGATGCGGCGTCTCGATCCCCAGCACGCCCAGGCCGTCCCGGAGGACCCGCCCGGTGAGAGCCGCCAGCGCGAGACGGGAGTCTCGGGTCGCGTCATCCTCGGCGGCGAGCGCGGGGCACGAGGCGAAGAAACTGCTGAAGGAGGACGCGATCTCGTAGAGCGCGGTACACACGCGGTGCGGCTCGGCGTGCATCGCCGCCTGCTCCAGGGCCCCGGCGTACCGGAGCAGCGCGAGAGACAGGGCCCGCTCTTCGGGCGCTTCGGGCAGGATCGTCGCCCGCTCATCGGGCGTGACACCGAGACGCTCCTCGGCCTTCCGCAGCATCGAGCCCGTCCGCACCACCGCGTATTGGACGTAAGGCCCGGTGTTGCCCTCGAACGCGAGCATGCGGTCGAAGCCGAAGACGTAATCGCGCGATCGCTCGTTGGAGAGGTCCGCGTGCTTGATCGCGCCGATGCCCACGGCGCGCGCCACGGCGCGACGCTCGTCCGCGTCGAGGTCCGGGTTCTTCTCCGCGACCGCCTTCTCGGCGCGCTCCACGGCTTCGTCGAGCAGGTCGCTGAGCTTGACGTTGTCGCCCGAGCGCGTCTTGAAGGGCCCGCCGTCTTCGCCGAGCACCATGCCGAAGGCGGCGTGGCTGAGCTCGGCTTCGACGCCGTCGGCGCGCGTCGCGTAGCCGGCTTTCAGCGCCGCCGCGAAGACCTGACGGAAGTGCAGCGATTGGCGCGCGTCCACCGCGTAGATCACGCGTTCGGCGCCGAGCCCACGCACGCGCCGGCGTATCGCGGCGAGATCCGTCGTCGCGTACAGGAACCCGCCGTCGCGCTTGCGGATGAGCGCCGGTTCCTTGATGCCGTACTCGTTGAGACGGACCACGAGCGCGCCGTCGGATTCCTCGGCCACACCGCGAGACTCGAGGTCCGCGACGACCTGCCCGAGCTCGGACCGGTACGTGGATTCGCCCGCGGTCGCGGCTTCCGTGACGTTCGCGTTCAGCCGACGGCAGTTGTCGAAGCAGGCGTCCAGCGTCACGCGGCTGATCCGCTCCCACACCTCGCGCATGCCGGGGTCACCCTCCTGCAGCGCAACGAGCGACTCTCGTGCGCTCTCGCGGGCGGCGGTCCCTTGGGTGAACTCGTCCTCCCACTCCGCCTCGGCCTTGGGCCCGAGTTGGTGCTTCTTGATGGCCCGCATCTCCGCCTGGCCCCGCGAAGACTCGAGCTGTGCCAGGCGGTACGCGTTCTCGAGGTCCGCGAGCGAGAGGTCCTCGATGTTGAGCTCGCCCGCGTCGCGCCGGGCCTTGAGCACGCCCGTGACCATCGCGATGGGCAGGCCCCAATCACCGAAGTGGTTCTGACGCGTGACGGTGTGCCCGAGCCGCTCCCAGAGGCGGGCGATCGCGTCGCCGATCACCGTGGCGCGGAGGTGCCCGACGTGCATCTGTTTCGCCAGGTTGACGCCGCAGAGATCAACCACGACGTGCTGGACGCGCTCGGGCGCGGGCACGCCCAAGCCCGCGTCGCGCATCGCTCCGAGCGCATCGCCCAGGGCATCGGTCTTGAGGCGCAGGTTGATGAAGCCCGGGCCCGCGATCTCCGGGGCGTCGCAGAAGTCATCGAGCTCGATCGCATCGACGATCGCCTGCGCGACGTCGCGTGGCTTCTTCTGCAGTCGTTTCCCGAGGGACATCGCGACGTTCGCCTGAAAATCCCCGTGCTGCGGGTTCTTGGCACCCGTGATGAGCGGGTCGATGGTGCCGAGGTCCTCGTCGGGGAAGGCCTTGGCGATGGCGGCGTCGAAACGCGCGCGGAGCGTTGTCAGTGGGTCGGCGGTCATGGCGCCGAGTGTACGGAACGGGCGTGTCTAGGCGCGTGGTTCTTGCGCGATCATCTCCGGGAACTTGGGCGAGGCCCGCCGATCGATCAGCCGGCACCACACCCAATCGAGCCCGCGGACGCCCCAGAACCGCGTGGTCACCACGTATGCGACCGGGTAGGCGAGCAGCGCCCCGACGACCACGTCCGAGGGCCAGTGTGCCCCGTGCAGCACGCGGAGGAACCCGACCAAGCCCGCCCAGAAGAAGACGAAGGGACGCAGCTTGGGGTACATGACGCCGAGAAAGACCGCCGCGATCACCGCGTGTGTGGTGTGCGAACTGGGCATCGCGTGGAGCTGTGCGACGCCCTCGATCGCTCTGAGCAGTTCGCCGTCATCGGTGCGGTGGGTGCCCGTGAGCCCGACGAAGAGGTCCGGGTCGCCCAGTTCCGGACGCCCGCGTCCGAGCAGCATCTTCACGACGTAGAAGATCAGCCCCCCCATCAGGAAGGCGAGCATCCAGTCCAACATCCGCCGAACGCGCCGCCTGTCGAGGAAGAAGATGACCGCTCCGGCGATGATGAAGGTGCTCGCGCTGCCGAACTGCCCGACCGTCTCGAGCTCGCGTCCCACATCCCCGCGCGGCTTGATCGCATTGATCGCGCGAAAGAGCGGGGCGTCCACGAGCCACACCAAGGCGCCGAGCACAGGCGCGAGGACGAGCGGCAGCAGCACGTGCCGGCGCCACTCCAATCTCGGCAGCGGGTCCGCCTGCGTGATGTCGTCCGGGTGGGGCATCGTTAGAGGTATAGTCGCACAACGTGACGACCGGTGCGCGCACACTCCGGGTAATGACGAGACGCGACGCCCGCGCGGGGTTCCTGCTGGTGGTGGCGTGTCTGGTCGTGTACCTGCCGGGCCTCTTCTCGATGCCGCCGGTGGATCGCGACGAATCCCGCTTCGCGCAGGCGAGCCGACAGGTGATGCAGGCCGCAGAAGCCGGGGACATCGAGGGTGTTTTGGTGCCGCGGATTCAGGAGAAGCCGCGCCTCAACAAGCCCCCGTTGATCTACTGGCTCCAGGCGGGCAGCGCGTGGTTCGCCGACCGCGACGGTGCGGGTGCCGACCCGAGACTCCAGCGCATCGGGTGGTATCGCCTGCCCAGCGTGCTGTGCGCCATCTTCGCGGTGCTCGCGACCTGGCGGACCGGGTGCCTTCTCTATAGGAGAGACGAGGGCTTCCTCGCCGCCCTGATGCTCGCCCTCTGCCCGATGGTGGTCTGGGACGCCCACCAGGCGCGCGCGGACCAACTCCTGCTCGCCTGCACCGGTGGGGCCTTGTGGGCCCTCGCATCGATCTGGAACACCTCGCGCAGCCGCGGTGTCGTCTCGCTCAGGCAGTCGATCGCCCTGTGGCTCTGCATCGGGCTGGGAGTGATGGCCAAAGGCCCGGTCACCCCCATGATCGCGCTGCTCGCCATAGCAGCGCTGTGCTGGATGGGCGCGGGCTGGCGGCTGGTGCGCTCCACGAGGCCGCTGCTCGGGCTGACGATCGTCATCGCGATGGTCGGGCCGTGGGTGGTGGGCGTGGCGTCGGTGGTCGGTTTCGAGCGGTACCTCTCGATCGTGTACGACGAGACGCTCGGGCGCGCCGGCAGCGCCATGGAGAGCCACTGGGGCCCGCCCGGCTATCACCTCGTGCTGCTGCCCGTGCTCTTCTTCCCGGGCTCGCTGGTCACGCTCATCGCGCTCCAGCGCGGGCGCAGGCGTGCCCGTCGGCGTGGGTCCTGGAATTGGATGTCCCCCGAAGC
>JAJDDE010000207.1 GCA_029260475.1 Phycisphaerales bacterium | reverse complement strand
AGAAATCGCTCTCGTGGTTGCCGGCGTGGACGAGGATCGCGGTGATCGCGCCCGGGCCCGCGACGATCGGGATGGCGATCGGGACGACCGC
Source organism: Phycisphaerales bacterium (assembly GCA_029260475.1). GTDB lineage: Bacteria > Planctomycetota > Phycisphaerae > Phycisphaerales > UBA1924 > OFTM391. Next base: position 20,687 of record JAJDDE010000207.1, on the reverse strand, counting down.
GACGCTTTCCTTTCTGACCGCCGCGACGCGTTCCTTGTCCGTCTGGGCCTGACCGCTCGGCTTATTCTGCAGCATCGAGAGCCCGAGGTGCAGGATGATGATGCCCCCCGCGGTTTCGAGCGCGGGGATGCTCACGCCGAAGAAGCCCAGGAGGAAGTGGCCGGCCCACAGGACCGCGAGCAGCGTCAGTGTGATCGCGATCGCGGAGGTGCGCGCGGTGGCGTGCTGGGCGTCGGTGTCGAGATCGGCGGTCATGCCGGCGAAGGTGGCGATGTTGCCGATGGGGTTCGTGATGGTGAACAGCGCGGTCGCGAGGAGCAGCGCCGCTTCGAGGGCCTCGGACATCGTTGTTCTCCGCGCGGCGGCGTCTGGCGAGCGGGCTCTCAGACGAGGATGCTCGCGGGGTTCTCGAGGTAGCCCTTGACGGTCTGGAGGTACTGGGCCGCCATCGCACCGTCGATGACGCGGTGGTCGCTGGACATGGTCATCGACATCTCGTGCCCGACGCCCAGCGTGCCGTCATCGAGGACGACGGGCTTCTTGATGGCCGCCCCGACCGCGAGGATCGCGGCGTTGGGGGGGTTGATGATCGCGGTGAAGTGATCGACGCCGAACATGCCCAGGTTGCTGATGGTGAAGGTGGCGTCGGACATCTCGTCGATGGAGAGGCCCTTCTCGCGGGCCTTCTTTGCGAGGGCCTTGGTGTCGGCGGAGATCTGGCGGAGCCCGGCGCGGTCGGAGTCGCGGAGCGTCGCGACGACGAGGCCGCCGCCCTTTTCCTCGGGGAGCGCGATGGCGACACCGATGTTGACGCTGGCGTGGTAGACGATGGACTTGCCATCAGAGCCCCACGAGGCGTTGGTCGCGGGGTGCTCGTGCATCGCCAGCGCGCAGGCGCGGACCAGGAAGTCGTTGACCGAGAGCTTCACGCCCTGTGGCTCGAGCTGGGTGTTGAGCTGCTTGCGGAGCGCCATGAGCGCGTCCATGCGCGCGTTTACCGTTACCTGAAAGTGCGGCACCTTCTGCTTGGACTCGACGAGCACACGCGCGATGGTCGCGCGCATGTTGGTGACCGCCTCGGTCTTAGACTCGAGCGTGGCGCCGAAGGCGGGCATCGGTGCCTGCCGCGGTGCGGCCTTGGTGGCCGGTGCGCCGCCGCCGGCGGGGGCGCTCTCCACGTCCTTCTTGATGATGCGCCCCGAGGGGCCGGTGCCGGTGATGGAGGCGAGGTCGAGGTTCTTCTCGGCGGCGATCTTCTTGGCCAGCGGCGAAACAAAGATGCGCCCGCCTTCGGCGCCGGCGGACGTGGTCGCGCCGTTGGTGGTCGGCGCTTGGGCTTCGGCGACCGCGGTGGGGGCCTCGGCCTTGGCCCCGCTGTCCGAGCCGCCCGAGGACGCGGCCTTCGGGGCGGCACCCGAGCCGGCGCTAGCCTTCACCGCGCCAACGTCCTCGCCCTCTTCGGCGAGCACGAGGATGAGCGACCCGACGTCCACGGTGTCGCCTTCATTGAGCAGGATGGAGGCGACGACGCCGTCGTCGAAGCTCTGGAGCTCCATGGTCGCCTTGTCGGTCTCGATGTCCCCCAGGACGTCGCCGGCGGAGACGGTGTCGCCTTCTTTGACGTTCCAGGTGACGATGGTGCCCTGCTCCATCGTGTCGGAGAGGCGCGGCATGGTGACTTCGATGGGCATTGAGCGGTCCTTCGAGCGAGAGAGCGGGATGACGGCAGTATAAAGGCGAGGCGATGAGTCGCTCGGTCGGGTTTTCTTGGTCAGGTTGCGTCGCCGGTTCCCCAGAACTTCCACCAAGGGCGCGACGAGCGACGGGGCTTTGGAGTTTCCATCGCGTCATCGGCGTGCAGGAACCGATCCGATTGAGGGTCGAATGCGATGACCCCGTGCCTCGATGCGATCCGGCCGACTGCGGGAGCAACTCTCGGCCCGTCGGCGTGCGAAATGTTGAGGCTGATGTGTCCGTCGCGCGCGTGCTCCGGTCCGAAGCCCGACATCCATACGGTCGGGCTGTGGTCATCGATCTCCGGACAGGGAAACTCCGAGAGGAGCTCTTCCAGCATTGCAGGTAGTTTGATGTCGCCGGGTGCGAGCGCCTCGTCTTGTTCTTCGGCACGTGCGTGCGCTTCGTACGCCTCATCGCTCGTACGCACGCTGACGCCGCTGAATAGGAAGATGTCGTAGCTCATCCCAGCGTCTTCTTCACCGCCGCGATGATCTTGTCCGCGTTGGGCAGGAAGGCTTGTTCGAGGTTCTTCGCGTACGGCGTGGGCACGTCGTCCGAGTTCACGCGGAGGGGCTGGTGGTCGAGGTGGTCAAAGGCCTTCTCGCAGACCTGGCTGATGACCTCGCTGGCGACGCCGCCGAAGGGCCAGGACTGGTCCACGACGACGATGCGGTTGGTCTTCTTGAGGCTGTCGAAGATCGCCTCGCTGTCCAGCGGGCGGACGGTGCGCATGTCCAGGACGTCGCAGGTGATGCCCTCCTCGGCGAGCATGTCGGCGGCCTGTTCGCAGAAGTGGACGGGGCGACCGAAGCTCACGAGCGTGCAGTCCTCGCCCTCGCGGGTCCGGTTGGCGCGCCCGAAGGGGATGGCGTACGCCTCCTCGGGGACGTGGCCTTTGTCTGCGAGGATGCGCTCGGATTCGAGGTAGAAGACGGGGTCGTCGTCGCGGATCGCGGTGTGCATGAGCCCCTTGGCGTCGTAGGGGTTGCTGGGGATGGCGATCTTCAGGCCCGGCACGTTGGAGTAGAGGGCTTCGACGGACCACGAGTGCGTGGAGCCGAGCTGCCCGCCCGGCCCGTCGTTGCCGCGGAAGACGACGGGGCAGCCCCATTGCCCGCCGGACATGTAGAGCATCTTCGGGACGTTGTTGAGGATCTGGTCGGCGGCGACGAGGCTGAAGGACCAGCTCATGAACTCAATGATGGGTCGGAGGCCGTACATCGCGGCGCCGACCGCGAGGCCCGCGAAGCCGTTCTCGCTGATGGGTGTGTCGATGATGCGTTCGGGGCCGAACTCGTCGAGCATGCCCTCGGAGACCTTGTACGCGCCGTTGTAGTAGGCGACCTCTTCGCCCATGAGGAAGACGCGCTTGTCCTGGCGCATCTCGTGGGCCATCGCTTCGCGGATCGCCTCGCGGAGCTGGATGACCCGGTCGCCCTCGCGGCTGGGGAGGTCGGCGATCATCGCGTCGAGGTCGGCGTGCTCAAGGGTCGTGGGCATCGGGGGCGTCCTGTTTGGGCTTGGGTCGGCGGGTGTTCTTGGAGAGCAGCACGGGCAGGAGGAAGAAGACGACGAGGCAGACCGCGACGATGATGCCCATGTACCAGTAGAGACCGTCGGGGACCTTCACGTCCTTGATGGGGACGGTCGGCGTGAGGAGGGTGGTGAGGGGGAACATCGTTCGGGCCGCCTTCGGGGGTGGGGGTATCGTAGCGAGGCGTGGCGGATCGATCCCCCGACGAGCGAGGAGTGTGGAGCGTGGAAGAGCGTGTGTACAAGGCCCTGAATCGACGTGTCTCGGCCCTCGGGCTCGGCGCGGGGCAGGTCGGCAGCGATAAGGTCAGCGAGGAGGACGCCGGGGCCCTGCTCAACGGCGCTCTGGACCTGGGCGTGACGCTCATCGACACCGCCCGGGGCTACGCCATGTCCGAGGAGCGCATCGGACGCCACATCGCCCACCGGCGCGGCGAGTACGTCCTTTCCACCAAGGTCGGTTACGGCGTCGAGGGCGAGGAGGACTGGACGGGCCCTTGCATCACCAAAGGCGTCGAGCGGGCCCTCTCGGTGCTGAAGACCGACGTGCTCGACATCGTTCACCTGCACTCGTGCGATAAGGCGGTGCTCGAGAAGGGCGAGGCGACCGAGGCGCTGCTCGACTGCGCACGGCGCGGCCTCGTCCGCGTGCCCGCGTACTCCGGGGAGCACGAGGCGCTGATGTATGCGATCGGCACCGGAGCGTTCGAGGGATTCGAGGCGTCAGTGAACGTCTGCGACCAGCGGATCATCGACGACCAACTGCCAGCGATGAATGGCGCCGGGCTCATCGCCAAACGCCCGCTCGCCAACGCGCCGTGGCGCCTCGACGAGCGCCCTGTCGGGCAGTACGCCGAGGAGTACTGGGTGCGCCTGCGGGCGATGGGGCTCGATCTCGGCGCGGAGCCTGACGACACGGCGCTGCGCTTCGCGGCGTTCACGCCGGGCGTGACGTGCGTGATCACCGGGACCAAGAGCCTGGACCACCTGCGGCGCAACGCGGAAATCGTCGGGCGCGGTCCGCTGAACGATTCCACGCGCGACGCCATCCGGGCCGCGTTCACGGCCCGCGACGACGGGTGGGTCGGTCAGGTGTGAGTCCGGGCCTGGGCGGGCTCAGTCTTCGAGCAGCGCGTTGGTGGAGCCGTGGCGGTAGTGGTCCATCGGGCTCAGGTTGGGCTGGATGTTCGCGTAGACGTCCGAGTAGAGCTCGCCCTCGATGCTCGGCTCTGGGGCCTCCTCGGCGAATTTCTGGGCCTCTTTGCTCACGTCCTTGGCGTCCTTGCGGATCGTCTTGACGTCGTCCTCGGTCAGGGCCTTGCGCTCGTTGACGAGGTGGTGGGTGAGGTTGTCGATCGCGTCGTTGCCCTGGTACTCCTCCACCTCGGTCTTCTCGCGGTACTTCTGCGGGTCGGACATGGAGTGGCCCTGGTAGCGGTAGCAGTGCAGGTTCACGAAGCCAGGCTTCTGCTCCTCACGGCAGGCGTCGGCGAAGGGCTTGAAGTCGTCGTAGAGGCGGGTGATGTCGAACGCCTCGGTTTCGAGGTAGTCGATGCCGTAGGCGTCGGCCTTCACCTTCATGTCGTGCGCCATGGTGGTGCCCCGATCGATGGAGGTGCCCATGGAGTACTTGTTGTTTTCAACGATGAAGATGATGGGGCTGCGGAGCTGGCCCGGGAGGTTGGAGAGGTTGAGTGCCTCGTGGAAGGCGCCCTGGTTCATGGCACCGTCACCGAGGAACACGAGGGCGACGCGCTTGGCGGGGGCGTCTTGGTTGTAGTTGATGGCCTCGCCGATCACCTCGTTCTCGTAGCGGGCGGCGAAGGCGAGCCCGAGCCCGAGGGGGGTCTGTGCGCCGACGATGCCGTGCCCGCCGAAGAGGTTGTTGGGCTTGTCGAACATGTGCATGGAGCCGCCCTTGCCTTTGGCGCAGCCGGGGAGTTTGCCGTACATTTCGGCCATGCAGGCGTTGGGGTGCATGCCCCGAGCCAGCGCGTGCCCGTGGTCGCGGTAGGCGGTGACGATGGGGTCGGCGTGCTGGAGGGCGGCGAAGGTGCCGACGACGACGGGCTCCTGCCCGATGTAGACGTGGCAGAAGCCGCCGATCTTGGCCTGCTGGTACGCCGCCATCGTCCGGAGCTCGAACTCCCGGATGAGGATCATGTCCTTGAGCCAGCCGACGAGGGTCTCGTCGGGGAGCTTCGCGCTGAGTGAGTCGGCGGGGGGGACTTGCGTCTGGGTAGCGCCCATGGAGCCTCCGCGTGGCTGGCGTTGAGGAAACGGCGTTGAGGAAACAAAGCGGGCCCGCGAGGTCGTCCGACGCGGGCCCGTGAGTCTAGCCGTGATGGGGTGATCGCATCAGGGGGCGCAGTTGGTGGCCCCGAACTGGGCTCCGAAGACGCCGAAATCGCCGAGGTCCACATCGCCGTCGCCGTCGAAGTCGGCCGAGCAGAGCATAAGCGTTTCCTCTACGGTCGCCATCAGGGTGAGCGTGAGGCTGGCGTTGGCGGTGGCCCCGGGGATGGGGTTGTCGGCGACGTCGATGGTGTACGTGGCGCTGTACATGCCGGGCGTGGTCTCGATCAGCGTGACGGTGTTGACGCTGGTGTTGCCGCCGTTGAGGTTCATGAGCGTGGGGATATTGCCCAGGTCGAAGGCCCCGGTGTCGCCGGTGCCCATGACACCGGTGACGCGCAGCTCAGCGGTGAGGCCCGGTGTCGCTTCGAGGTTGGTGATGCGCACCACATCTGTGGGCATGTCGCCGGCGCTGACCACGCCGAAGTCAACGCTCGAGCTATTCACGTCCGAGTCGTCGGCGAAGGAGGCGTTGGAGTGGTCCACCTCGCGGCCCATGACCGTGATGACGTCGTCGCCGTCGTCGTTTCCGAGGCCCGAGCCTGCGGAGGTGAGGTCGGTGTTGTCGATCACGACGGTGCCTACCCGCACGCCCGGCGTGTCCTGGGGGAGCAGGGAGATGCCGGTGATGGTGCCTGCGAGGCTGGCGGGGCCGTAGGGGAAGGCGAGGGTGCGCCCACGCCATTCGTCGGTCGTTGTGGTCATCCGGAAGGTGGAGCCCGAACGCGCGGGGGTGATCGTCACATCGGTGAGATCGTTGATCGCGTCGCCCGAGGTGTAGATGCGGTAGGTGGTGGGCGTGTCACCGGTCTTCGTGAAACCGGCGGTCGTGGTGCCGAAGGCGCTGCCGGCGATGACGTCACCCAGGTCGATCGCCGATGCGGTCGCGCCGTTCGCGGGTGTTTCGCCGTCGAGGGTGATCTGTGAGTCGTTGGCCTCGTCGCCCCAGATCGCCCACACGTACTCGTTGCGGTCCACGAAGGGGTTGCGGTTGAACTGGATGGTGTCATCGATGACGTCGTTGCGGAAGCGCTCGCGCTCGTCGGTGACGTGCTCGAAGTGCCAGCGGATCAGCGTGTCGAGGTGGCCCATCTGACCGTTGTTGAGCTGGCTCTCGTTGGTGGCGTTGATGAGTTCGTTGTCGTGGCGCACCGCGGCGTAGAACATCGCGCGGGCCATCTCGCCGCGGTCTTGCGGGTCGAAGGTGTAGAGGGCGCCGCCGCGCGGATCGAACCCCGGGTCCCAGAGGCTGCTGCCGGAGTTGGAGCCCGTCTGGCCGAAGGGTTTGTTGCCACGGCTGCTGTTTACGCTGGAGTAGCAGGGGCGGAGCTGGTGAAAGTCGGTGTATTCGAGGCCGCTCGAGGAGCTGCTGGAGAGGTGGCTGGCGGGCCAGGTGTGCTCGCGGTTCCAGGTCGCGCCCGAGTCCCATACGGAACTGATCGAAGCGCCCGAGTAGATGACGATGATGTTGCCCGGCGTATCGAGATCGAGGTCGCTCTCGTCGTAGCGGAAGCGTCCGTTCTGATAGCTGACGTGCGTGGCGACGCTGGTCAGGGTGTCCAGGGCGGAGCGCAGATTGGCCGCGAGGGTCGCCGGTGTGCTGTTCGCGACGGCGGTGTCCACGTTCGTGTACTCGCTGGGGGGCGGGTCATAGGGGCCGCCGAGCGCGAGACCACTGAGCGCGACGACGGCGCTCACCGTTACGAATCGTTGGATCATCTGAGCCCTCTCTGTGGACCTCGGGGAGAAGCGATGCTCGCGCGGAGCCGGTGTGAGGACCGTGCTCTGCGGGTGTTGGCAAGCGACGCAAGACTCTTCAAGATAGCCAGATACGTCGCGGGGTCGAGCGATTCGGTCCCCGGTGGCGCGAAATGTGCGCTGCATGACCGTCAGGGGGGTCCGAGATGCGACCTTTCGGGCGGGATCGCGTATGTATATGAAGGAGACGGGGGTCCGAATCCCCCGATGGAGAGGTCGAGTGCAGACGCCGCAACTGATCGCCGCCGGAGTGTTGGCCGCCGCCGGGCTGGGCGTTGTGGTGATCGCGGTCGCCGGTGGGTCCGATAACCGGGCTGGCATCGTCGAAACCGGGTTCCGGGGCAGCGCCGGGAACGGACGATCCTTCGGCACGGGGACCGTGGGATCCGGTCGGCAGAACAACAACCGGTCGGTCTTCGGGGTGTCCTCGCGCAAGGCCTCCGACCTGAGCGTGGGGGTCTCGCCTTCCTCGTTCGGCCCATCCTTGGGAACACGCACAGCGCCCGCGCAGGCCGAGCGTCCTCGCGTGAACTTCGTGGAGGACGAGCCCGAGCGCATCACCCCCGTGGTGATCGGTGGGTCTGCGGACGAGGCCGGTACGCCGGACGCGGTGCCCACTCGCACGCGCGACCTCGGCGCCGAGAGCGTCCTCCGCCGGGATCAGATCGAGCAGGCCCGGCTCGCCGCCCAGGAGCAGGAGCGCGAGCGTCAGCGCCAGATCAACGAGATGCGCAACAGCGCCGAACGCCTCAACCCGTCGGTACGCCCTTCCGACAGCGCCGCCTTCCAGGCGGGGCAGATACCGCTCACAAACCCGAACCCGGGACTCGGTGACGACGCCGGGGACAGCGACAGCGGCTTCGACCTGCCGGACGTTCCGGGCCTTGAGAACCTCACGCCCGAGTTGCAGGCCCTCCTGCGCCTCCTGCTCGAGCAGTACGGCAACAACAACAATGGCGGCGGCGGCCGGAACAACAACAACAATCAGAACAACAACCAGAACGGCAACGGCACCACCGGCAACGGCTCCAACAATGGAAACTCCGGCAACGGGTCCAGCGGTTCGGGCGGGAACAACAACGACAACAACAACGGCGACACGGTCACTGACGGTTCGGGCGGGCTGACCGGGTTCATCTTCCCCTCCCCGCTCTTCACGCCTCCCCCTCCGGGGCCCGAGGTGAGCGCCGGGGGCGTGAGCGTCTCGTTGCGGTGGTTCCCGGTGAACGCCCCGAACTGCTCCAGCCTGCCCTCGGGCTCGGGCCCTGTGCTCGATCTCTACGCCCGATTCACGCAGCCAGACCTCGCGGTTTCCTTCGACGCGAACGCGACGGGCGGGATCACGCTCGCCGGCGGCTCGGTCGTGCAGGCGGTTCGCGCCGACGGCGATCCGAGCCGTGCGCCCTCACAGACGGCACTGGCCTCGAACCCGTGCGTCGCGACGGACACGTTCGTCGATTTCCCGGGCGACCTCGGGTTCATCATCTTTAGTCAGGGCTTCCCCACGCCGGGCCTGCCCGGCGCGTCGGTGATGTTCCAGACCGCGAGCCTCGTGGGCGTCTTCGGGCTGCAAAACCCGGGTATTTTTAACGACAACGCGTACTACGTGCGCATCGCTCGCTTGGCACTCGACGACAATGTCACCAGCGTGGGCGGCACCCTCCTGGTGGGCGCCCGCGACAGCCTGAGCAACCAGCCGCTCCAACTCGAAGTCACCGTCCCTGATTGCCCCGAGTGCCTCGGGCAAGACCCGACCACCGGAGGCGGAGGCGGTGATCCGGGCGATGGTGGGGGTGATGGTGGGGGTGATGGAGGCGGGGGAGACCCGGGCGATGGCGGTGGCGATCCCGGCGACGGCGGCGACGGCGGGGACGGCGGCGATGGCGGCGACGGCGGCGATGGTGGGGATGGTGGTTCAGGAGACGGCGGCGGTGGCGACCCTGACCCTGACCCGGACCCTGACCCTGACCCTGACCCTGACCCGGACCCGGACCCGGACCCGGACCCTGACCCCGAGCCGGAGCCCGAAGGCGCGGTGTGGGTCGAGGTGGCGAGGCCGCCAGACGCCATCCAGTGCCAGCTCACGCCCGACATCACGATCGACGACACGAGCGTCACGCGCGACCTCTACCTGCGTCTGAACATGCCCGACGAGGTCACCGGGGTCGCCTTCGGTGTCGATTCGCCGGGCGGGCTCATGTTCAACGGCCCGACGGCGCTCCAGCCCGCTGGCAACACCATGTCCTCCCCCCTCGCGATCGAGCTCTTCCCTTGCATCGCGTTCGACAGCTACTTCGCCCTGGGCAACGCGCAGAACCTGCTCTTCATCGCGCAGCCGCCCTCGACCGACTGGGGCAGCAACGCGGAGGCGGCGTACGTCATCAGCGGCTCCGAGGTGAACCAGGCCCAGGCGCTCTCGGGCGTCTTCCCGGGCAGTACATCCTTCTACGTGCGCGTCGCTCGCGTGACGACGCCCGTCGAAACCGAGGTCTTCGGGCGATTCGACGCCCTGATCACCGAATTCGGGACGGGCCTGACCCTCGAGGTCAGCGTCGAGATCCCGCCCGTCGGCGGGCAGTAGACTCTTCGGCTTACCGAGGGGTCCAAGGCCGCCCGCGCGGCCTCACACCGAATCACAGACTGGGAGCGATCCATGACGCACCGACGCCCGCTTTGCCTGCTCGCCCTCTGCGCCCTTACGCCTCTGGCGGCGGGCGCGGAGGTGGACCTGCCCCGCTACCCCGCGCTGAGCCCTGACGGGGAGACGGTGACCTTCAGCTGGCGGGGCGACCTCTGGTCCGTCTCGACCGAGGGGGGCGATGCCAAACGCCTGACCAGCCACCCGGCGGACGAAGGGCGCAGCGCCTGGTCGCCCGACGGTGCCTCCATCGCCTTCGAGTCCAACCGCCAGGGCCCGCGCGCGATCTTCGTGATGGACGCCAACGGCGCCAACGTGCGGCGTGTGAGCCTGTCGGATGACAGCCTCACGCTCGAGGACTGGTCGGGCGATCTGATCTACGCCTCGGGGCGCATCGAGAGCGATGTGTACCGGGCCGAGCGCCCGTACACGCTGAACCCCGAGGGGGGCGAGCCGCAGCGCCTGCACGACGCCTTCGGCCAGGCGCCCGACGCGGGCCCGGACGGTCGCGTGGTGTTCGAGCGGGGCGGAAGCAGCACGACGCGTCGGCACTACCGGGGGCCCGATGATCGCGATCTCTTCCTCTGGGACAAGGGCGACCAGAGCTTCACGCGACTGACCTCGTGGGAGGGCAACGACGCCTTCCCGGTCTTTCGTGACAAGGACACGGTGCTCTACCTCTCCGACCGCGAGGACGACACGGTCAACATCTACGCGATGGACCTCAGCAAGGGCGAGGGCGCGGCCCGACGGCTCACCGACCACACCGACCGCGACGTGACCGCGCTGGCGGTCTCTGCCGACGGCAAGACCGTCGCGTACATCAAGTGGGACGGGCTGCACGTCGCCAATTTCCGGGGTGACAGCCTCCGGGGCGACACGCGCCTCCGCATCAACGCCCCCGCCGACGCGACGCCCCTCGACGGGCTGATGAGCGTGTCCAGCAGCGTGGACGAGGCGGTGCTGTCGCCGGACGGAAAGACACTCGCGGTGATCGCGTTGGGCGACGTCTACGTGCGCGCGGTGGAGGAGGACACCCCCACGCGTCGGGTGACCGACACGATGGCCCGCGAGCGCGATATCGCGTGGTCGATGGACAACACGACGCTCTACTTCGTCAGCGACATGGGAGAGAACGAGTCGATCTACGGTGCGACGGTCACGCTCACACGAGACGAACTCAAAGAAGGCTTCACCGACGCGATCACGCCAGAGGAGGCCGAAGAGGCCCAGGAGGAGGTCGTCGAAGAGGAAGACGACGCCGCCGACGAAGCCGAATCGGATGACGAGGCGGAGGAGAGCGAAGAGAAGGACGAGAAGAAGGACAAGGGCCCCGAGCCGGGCGAACGCTGGGAGGACGCGCTGCGCTTCGATGTGCAGATGCTCTACGACGGAACGGAGATCGTCCGGTCGCCGACCCCCTCGCCCGATGGCAAGAAGCTCGCCTTCATCGAAACGCGTGGCGACGTGAAGATCCTCGATTTGGAATCGGGCGACATCACGACGCTCTACGAGACGTGGGACTTTGGCACCGAGTTCCGCTGGTCGCCCGACTCGCAATGGATCGCCTACGCGGTCGATGACAGCGACTTCAACACCGACATCTTCATCGTCCCAGCAGACGGTTCTGCGAAAGCCGTCAACATCACCCGCCACCCGGACAGTGACTATTCGCCGCGTTGGAGCGGCGACGGCAAGGTGCTCGCGTTCCTCAGCACGCGGAACGACGACCAGGCGGACGCGCACCTGGTCTTCCTCGACCGCGCCATGGAGGCGATGACCCGCGCGGAGCTCGACGCGTACTTCGAAGAGGCTGGCAAGGCGGTCAAGAAGCGCGGTGCCATCGATCCGGCCTCCGATGACGAAGATGACGACGAAGCCGAGGGCGAAGACGACGACAAGAAGGCCGACGAGCCCGACCCCGCTTTCACGACCGAAGACCTCGAGACCGCGTACCTCCGCCTGCGTCGCGTGACGCGGTACATCGGCGACGAGGGCTCGCTCGAGCTCTCGGGCGACGGCGCGACGCTCGTCGTGTCGGCCAACGCAGGCCCCGAGGACGGCGGGCTCTACAGCGTCTCGTGGGACGGACGCGAGAGCGACCGCATCGGCTCCAACGCCAGCATCCAGCACGTCTCGCGCGACGGGCAGACGCTCGTCATGGTGCGAGGCGGGCGTGCGGTGACCATGCCGATCGCGGGCGGCAAGTCCGAGACGCACAACATCTCGGGCGAGAAAAAGATCGACCACGGCGCGATGAGCGCGCAGAAGTTCAACGAGATGTGCCGCGAGCTCGGCGCGACGTTCTACCACCCGGAGATGAAGGGTCTGGACTGGCAGAAGCTGACCACCGACTACCGCGAGCTCGCGGTGCGTGCGCACACGCCGGGCGAGTTCGCGTGGGTGGGCTCGTACCTGCTGGGCGAGCTCAACGCCTCGCACCTGGGCGTCTTCGCGCGCGGCGGGTTCAGCGCCGAGGACTACCGCCCCAGCGGGCGGCTGGGCATCGACGCGACGCGCGTCGGGCTGCTGGTTGACGGCGACTCCGCTCGCGCCGCCGCGTACCGCGTCGATCGCGTCCTGCCGCTGGCGACGACCCGCGAGGGTGAGATGGCGCTGCTCGAGGGCGACCTCATCATGGAGATCGAGTTCCAGCCCTTCGGTGCGGAGGACACGCTCGACGGGCACCTCGCGGGGCGCGTCGGCGAGGAGACCGTCATCACCGTGGTGCGACAGATCGACGGCGCGGAGCAGGAACTGAACCTGCTCCGCACGCCCATGTCGTCGGGGGCCGAGGGGCGCCTGCGCTACGACGACTGGCAGCGCTCCCGCGCCGCCCTCGTCGATGCGTGGTCCGGCGGGCGCATCGGTTACCTGCACATCCGCTCGATGGGCGGGGCCGACCTCATCGAGTTCGAGCGGGACCTCTTCGCCGCGACCGAGGGGCGCGACGGGTTGCTGATCGATGTTCGCTCCAACGGCGGCGGCTGGACGACCGACCGCGTGCTCGGCTCGATCATGTACGCGCCCCACGCCTACACCATCCCGCGCGGCGCCGACCCGATCGAGGGGCAGGGCTACCCGCGAGACCGGCTCTTCATCCAGAAGTACAACCTGCCCATCAACATGCTCTGCAACGAGAAGAGCTTCTCGAACGCCGAGATCATCTCGCACGCCTTCAAGACTCTCGGGCGGGGCACGCTCGTCGGGGAAGAGACCTACGGCGGTGTGATCTCCACGGGCGGCTTCGCCCTCCAGGACGGCACCTTCGTCCGCAGACCCTTCCGGGGCTGGTTCCTCCTCGACGGGCAGGACATGGAGAACCACGGCGCGATGCCCGACATCCGCGTGGAACAGACCCCCGAGGACGAGGCCTCGGGCACCGATGCCCAGCTCCGGGCGGCGGTCGATGACCTCATCAAGCGGCTCGACTGACCCCCTCTAGGACACCCAGCGACCACGCTCTGACGGCGCTCCCGAAACGGGGGCGTCGTTTTTCGGTACAACCGTTCCCGCGTGGTGCTCCGTGAGCGCTCGCGTGGTCGTTGACCGACACGCCCGGGTGAAGGGTGAGACCCCCGGGCGTCCACACCATCGGATGGAGACCCCCTCAAATGCCTACCGCACGCTCTGTAACCCTCAAGGGGAGCGCGATCTGCGCCGCCCTGCTGTCCTGCGCGGGGACCACCCTCGCTCAGAACGGCTTCAGCCCCGACGCGACGATGCTCAAGACGCCGGACATCTCGGACAAACACATCGCTTTCGTCTACGCCAACGACCTCTGGCTCGTTGATCGCGAGGGCGGCGTGGCGACCAAGATCGCCAGCCCCTCCGGTGCCGAGGCCCGCCCGCGCTTCAGCCCGGACAACCAGACCCTCGCCTTCGTCGGCAACTACGACGGCAACCGCGACATCTACACCCTGCCCGTCGACGGCGCGGGCGTGGCGCACCGCGTCACGCACCACCCCGCGGGCGAGTTCCTCTCCGACTGGACGCCCGACGGGAGGCTCATCTTCCACGCGGGCCTGATGCACGACCGCCCCAAATCACTGCAGCTCTTCACGGTGGACGCCCAAGGCGGCCTGCCCGAAGCCTTGCCTGTCCCCTACGGCACGCTCGGGGCGATTTCGCCCGACGGCAAGTGGCTCGCCTACACGCCTTACACCCGCGACTCCCGCACCTGGAAGCGCTATCGCGGCGGCATGGCGACGGACATCTGGCTCTTCAACCTCGAGACCTACGAGAGCGTGAAGATGACGGAGTTCGAGGGCACCGACACGCAGCCCATGTGGTCCGCCGACGGCAAGAGCGTCTACTACCTCTCCGATGGGGGCCCCGAGCACCGCATCAACGTGTGGCGGTACGACGTCGCCCGCCAGACGCGCGAGCAGATCACCGATTTCAAGGACTTCGATGTCCGCGACGCCTCGATGGGTCCTGGCGAGCGCAACCGGGGCGAAATCGTCTTCCAACTGGGCTCCGAGATGCGCGTGCTGGACGTGCGCAACAAGCGCTCGCGGACCGTGGACATCACGATCCCGGGCGAGCGTGCGAACCTGCGCGCCAGCGTGCAGGACGCGGCGCCCTTCCTCGTGGGCGGTGATATCTCCGCGACGGGCAAGCGCGTCGTCGCCGAGGCCCGTGGCGAGATCTGGACCGTCCCCGCCGAGGACGGGATCGTCCGCAACCTCACCCGCACCTCGGGCGTCGCGGAGCGCTCGCCGGCGTGGTCGCCCGACGGACGCTGGATCGCGTATCTCTCCGACGCGACGGGCGAGTACGAGGTGTACATCACCCAGTCCGACGGCAAGGGCGAGACCAAGCAGCTCACGAGCGACGGCGACATGTGGCGACAGATCTCCGGCTGGTCCCCGGACTCCGCCTACATCGTCTACAACGACAAGTCCGGGCGTCTCTGGCTGCTCAACGTCGAGTCACAGGAGCAGACGCTCGTCACGACGGACCCGCAGGCGCAGCAGCTGGACGTGAGCTGGTCGAAGGATTCCAAGTGGATCACCTTCAGCCGCACGGACGCCGACAATTACAACGGTGTGATCTGCCTCTACAACCTCGACGAGGGCGTGGTGCAGACCGTCACGAGCAACATGTTCAACTCCACGTCTCCCGCGTTCGACCGCGCGGGCGACTACCTGTACTTCGCCTCCGATCGCCACTTCACCTCGCCCGAGTTCTCGAGCTTGGACACGACGTGGGTCTACAACGAGTCCACGGTGCTCATCGCGGTGCCCCTCCACGACGAGGTAGAGAACCCATGGGAGCTCACCAACGACGAGGAAGAGTGGGAAGCCGACGACGACGAAGCCGACGACAAGGCCGACGAGGGCGACGACGCCGACGCGTCTGATGCCGATGCCGACGCGGATGACGATGCGGAGGCCGACGACGATGCGGATGCACCCGCGGACGAGATCGATCGCGACCACCCGCTCTTCGGCGTCTGGGAAGGCACCTACAACGGCGTGCTCGACATGGTGAAGGCGACCCTGCCCCCGGGCCTGCCCGACGAGGTGCTCGCGCAGCTCCCCACCGAGGTCGATTTCACCCTCACCATCCTCCCCAAGACCGACGGCACCTTCGGCGGCTACTCGGTCGTCATGGGAGAAGAGGACGATCTGGGCGACGTGACGTGGGACGGCACCACCGTCACCTTCACCGACGAGCAGGACGGCATCACCTCCACGACCACCGCGACGGTGGACGGCGACACGATGACCGGCACCTGGACCGCCTCTGGCGGCCCCCTGCCTCGCGAGTTCTCCGGCTCGATGTCGGGCGAGCGCTCGGACGAGGAGCCGGACATCGAGGCGGCGGAAGCCGCGGGCGGTGATGATGACGACGAACCCGTCGTGATCGATCTCGAGAACTTCGAGGCCCGCGCCTTCATGCTGCCCGTCTCACCCGGCTCGTTAGGCAACCTCGCGGTGAACGACAAGAACCAACTGATGTACATCCGCAGCAGCGATTCGCCCCCGAACGCGAAACTGATCGATGTCTCGGACATCGAGGACGGCGAGAAGAACGTGCTCTCGGGCTGCTTCGGCTTCACCCTGAGCGCCGACGGCAAGAAGATGGTCGCCGCCAGCTTCTCGGGATTCGGAACCGCGAAGGCGGGCACTGGTGCCTCCATCAAGGCCCTCGATCTCTCGAGCGCGAAGATGCTCGTGGAGCCGCGCGAGGAATGGCGCAACGTCGTCACCGACGCCTGGCGCCGGTACCGCGACTTCTTCTACGACGAGGCCATGCACGGCGTCGATTGGCAGGCGGTCCTCGACCGCTACCTGCCCATGGTCGATGACGCGGTCGTCCGCGATGATGTCAGCTACATCATCCGCGAGATGATCTCGGAGCTGAACGTCGGTCACGCCTACTACCAGGAGACGCAGCTCGAATCCCAGCCCTTCGAGAACGTCGGCATGCTCGGCGTTGACTTCGCCCTGGGCACGGACGACGACGGCAACGAGGCGTACACCTTCGACCGCTTCTACCAGGGCGGCGACTGGGAAGTCGATGCCCGCAACCCCCTCAAGATGCCCGGCATGGACATCGAAGAAGGGCAGTTCCTCCTCGCGGTCAACGGCATCCCCATGGATACCTCGATGGACCCCTGGGCGGCGTTCCAGGGCACGCAGGGCAAGACGACGATCCTCACGATCAGCGACGACCCCGTGATGGGCGGCGAGGACGACCGCGAGGTCATGGTCAAGCCCCACAGCACGGGCGAGGAGTACAACCTCCGCTACCGCGCATGGATCGAGCGCAACCGCCAGTACGTCTCCGATCGCACGGACGGTGAGATCGGCTACATCTACGTCACCAACACGGGCGTGCCCGGGCACAACGACATGGTCCGCCAGTTCTTCGGTCAGCGCCAGAAGGCGGCGCTCATCATCGATGAGCGTTGGAACGGCGGCGGCTTCATCCCGCACCGCCTCATCGAGATCCTCGATCGCCCGCTCACCAACTTCTGGGCGCTGCGAGACGGCAGCAGTTGGATGTGGCCGCCCGACTCGCACCAGGGCCCCAAGGCGATGCTCATCAACGGCATGGCCGGCTCCGGCGGCGACATGTTCCCCGCCCTCTTCCGCCAGGCGGGGCTGGGCAAGATCGTCGGCACCCGCACCTGGGGCGGCCTCGTCGGCATCACCGGCATGCCGGGCATGATCGACGGCTCGGGCGTCAGCGTCCCCAACTTCGCCTACTACGAGGCGGACGGGACCTGGGGCATCGAGGGTCACGGCGTGGACCCGGATATCGAGGTCCTCGACGACCCGGCGCTGATGGTCAACGGCGACGATCCGCAGATCGACGCCGCCATCCGTCAACTCCAGCAGGAACTGCTGACCAACCGCTTCGTCCCGACGCCGCGCCCGCAGGGCCCGGATCGCTCGGGCATGGGCATCGAAGAGGCCGATAAGTAAACACCGACCGCTGAACATCAAAGCACCCTGCCGAGGGGCCCGACATCGGGCCCCTTTTTCGTTGAGTGACCAGGGAGCCTTCGCTATGTCCTGTGTTGATAAGCGACAAGAGGCGGGGTGATGTCTGAACGGTTGCCCAGATTACCCTCGGGTCATCATCGGAACCCCCGATAATCGCCCGTCGGCGCACCGAACGAACGCCGTGTTTTCGGTCGTCAATCCGTAAGTCGCGCGGTGTACTTGGATTAAACGTGTCCTTCTGCTGGACACACTCAAGTTCGGGGGTAGTCTTGTGGAGTCGAGGTCTGCACAACCTCGGCTCGTCAGAGTTACGCATCGTTTCGGCAGCACTCCGATCCGATGCAGCACATGGGATAGAGAGAAATTTTGGGCCTGCACAGGCCCGGGAGTCAGATCATGTCACGCATTCTTGCGGCGGTCGCTTGCGCCGCCATTGCTCCTGCCGTCATGGCCGGAGACGTCACCTTTACCTTCGACGACCCGGCTGCGGGCGGCGAATTCCAAGGCGTTGCCGGTATGCCCGGCGCCCTCACCTACGACACCGCCGCGGTCCTCGACCTCGTCGTGGATTCCACCGACTGCGAAGATGGAAGCGTTAACGTTTTCCAGGCGCAGCTCGAGATGGAACTCGCTGTCGGCACCCCGACTTCTTTCGGCGGCATCATCTCCGCCCCGGTGAACGGCACGTTCACCTTCACGGACCTCGACTCGGGTGATGTCATCTTCACCGCGACCACGTCGAACGCCCAGCTCGTCAACTTCTCGAGCGCCGGTTCGGTGATCTCGTCTGTTGACGGCACCGGCTCGGGTCTCACGTTCGACGCGGGCCCCGCCCTCGCGGGTCTCGGCATCATCGAGATGATGGCCCTCGACGCCGTCTTCACGCTGACCAACATCTCCATCGAGCAGGCCTCGACCATCTTCAGCGGCATCGGTGGACAGAACCCCGTGCTGAACAGCTTCGGAGCGGACTCGGCCTTCACGGCTACCGCCGCCACGACGATCGTTCCGACCCCCGGTGCCGTTGCCCTCGCGGGTATCGGCCTCATGGGTGCCGTCCGTCGTCGCCGCCGCAACTGATCCGGGTCTCTGCCCCGCCAGAGTAACTCTGAACTTCGACACACCGCCGGCCCTCGGGCCGGCGGTTGTCATTGTGCGCCGAGCGCGGAGCCGATCTCGGGGAAGAGCCGCGTCGCCGCTTCGATGTACCGCCGGCGCGTGCCCTCTACGACACCATCGGGCAGCACCGGCCCGGGCGCCGCTTTGTCCCACCGCCCCTCGTCGCAGAGCCGCTGCAGGTGGTCGCGGACGAATTGCTTGTCGAAGCTCGCCTGGGCGCCGCCCGGTTGCCACGCCGTCAGTTCCCAATAGCGCGAGCTGTCGGGCGTGAGCGCCTCGTCCACGATGATGAGCTCGTCTGCGTCGAACGGTGCGCCGTGCTCGGTGCGGTCCAGCGGCACGCCGAACTCGAACTTCGTGTCCGCGAGCAGTAGCCCGCGCTCGAGCGCGTAGGCGTGAGCCGCGTTGTAGATCGAGAGGCTCACGCCCCGGAGACGCTCCATCACGGAGCCGCCGACGATCTCGCAGGCCCGATCGAACGAGATGTTTTCGTCGTGTTCGCCCAGCTCGGCCTTCGTCGTGGGCGTGAAGATCGGTTCCGGGAGGCGATCGCCGCGTTGCAGGCCCTCGGGGAGCCCGACGCCACAGACCGAGCCGGTCGCTCGGTAGTCCTTCCAGCCCGAGCCGTCGAGGTACCCGCGTACGACGCATTCGACGGGCACGACAACGCAGCCCAGACCGACCATCGCCCTGCCGCGAAGGCGAGCTCGCTGCTCATCATCGAGCCCGCCGACGCCCGCGAGGTCCTCGCCGAGCACGTGGGTCCGGCAGAGGCCCTGGTTCGAGATGAACTCGAACCACGCGAGGGAGAGCGTCGTGAGCGTGCGTCCTTTACCCGGGATCGGCGTGGGCAACACGACATCGAAGGCGGAGAGGCGATCGGTCGCGACGATCAGGACCGCAGGTCGTCCGCGTACCGGTTCTGTGAGCGTATAGACGTCCCGGACCTTGCCAGATCGTTTGTTCGGGAGTGGCAGATCGGTGGTTTGCAGGGCATCCGCGTGCATGCTTTGATCGTACCGGGCCAGACGATGCCCGCGCGCTTGCAGGATCGGTCGGTGTGGAGACAATGCCCCATCGCCGCTCCCCGCGTGTTCGGGTGGCGTCGGTACAGCCATGATCTGCTTTCGCACGTTCCAACCCGACGCAGACCGACGCGCGCACACGATCGCGAAGGATGCCATCGCGCTCCCATCGCGCGTCCGGCTTGAGGGCGACACGCTGGTCTGCGAGTCGCCCACCGGTGACGCGGTGTCGCTGGGCCTGCAGCACGACCTGGGCCCGCTGGGCTCGCTAGCGCTCAAGACCTGCCTGCTCCCGCAGCGTGAAGAGCCCTACCTGCTGTCGCTGGAACTCGCGCGCCACCGCTTGATGCGTCTGCTCGAAGCCCTCGAGGACTGGCGACTGACCGCGCTGCCGCAGACGCACCCCGCGATGACCGCGCTCGAGCGCACGCGCGAAGCCTTCACGCTCGCTCTCGTGGAGGGTCGCGGCCCCGACAACGACTACACCAAGAAACAGGCCGACCTCGCGAACACCGCGCTGGCGAGCGCGATCGACGCGGGCGAGGCGCTGGCGCTGGAAGCCGCGGGGCGACGTCTCGCCGCGCGGTTCGAGGACCAGTCCAACCCACCCCCGATGGTCGGCTGCACGGTACACGTGGAACGCTTCGCAGAGCCCCTGCAGAAACTGATCTCGTCGGGCCTCGGGTTCATGACGAGCCCGCTCCGCTGGCCCGACATCGAGCCGCAGGAGGGCAAGTTCAGCTTCGTGAAGACGGACCGCTGGATCGAGTGGGCGGTGCGTCAGGCGCGCGTCCCCGTCGTCGCGGGTCCGGTGCTCGACTTCTCGAAGGGCGAGACGCCAGAGTGGATGCACATCTGGCGTCACGACTACGACACGGTCCGCGAGTGCGTCTTCGAGCACGTCACGCGCGTCGTGACGCGGTACCGGCGCACCATCAGCCGCTGGACCGCGGTCAGCGGGCTGAATCTCAACGAGGACTACTCGCTCTCCACCGACCAGATGGTGGAGCTCACGCGCCTGGTCATCCACGTCATCCGCAAGCTCCAGCCGTCGGCGAAGGT
>JAJDDE010000206.1 GCA_029260475.1 Phycisphaerales bacterium | reverse complement strand
AGCCGAGCATGCCATCCATCGCTTCCTGATCGTTCGTGGCCATCATGTGACCGAACCGCCAGAAACCTGACTCCTGACGGCACCGGAACCGTTCGTATGCCGATTCGTCGTCATAGACCGGCGACACCGATCCGATCAAGTTATTCGCTTCCTCCAAGCCTGATACCATCCCTGAACTCGCAAGAAGCACATCCTCGGCGAGAATGCCGGCACCATGGGCCAGCACGCTCAAGCCCGGAGAATCACGGCTTGTTCGGTCTGCCCAGTCGCGGACGTTCTGCGCTTCCTGCGCAAACCCGCTCCGCAACACGTCGTAGGGTGATAAACCGAGTGACTGCAGTGTGGACCACGGCGAGAGCCCGAACGGATCGAAGTACGAATATGGATTTGCTGATCCGTAGATATACACGCTCATCCCGTCCACGTACCCAGCGGGGTCACGCGTGATGAAGCGGCCCAGACGCGGACCGTGCCACCGGTTCCGCATCAGCCATAGCTCCGTCGAGTCGTCGTACAGCGAGCCGCCGTACCCGATCGGGTTCCCGTAGGACGCGCTCAACACCTCGACGCCGAACGCCCCATAGCCGCTCCCGAATAGACCAAAGTCGCCCAGGTTCACTGTGCCGTCGGAGTTGATATCTGCACGTGCCGTGTAGGTGGGGTCGCCCACTGAGGTATTGAACGCCGCGCCGAAGATCCCGAAGTCGCCCAGGTCGCCCCGCCCGTCGCCGGTGACATCGCCGTGAATCAGCACGCGAGGTACGCCGTACGCGCTGTACACCACGCGTTCCTCGTAGCCGAAGTCGAGAGCGCCGGATGCCAGCTCGCGCACAGTGACGATCACGTTCTGACCGCGATCCGTCAGGGACCAGAAGACCTCCGAGAAATCATCGGGTGATTCCGTCAGCGGCGTCTCGTCGTCACGCACCATCGGCGCGTACCGCTGCGTCGCTCGCGGCTGCTTCAAGACCTTGCACGCCCGCCTCTCGGAGACACCGAAGCGATCCAGGACCGCCGTCACCGCCTCACGCTTCCGGTGCGGGCTCAGAAGTTTCCCGAGGCGACCTCCTGCAGCATCGCCTTGTCCAGGGCCAGGTCAGCCACCAGCTTCTTCAGCCGAGCGTTCTCACGCTCGAGCTCTTTGAAGCGCTTGGCCTGGTCCGTCTTCAGCCCGCCGTACTCCTTGCGCCACCGGTAGTACGTCTGCACCGTGACCCCGAGCCGCCGGGCCACCTCGGGGACCTTCACCCCTTGCCCCAGCAGCACCTCCGCCTCACGCAGCTTGCCGATGATCTGCTCCGCCGAATGCCTGATCCGTGCCATGAATTCCCGCCTTCCAGATGTGTCCACGCCGACGCATTATCGCATAGCGCGTGGACTAGGTTCTGGGGGGCAGGTCAGGTTCGAGCCCCTTCCGCTCCATTGAATACGGCGACGTTGGGGGTCGCTTACTTCACACAATCTTCATCGTCATCGAAGAGCACGCGCATAGCGGGTGTCTCAAGGTCCTCGAATTGCCCCTTGTGCGCAGACCAGACGAAGCAGACAACGAAGAAGCCCGCAAGCACGAGCGTGACCGGCAACGCGATAAAAATCACGGACATCAGTTGAAGCTCCGGTTGCGGCGTGCGAGGGTGAGAACAGTGAGAGAGCTTGCGGGCATCAGGATCGCGGCGAGGAGCGGCGTGATGACGCCGAGCATCGCGAGTGTGGCGCACACGGTGTTGTAGGAGATCGAGAAACCGATTGTGGACTTTATCGTGCGTGTGACGCGCGTCGCGCCTTCAAGCATTGTCGGGATCGCGTCGATCTCGGCGCTCGCGAGGAAGACGTCCGCGGCGTTCAGCGAGGCCTCAGCCCCCCCGCTCACCGCGATGCCGACGGTGGCCTCGGCGAGTGCCGCGGCGTCGTTCACGCCGTCACCGACCATCACCGTCGTTCCGTTGCTCGCGAGTGTGCGCAGATACGCAGACTTGTGTTCCGGATCGGCGGCTCCGATGGCGTGGTGCGCCTCGATCCCGGCACGTTCTGCGATCGCGGTCACAGATTCTTGGGCGTCACCCGAAAGGATGCGCGGCTGCCAGCCCAGGGCCTTGAGGGAGCGAATCAGTTCGGGAACATCTGGGCGAAGCGTGTCGCCAATTGAAGCGACGGCGACGACCTCATCGGCTCGTGCGATGAGTATGGGAGACTCGGCACGGCTGAATGAGGACTCGATCGCGCTGCGCATCTCGCTGTTGGGCGGCGCGATGCCCTGCTCGCGTAGGAAACGCTCCGATCCGATGGTCAGCAGCATCCCGTCCACGGTCGCGACGACGCCGCGACCGACGGTGTACTGGACGTCGGCGGGAGATGATGCGGATGGGTTGAGGCCTTCGCTTAGAGCGCGGGCGATCGGGTGCTCGCACAGGGCCTCGGCGCGGGCGACGGGTTCGCGTAGCGACGGGTTGCCGATCCAGGTCGTGAGTGTGCAGCGCCCATACGTGAGCGTGCCGGTTTTGTCGAAGATGATCGTTCCGGGCGTTGCGAGACGTTCGAGAACGTCACCTCCTTTGATAAAGACACCCTTGCGTGCGGCGCGGCCCAGCGCGGTAGCGAACGTAAGTGGGGTTGCGAGCCCCAGTGCGCAGGGGCAGGTCACGATGAGGAGTGCAACGGTCGTCGTGACGACTCGGCTCGCGTCGAACAGGCTCCACGCGAGGACATTCACCGCCGCCAGGGCGATGACGACCATGACGAAGACGCCCGCGACACGATTGGCAAGGACCTGCATAGGCGCTTTGCGGTCCATGGCGTCTTCGACGCGGGCCATGAGCTTTGCGATGCGTGTCATGCCCGCAGCGGCGGTGACAGTGATGAGTAAGCGGGAGGTCAGGTTGACATCACCCGCGTTGACCTCGTCTCCGATGTTCACACCGACCGGCATTGATTCGCCGGTCATCACCGAGCGGTCGAGGTGGGACAGACCTTCGAGAATCACGCCATCCACGGGGATCGTCTCACCCCCCCGCACCTCGACGGTCTCACCCTGTCGGATGTGCTCGGTTGGCAACTCAAGCGTCTCGCCGTCACGCCGAACGCGGGCGGTTCGGGGTGTGAGAGCGCTGGTCATCGCTACCGCGTCGAAGGCGCGTTCCTGCTGCTGCGCCTGGAGCCACCGTCCGATGAGCAGGAAGAACGTCAGAGCGGCAATGGAATCGAAGTAGATGTCGCCCGAGCCTCGGATGGTGCTCACCGCTCCGGCGATACCCCCCACTGCGAGTCCGAGAGAGACGGGGAGATCGATGTGGGGCGTGTGAGTGCGCAGCGCGGCGATGGCGCCGCGGAAGAACGTGGCGCCGGGCCAGGTGAGCAGCAGGATGGTGAGGGCGAGGCTGACCCAGCGAAAGAGCTGCTCGTAAAGCGGCTCGATGCCAACGAATTCACCCGCGTAGAGCGCGACGGACGCGAGCATAATATTCCCGGCGATAGCGCCCGCGACACCGATGCGGACGAGGTACCGCCGGCTCTCGTTGGACCGCTGCGCGGTGCCGATGCCCTCGTAGAAGGGAAAGCACTCGTATCCGAGGGTATCGATGCGCCTAGCGATCTCGGCGAGCGAGGTGTGGGTTGGGTCCCACGTAAGGGCCACGCGCGCCCGCGGCATGCTCACGCGTGCTTCCTTGACACCCGAGTGGATGCGCGGGAGGCGCTCGAGGAGCCAGACGCACGCGGCGCAGTGCAGGCCCTTGATCGAGAGCTGGGTGGACCATTCGGTCTGCGAGTGGCGCTCGACCTGCGCAGCGATGTCAAGGTCGTCGTATCGCTTGCCGGTACCCCTGGCGCGGTCACGTTCGGCGCCGGTGGTGCGAGCGACGTCGTAGAACGAATCCATGCCGCAGGCGCGGATCATGTCGTAGGCCATTTCGCAGGCGGCGCAGCAGAACTGCTCGGCGCGTTCGTCGGTCCGGAGTCCCTTGGGAACAGGGAGTCCGCAGTGGTCGCAGGCGATGCGGGCTGGTGCTTCAGTGGCTGTCATGGCAGGGCAGTGCTTCGACGGCGTGCGCGGGATCGAGAGCCTTGCCGTTGGCGGCCTGGTACTCCATCTGCTCGAACATGCGCTGCGTGGAGTCGATGAGGCTTGTGCGACAAATGAGCGTGTACAAACCGACCGCGACGAGGGCGAGGGCCATCATCGCGGGGAGGCGTTGGGCGATTGGTCCGGTGAGTTTCTTCAGGCTAACGCCAACGACGATCATGATGGGAAGCGTGCCGAGCCAGAAGACGGCCATGACGATCGCGCCGCCGATCGGGTGCCCGGTGCCGGCGGCGGTGATGACGAAGGCGTAGAGCCAGCCACAGGGGAGTAGTGTGGTAAGCAAGCCGGTGAGAAGGGCTCGAAAGAGCGGTGGCTGCTGCGAGGCGTGCCGGTGGCCCTTCTCCGCGAGGGTGCGCATGGGGACGGGGATGGGCATCCGCGGAATACGGATTCCCTTGAGTCGCAGGAGCGTGACAATACCGATGCCCGCCATAAGGGCACCGGCGGACATCGCGGCGGCGTGCTGGATGCCGGCGAGGGAGGCTCCGAGTTCGAGCGTTGCGCCCGCGGCACCGCCCGCCATCCCTAGGCACACATAGATCATCAAACGCCCGAGGTTGTACGCCCCGTGGAGCAGCGCAGCGGGCGGTTGTTTAGCGCGATTGCCTCCGGCTACCGCGAATACTACGAAAGCACCGCACATACCCGCGCAGTGCGTGCTGCCCAGCAGGCTGGCGAGGAAAACGGCGCCGATGAGCGGGATCATTGTTGAGCCTCCTGCGCCGCGGGGGTGGTCGATTGCGGGCCCTCGATGGGGCTGGCCTTCGTGAGCGCGATGAAGACGATGACACCGATGATCGCGATGTTCGCGAGGAAGAGGCCCGTTGCGAAGGCTGGCCAGAAGTACTTGGGGAGCGTGCGTTTCATGGTGATGCGTGACCCATCGGGCCCAGGGCGCGGAAGCGGAGCGTCTTTTCGAAGCCGTCGCTGCCGGTGATGATGAGCGAGGTATTGAAGACACCCTGAATGTCGAACGCGGCGGCGGGGACAACGAGTTGGAAACTGATGACCTCCGAATCGCTAGGCTCGAGCGTGAACTCGGGGGAGTCGATCATCAGTCGCGTGGCCTCGGGTGGCGTGATGGTGTACGTGATTGTTTCCTCTGAGCGGTTGACGAGGCGCATGCGCACCTGGTTGGCGATTTCGCTATCGCCGTCGAGCGCGTAGAAGGTCGAGCCCTGGCGTGGGAGAATCTGCGCTTCGGCGGTCGCTTTCCCGCCGAGGACCATCAGGAAGATAGTGAGCAAGATCGTGAGTACAACGGGGTAGATGAGGGTGCGCGGGCGCACGAAACGCGTGGACTCTCCGGTCATGATCGCTTGTGAGCTGTAGCAGATGAGGTTCTTCGGCTTGCCGACCTTCACCATGACCGTGTTGCACGCGTCGATGCACTGTGCGCAGCCGATGCACTCCATCTGGAGACCTTCGCGGATGTCGATGCCGGTCGGGCAGGTGGTCACGCACATGTGGCAGTCGATGCAGTCGCCTCGCGTGTCCTCGACGACTTTGAGGCTGACGTCTCCCGCATTCACTGGCTGATGGCGCTTCTTCTTGCCGCGCGGTTCGCCCCGCTTTTCGTCGTAGGTGACGATGAGCGAGTGCCGATCCAGTAGGGCGGCTTGGAAGCGCCCGTAGGGGCACATGACAAGACAGACCTGCTCACGAAAGAAGCCGAAGTCGAGCATCATCAGCGCGGAAGTCACGAAGACAATGAGAAATGCAACCGGGTGCTCGGTGGGCGGGCGGAGCATCCACGTCCACACCTCGGGGCCGACAAAGTAGGCGAGGAAGGTGTGGGCGAGCGCGAGGGAGCAGAGCAGGAAGACGATGTGCTTCATCACCTTGCGTGCGCCGGACGAGCCCTTGATGCGCTGTTTTTTGCCCGGGGCACCGTCGAAGAGGCGCTCGATCGGGCGGTAGAGGAACTCCATGTAGACGGTCTGCGGGCACGCCCAGCCGCACCAGACGCGCCCGAAGAGCGCCGTGATGAGGAAGATGGAGACGAAGAGTGTCACCATCAGCAAGGTCATGAGCAGGGTGTCACTCGGCAGGAACGTGGTCCCGAAGAAGGAGAACTCGCGCTCGGCGAGGTTCAGTCTGAGCATCGGCTTGCCGCCGATGGAGAGGTACGGGATCAGGACGAAGAGGACGATGAGCGCGTAGGCGACGACGCGGCGTGCCTTCAAGAAGCCCCCCACCGACAGGCGCGGACGGAGCCAGCGGCGGGAACCGTCCGCGTTGAGCGTCGCGAGGACACGATTCTCGGTTGTGTTGGCGGGGTTGTCGTTCATCGTGTACCCATCTTGTTCGGGCAAGACGCACTTTTACTCGCTCGGTGCGTCATCGACGGGCTCAGTGTCCTCGGCGTCATCAGCGGGTTCGGGCGCTGGCGGCTCGGGCCATGCTGGGATGATCTCGCCCTCGGGTGCTTTGCCTTTTGAGCCGTTGCCTCGGAGTTGGGTGACGTAGGCGGCAAGAAGCACGCGCTCTGTCTGGCTGAGTCTGTTGCCCCATGCCGGCATGCCATTCGAGACGACCCCATTCGAGATGACCTCATACAGGTCGTCGATGACTTTGACGTTGAGAA
Source organism: Phycisphaerales bacterium (assembly GCA_029260475.1). Lineage (GTDB taxonomy): Bacteria > Planctomycetota > Phycisphaerae > Phycisphaerales > UBA1924 > OFTM391. The sequence goes on along the minus strand of JAJDDE010000206.1, from coordinate 25,235 downwards.
AGTGGTCATCGGTGAGGTTCGGGCCGGTTCCGCCCACGCCGCCGCTGGCGTGACACGCGATGCAGTTGATTTTGAAGATGCTCTCGCCGACAGCTACCCCCTTCTCGTCGATCGAGAACTTCAGGACGGTGGCTTGGTCGCTATCAAGATTACCGAAGTCGCCGTAGGAGGCGAGTTGAGCGGCCTTCCACCTCGTTGGGATGGAGGGGGTGAACACGCTGAAGTGGTAGATCGCGGTGTAGAAGATCCCGAAGACGATGGTGCCCCAGAGGATCATGTGCCACCAGCCGGGGGTTGGGTTGTCGTACTCACGGATGCCGTCGTACTCGTGCTCCATGAGCCGTGGTTGGTTGTCGCTCACTGCGCGGTCTCCTTCTTCGCGCCGGGGGTGCTTTCATTGTCAACGGGCTCGTCTAGGGCCATGCTGGCCATGCTGTTCCAGTGTGGCTTTCGGTGCTTCAGGAAGGAGCGACTGATGACACTGCAGTACACGATGAGGAAGAGCAGCAGGGCACAGATGGGGAAGAAGGTGAGCCCGACGGATGAAACGGCTTCGCGCAGCATGGGTTACTCCTCCTCCGGATTGGCGTCGTCCGCAGTTTCGGGTTCTGGTTCAGGGGTGGCGAGTTTGTCGGTGCCCAGTCTCTGCAGGTACGCGACGAGGGCGATGATGCGCTTCTCATCAAGTCCTTCAAGGCCACCCTGGTCCACGACGTTCTGTGCCAACTGGCGTGCTTGTTCTTGAGCAAGCGCGATCGCATTGGTCCGCTCGTCATCGGTGTACGGGACCTGGAGAAGGACCATCGCGTTGACGGAGCGCTGGATCTGGTCCCAGTCGATGTCTTTCTTCGCGAGGTGCGGGTATGAGGGCATGATGGACTCGGGGATGGGGTTGCGCGGGTTGATGAGGTGGCGGACGTGCCATTCATCGCTCTTTGTGCCTCCCACACGCGCGAGGTCCGGGCCGATGCGTCTCGAACCCCACTGGAACGGATGGTCGTAGACGAACTCGCCGTTTTCTGAGTAGGCGCCGTAACGCTTGGTCTCTGCCCAGATGCCCCGGATCATTTGCGAGTGGCAGTTGTAGCAGCCTTCGGCGAGGTAGATGTCGCGTCCGTAGAGCTCCAGCGGTGTGTAGGGCTTCACGGTTTTGATCGTCGCGATGTTGCTCTTGATGACGAACATCGGGACGAGCGAGAAGAGTGAGGCGACGCTGACTGAGATCACGACGAAGATCGTGAACTTGATCGGGAAGCGTTCCCAGCGCCGGTGCCAGTCCATCTTCGCGACCTCGTCGATTTTTCTCGCGACGGGCATGACGTTTTCAAGGTCCGAGCGGTAGGGGTTGGCGTCCTTGTACTTGGGCGTGAGCGCGGGGGCGGAGTGCACGGGGACGTCGTACTGCTTGGGGCGCCCCATCCAGCAGCGGAGGAGGTTGAACACGCCGATGAGCGTGCCGCCCAGGTAGAGGGCGCCGCCGATGGCGCGGATCCAGTACATGGGGATGAGCTTGGTGACCGTCTCGATGAAGTCGGGGTACTGGAGGGCACCGTTGGCATCGAAAGCACGCCACATGAGGCCTTGCGTTATGCCGGCCCACTGCATGCTCAGCCAGTAGATGAACACGCCGAGCGTCGCGAGCCAGAAGTGCCATTCGGCGAGCTTGTTGGAGAAGCGGTCGGACTGGAAGAGGCGAGGCGCGAGCCAATAGAGCATGCCGAAGATCATCATGCCGTTCCAGCCGAGCGTGCCGCCGTGGACGTGTCCGATGGTCCAGTCGGTGTAGTGGCTCAGCAGGTTGACGGACTTTACGGAGAGCAAGGGGCCCTCGAATGTGGACATGCCGTAGAACGTGACGCCGACGACGAAGAACTTGAGGACGGGGTCGGTGGCAACCTTCTGCCAGGCGCCGCGGAGAGTCATGAGCCCGTTGATCATGCCGCCCCAACTTGGCATCCAGAGGACCAGGCTGAAGACCATGCCGAGCGTGGTGGCCCACTCGGGGAGGGAGGTGTAGTGCAGGTGGTGCGGCCCCGCCCAGATGTAGACGAACACGAGCGACCAGAAGTGGATGATCGAGAGCTTGTAGCTGAAGACCGGGCGGTTGGCGGCTTTGGGCAGGAAGTAGTACATGAGCCCGAGGAAGGGCGTGGTGAGGAAGAAGGCCACCGCGTTGTGCCCGTACCACCACTGAACGAGGGCGTCTTGGGTGCCGGCGTAGACCGAGTAGCTCTTGAGCGCTCCGGCCGGCACGACGAGGCTGTTGAAGATGTGCAGGATCGCAACGGTGATGATCGTGGCGATGTAGAACCACAGCGCGACGTAGAGGTGACGCTCGCGCCGCTTAATGAGGGTCATGAAGAAGTTGACACCGAAGAAGCCCGCCCAGACGACGGCTATTGCGATGTCGATCGGCCATTCGAGCTCCGCGTATTCCTTGCCCTGCGTGAATCCCAGCGGGAGCGTGATGGCGGCGGAGACGATGATCGCCTGCCAGCCCCAGAAGTGCAGGTTGCTGAGCAGGCCGCTCCACATGCGCGCCTTGCACAGGCGCTGCGTCGAGTAGTAGACGGCGCAGAAGATCGCGTTGCCCGCGAAGGCGAAGATCGCCGCATTAGTGTGGAGCGGACGTAGTCGTCCGAAGCTGAGCCACTCAACCTCGTAGAGAATGCGCATCCACCCGAAGATCTCCGGTTTGGCTTCGACCGCCGCAGGGGCGACGAGTTGCAGGGCAACGATGAGGCCCACGAGGAGCCCGACGACGCCCCAAAGGACGGTCGCGAAGAAGAACTTCCGGACGATCGCGTCGTCGTACGAGAACCGCTCGAGGGGGGTGTTTGGGGAGGAGTCGTGTGCGATCTCGCTCATGATTACTGTCCTGCAGGAGGTGTTGCTGGTTGACAGGAGGGATATCCGGATAAAGATATCGGTTTATACTGGATTGTCAATCCAACCGATGGGAGAATTCCCTACTGTCACCCGCCGCCCAACCGGAGAGACCTGACTGTGTTCTCGAGCACGACCGAATATGCCCTTCGCGCCGCTGTGTTCCTCGCCGAGGTGCGGGAGGGGTACCACCCAGCGCAGAGCGTTGCGGAGGCCACCAAGGTGTCGGTGCAGTACATGTCCAAGGTGCTCAAACTGCTCGTGGAGTCAGGCGTTGCGGTGTCACAACGAGGACCCAGCGGCGGCTTCGCGCTCGCCAAGCCCCCCACTCAGATCACGCTCCTGGACGTTGTCCAGGCGGTGGAGCCGGTCGAGCGCATCATGTCGTGTCCGCTGAACTTACCGGAGCACGCTCACGAGTTGTGTCCGCTTCACAAGGCGATGGACGATCTGGCAGTCGTTGCGCAAAACCACCTGCGTTCCAAGACACTTGCGGAGTTGGTGCAGCAGTCGATTGTGCCGCTGGGGATTAGCGCCGCGAAGCGCGCGAGCGCGTGAGTGCTCGCCATATCAGACGATTCGGAGCGAGAGCTGATCGAGTGATCTGCCGAACGCGCGATCGCCATTCACGTGCTCAAGCAGAAGCTCATTGTTCTTGACGAGGACTTTGGTGAGCCGGTAGGCGCCGGATTCGAATCCGAATCCCTCGCCATCGTCTTCGTAGAGCAGACCTTCGGCTTCTCCGTCTGCATCGAGGGCGGCGAGGATGGTGAGCGGAGCATCATCCTGCTGGCCTGAGTGCTGGACCACGGGGCCGATCGGGATCGCTCTTCCTGGACAGAGTCGTAGCTCCGGGAGATCGGGATCAGCGTCAGTGAGCTCGATCCGCCGCCATCCATCGGGGGTCCGCACGTCGGCGATCGAGCCCGGCCTATTTTTCGGCGTCACGTCGCATACTGCCATCAGGTCTTCGCCGATCAGGAACGCCCGGTTCTCATCGCGGAGCGAGGCGTCGATCGGGTCCGCGTAGAAGACGGGTGAAGCGATCGGGGCGCCGTCGCGGTGGGCGCGCCATGCGCAGGTGTAGAGGTACGGGAGCAGGCGGTATCTCGACTCGATGGCCCGACGGCAAGTGGCTTCGCACACCTCGCCGAAGCTCCAGGGTTCCTTGTCGATCGTGCCCTCTGCGGCGTGGGCCCGGGCAAAGGGGAGGAGGCAGCCGATGCCCATCCAGCGTGCGAAGAGTTCCGGGTCGCCCTCGGAGTCGTCTATGAATCCGCCGATGTCGGGTCCGGACATGAGTTGGCCGCTGAGAGAGAGGGAGAGCACCATGGGGATCGAGCGTGCGAGGTCGGTCCAGTTGGCGGTGTTGTCGCCGGTCCAGGTCGCGGCGTACCGATGGCCTCCCATGAAGTTCGATCGGGTCAGCACAAAGGGGCGTTTGTCGGGGTTGGCTTTGAGGATGCCCTCGCGCGAGGCTTTGACCATGAGCATGCCGTAGACGTTGTGGTACATGCTGTGCGGTGCGGCGGGGAGTGTGTCGTCTCCACGATGCCAGCAGGTTTCGGGCATTGTCTTCGAGATGGTGTCGAATACGGCAGGTTCGTTCATGTCGTTCCAGACACCGTCGATGCCCGCCGCCATAAAATTGGCGTAGAGATCCCCCCACCAGGCGCATGTTTCGCTGCGCGTGAAGTCGGGGAAGCACGACGGGCCGGCCCAGACGGAGCCGACGAATGGTTCGCTGTTCGATGCGAGGGTGAAATGCTCACCGGCAAGGCCGGCGGTGTAGACGTCGTCATCCTCCAGCACCTTGGGGGCGGGATCGATCATCCACACGGTCTTAAATCCCATCAAGTGCAGGCGATCATTCGTGGCGGCGGGGTCGGGGAACCGCTGGCTATGGAAGCTGAAAATGCGATAGTCCTGCATGTAGTGAATGTCGAACCACAGGACATCACACGTGACCTGCCCCCAGTGTGTGTACCAGTTCCTACGTTACTCCAAGGGCCATTCCCCGGTCCGTCAGAGGCCTGTGGAGCGAAGCGGAGCAGCCCTCTGATGGATCGATGCCTGCGGCGCCGGCGACCGATACCCCAGTGACGAGTGCGGCCACACACGGTTGTAGTGTTCTCTCCACCGGCCGATCAGCACCTTAGCTTCCAGCAGCGTCGTGAAGACCACCCCGTTGAGTAGCTCGTCGCGCAGCTTCCCGTTGAAGCTCTCGATGTAGCCGTTCTCCCACGGCGAGCCCCGCTCGATGAAGAGCCTCTATACCGACCCTTCGCCCGCTGATTCAGAGCGCTCTTGTTCGCACTCTGAGCCGCGCCGCTCGTAGTTGCGACGGAACGAAGTTGATCACACGGTAGAAATTGATTGCGCAGCTCATGCCCCACATCTGATCCCGAGGCCAAACTCAAGCTCGCACTCCATGTCGCCAAGCAAACTCCCTGTATCCCCCACTCTTGCACCCGGGGATACACCAAAGGGATACAAGAAGGGATACGCCGGAAACCAAAAGTGCCGCTTCCGGCCTCTCAGGGCTGCAAATGGAGATCGCGAATTTCTTTATTAGTTTTATATAATGACTGTCGATCCGAAGGTTGCGGGTTCGAGTCCCGTCCGCCTCGCTTCTTAAACCCCCGCGTCTCGCGGGGGTTTTTTTATATATACCACTCCAAATACAGGGCTTACAGCCTCTGAAACGGCCCTGTCGATTCCCTATGCGGACGATGATCTGCGATCTCGATTCTCCCGCTGTATCCCCCAACGGGATACATGGGGGATACAGCAAGGGATACGAAAGGGATACAAAGTCGGACTTTGATCGGATGTGATCCGACGCCGCGAACGAGGTCTCACACGACTGCCCGGGGATACCGGAAGGGATACCACCGGGACGCCGTCGGGTCGATTGGCGATTGACGTTGAGAGTTCGCGCGGCATCACTGGGGGATACGGCTGTACAAGCACGAGCACTTCAAGGAGATGCCGAGAACCTCGGGGAGTGATTACGCCTCGGTCAAGCAGGACAGACCCGCCCCGAAGCACTGGGAAGTCTCGGAGCTGCGGAGAGTCTGGAAGCTGGCGTCCCAGGAGCTGCGTCTCTACATGCTGCAGGGACTGAACTGCGGCTACACGCTCGCTGACATCGGCACACTCCAACACGAGCACGTCGACTTCGAGAAGGGCATCGTCCAACGCTCACGCCACAAGACGTCCATCCCGCAGGTGCACAGACTCTGGCCGGAAACGATTGAGCTATTGAAGAAGCGCAAGACGAAAGCCGCGGACGATGTCTTGCTGTTATCACGCAAGGGTGATGTGCTGTGGCAACCATCAGCTTGATCTGTATCCTGTAGTTATCGAGATACGGAATCGAGCCAAGGAGTTTGCATATGTCATCGACGATTCCGGACTTCTGTGGTGCCCGCGTGTGTGCTTTGCTGAATCTGTCACAGGTTCTTGGGACGAGCTACCCGCGTGAAATCGAAAGACCACGAGATTGAGCGTGGGCTCGATGTGCTTGGTCGGCGCCAAACTCCGGAGCTCGAAGACTACCGATCGGCTTTTCTCGTCTCTGCATGCGGAATCGCGCGATGAGGTTATTGAGGAATCCGCTCTGCAGGCAGTACGTCGGGCTATGCGCCGTGCCTCGCTCCTGTCCGAACCCGGCTCCTTGGCAGGTATCCCTGCGATCACGAGCTCGGGTCGCTGTTGTGTTTCCCATGATTTGGTTCTCGACGATGCTCCATGGCTTTCAGAGCGAATTGTCGACGCGGACGTATGCACACTGGACAGTGAGTTGGGGCAAGACGTCGCGGTGGCGTTTGCAATCAGCACTTTGTCGTCCGCTGTCTACGAGGACGTGGAGCATGAGGCTCCATCAGTAGACCATGAGTTTCTCGATCGGTGTCATCGGCTCAAGGCGCATCTACGGAGGACTGAGTTCAGCCACCTCACACACGCCGCGTCAACGGCGCTCAGCCTGCTTGCCCGGGCCGAGCCGTTGATGCAGGAGGCACTCCGCAAAGAGCAGCACGAGGCGCGTACGCGGGAGCTCAAGCAGGTGAACCCGAAACACGGCAAGCGCTGGACGGAGCACGAGAGCGAGACCATGTGCGACCTGTGGATGAGCGGGCAGTCCTTCGAGGACATCGGGGCTCACCTCGATCGGACGGCGGGCGCTATCCGGGCGCGCCTGCACAAGTTCGGGCTTGTCGACGAAGACGGCCAGCCACTGGTGGAACGTCGCGAGATGGAAGCGAACAACCTCGAGTGGCGTGTCGACGACATGGGGCACGGGATGGCTGTTCCTAGCAAGTCGCTCATTGGTACCTGAATCCTCGCAGCATGCATGGACTCGACCGTTCATCCACGCCTTTGTCGTGCCCGTAGCGCACGACCGAATCAACACAACCCAGAGGAGTACTGCATTGACAGTCAGATCAGAGAACCAACCGATCACGACGAATACACTTCACACCGACTTCCGGCCCAGAAAGACGCGACTCATAGGCGGAAGGTCAGCAAGAGCATCATCGAGATACGGCGAACGTACCCTCGGCACCGCAGGCCTTGGACCCCGGACGATCTGGAGCTCCTGCAAGAGATGGTCACGGACTTTTAACCCTGGTGGGTCATCTCTGATCACACGGGCAGGACCATCGCCACTATGCAGAACCGGGCCTCGTCGATGGGGTGGCTACGAGAGAGGAGCGGATGGAGACGAAGGAGCGATCTTCGATAGGTATTACGGCTCTGGAAAAAATCTGGCGACGGAAGAACGCCACGAAAACAGCCTCAAAACGGCTCGAATACGCCAGAAATCATGCTCAAAAGGCATGCTTTGACGTTTGAAACGCATCGAAAGCGTCCAGCTGGGCCGATTCGGGGGGCAATATCTGCAGGCCTGCAGGAATTCGGGCATGGAAGAATCGACTGCTCGCTGCGAGTTCCTAGGCCACGCGCACGAAGCAGGTGCTCAGAGCCTCTGTGTCAACATCGCCGATCTGAGTATCTAGACCGTGGAGTTCTAGCTCAAAGTGTCGACCACCGCGAATACTCAGGCCCCCGCTGTCTTTCGCTGCCGAGCACATCGGTTCGAGAGATCGACGCTGTCCGGATCGAGGCGCACAGTCTCTCTCGCTCCCATTCGAAGGAGGCGATGAAACGAGCAACATCCTGATTGACAAGCTCTCGAGCACGGGAGTTCGGCAGCACTCGGTGTCATACATTCACCCCTCAGCCTGGCCCGCTACTCCCCTCTGAAATTTGAGGAACCGTTTCACATCGTCAACGACGACATACAGAGCAGGAACCAGGACCAGAGTGATCGCGGTGGCGACAAGAATCCCGAAGCCTAATGAGATGGCCATCGGGATCATGAATCGCGCCTGTCTGGAAGTCTCGAAGATCATGGGTGCCAAACCACCAAACGTGGTCAGCGTGGTGAGGAGGATCGGTCGGAAACGACGAACCCCGGCCATGTGAATGGCTGCGAATGCGGACAAGCTTTCCTTCGCTCGAATCCTGTTCGCACTCTCGATGAGAACCAAGGAGTCGTTCACCACAACACCCGAGAGCGCGATGATCCCCATCATGCTGATCGAGGACATGGAGTACCCCATGATGATGTGTCCGAGGATGGCGCCGATGACCCCGAACGGAATCGCGGCCATCACGATCAGGGGCTGTGTGTAGCTGCTGAAGGCCATCGCGAGCAGAAAGTAGATGACGCACAACGCGATCAGCAGCCCCTTGCCGAGCGCGCTCATGGACTCGGACATGTCCGCTTGTCGTCCCGCCCAGGTCCAACTCAAACCAGGGAAATCCGTCATCAACTCCGGCAGCACGGTCGAGGCCAGTGCCGACTTCACGCTCGCGCTCTGGCTGATCGGTGTCACATCCGCTGTGACCGAAGATGTTCGCCGACCGTCGGTTCGCTTGATCTCGGTGTACGCGTTCCCCCGGGTGAGTTCGGCGATGTCATAGAGCGGAACCTCTGCGCCATCGGGGGTATGCACGATGAACTGTTCGAGATCAAACTCGCTGATCCGCTCTAATTCAGGAAGACGAAGCCGAACGGTGACCTCGCTGCGTCCTCGCTGTTGCTTGATCGCTTCGGCACCCTGGTAGGCGTCACGGAGCTGCCGGCCGATCGATGTCCCGGTCAACCCGAGACTCCGACCATAATCGTTGAGCTTGAAATCAAGCTGCTGCTTGCCCGCCGCAACCCCGTTATCAACCTCAGAGACCGACCCAAACTCCTCCATGAGAACCCCGAGGCGTTCGGCGGCGCGATCGAGCGTTTCGATATCACGATGGCTCAGATCGATGCTGATCGCTGCGCCGCCGCCGGGTCCGCCACGGTCTGATTCAAACTTGAGCGTCTCCAGTGAGGGCAGACGCTTGGTCGCTTCACGCCAGCGACGCGTGACCTCGGCCGTACTGATCGGACGAAGCTCTGGAGGCGTGAGCAACACCGAAACCTCGACGGAGTTGTTGTTGATCGAACTGGTATACCCACTGACCAAGTCGTCACCGCCGGACCCTGCAGCGACTCTGTACGCCGAATCCAGAAGGGCCTGTTCAACCTCCAGCATCCGTTCGAGCGGAGAGCCAACGGGGAGCGTCGCGCTGGCGACCGCCTGGTTGGCTTCGATGCGAGGCATCAGGATCAAGCCCAGCCGCCCGGACTCGACATACCCGAGCGAGACCAGGAGAATCGCGGTCGCGATACTCAGCGTGAGCAAACGCTGTCGGATGCACATGTCTAGGAACGGGCCGTAGATCTTGTAGATGAAATCACGAACGAGCAGGCTGAACGCCTGCTGCTTCCGATCTATCCAGCGGAACAGACTCAACCGGTGCTTCCCGGCGCTATGCGCCAGGTGCGCGGGGAGGATGTAGAGCGACTCGATCAGCGAGAGCGCGAAGGCGGTGCAGACCACGACGGGGATCACGCCCCATATCTTCCCGAGGAAGCCCGGGATCATCGCGAGAGGGATGAATGCCACGATGTTCGTGATCACCGCGAAATACACAGGCTTGCTCACATCACGAGCCCCGTGGATCGCCGAATCAACCGCAGACATCCCACGCTGTCGATACTCGTAGACATTCTCACCAACCACGATCGCGTCATCGACGACGATCCCAAGCGAGATCAGGAACGCGAACATCGAGATCATGTTGATGCTCATCCCGGCGTACGGGAGCAGCAGGATCGTTCCGAGGAACGAGATCGGAATCCCCATCATGACCCAGAACGCAAGCCGAAGCTCGAGGAACAAGCCCAGCACCACGAGCACGATGCCCAGCCCCATCCCGATGTTCTTGAGCAGCAGATCACGCCGTTCCTTGAACAGGTCGGCGTCATCGTCCGTCACGCTCCAGTGCACATTCGGTGGGAGATTCGCCTCGATCTCCGCCATCGTTTCGTACGCCGCATTGGCGACGCCCGCGGGGGTTTGATCACCGATCCGATAGATCTTGATCTCGATCGCGGGCAGGCCGTTGTAGTTGCTGAAGACATCGGTGTCTTCGAACCCGTCACGAACCGTCGCCACATCACCCAGTCGAACAATACCACCCGATGCGGTGGTCACGATCGGGATATTGGCGAACTCGCTCGCCCAGTCATTGCGCTGGTCGATACGCACGAGAACGTTGCCCGCCGTCGTGTCGATCGAGCCCGCGGGGACTTCCGTGGAATCCGAACGCAGCCGATCGCTGATCACCTGCATGGTCAACCCATAGCGACGGATAACCTCCTGAGGGATCTCGATCAGGATTTCGCGGTCGCGGGCCCCGTTGAGATCGATCTGCGTGATCTGTTCGTTCTGAAGCAAGGCGTCGCGAACCAACTCGACAGACTCGCGGAGGTCCGATTCTCCGACATCGCCATAGATCTGCAGTTCGAGCACATCCCGGCGTCGAACATTCATGCTGACAATCGGCTCTTCGGCATCATCCGGGAAGGTGGTGACGCGGTTGATCTCCTGCTGGATGTCCTGAAACACCACCTGCCGATCGACGCCATCGATCAGCTCAGCAACAACCTGCCCGCTGCCCTCTGTCGCGGTTGCTCTGACTTCCTTGATGCCATCCAGCCCGCGGATCGCCTCTTCCACGACAAGGATAATCCCTTGCTCGATCTCCTCCGGACTGGCTCCGGGATACGGCACGCGCACGGTGACCGAGTCGATATCGAAACTCGGAAAGACCTCTTTCGTCACGCCGTGGGTGTACGTGAGCATCCCGCCTATCAACAGCAAGAGCATGATCAGATTCGGGGTGACACGGTTGTGGACCATCCACCCGATCATGCCGGTTCTTGCTTCGGATTTCAGTTCTGGAGCGGTCATTCGCTAGCCCCCCGGTCGCTGCCACTCACCGGAGCGGAGTCTGCCAGGGTATCAGCCGTACGCAGCGGGAGCCCTTCGACCGCGGGCGCAAGATTGGTTGTGACGATTCGCTCGCCGTCCTCGACCCCATCAGAGATCAGCACGAACTCGGGCTCCCTGAACACCACCGTCACACGCCGAATCTCAAGCTCGTCGGAGTCGTTCATGATGCGAACCTGATCGCCGTCGCGCACCACGGCACGGGGAAGACGGACCACATCACTGATCGTTGGCCCGACCACCCGGGCTTGAACATAGCTGCCTACCAGAAGTTGAGGGAGATCCTTCCCCGAACTCGAAAGCGCGAGCGGGTCGTTGATCAAGACAAGCACACGCGCCATCCGGGAATCGGCATCGATCTGAGGCAGGATCTGGATTACTCTCCCGTCCCGGTACACATCGTTGCCCCAGGCGGCAGGGTTCTGGATCTCGACACGCGAGCCCGATGTCATTGCGTCTTCGGATCCGGTCTGGACCCAACGCAAGTCTGAGAGCGGGAGCGCCAGCTCGACCCACACCCGATCGGTCCCCAGCAGACCGGCAAGGTTGGTCGAAGCGCTCACGACATCCCCGATATCAGCGTTTTTTACCATCACCGCCGCATTGAAGGGCGCATGGACCGTTGTTCGTTGCAGATCCAGCTTGGCTTGATCGCGCCGACTCTGAGCCGCTGCCAACGCCGCCTCAGCCGAGGCAATCGCCGCCTCGGCCGATTCGATCCCCGCCTGAGCTGCCTGCAGTTGCGGCTCGCGGAGCACGAGCGAGCGATCACTTTCTGGGATCTGCTCACCCAGGAGCTCGAACTCGCGCTTGGCAACATTCTGACTGCCCTGCTCGATAGACAGTTCCCTCTGAGCAGCCGTCAGGTCCGCATGGGCCGCGATAATCTGACTCTCTGCCTGTAGCACTTCACTCTCACGCTGGGCCAGCGCGAGATCGAAGTCGCTGGGATCAATCCGCAAGATCTCATCCCCGGCATGGAATCGGCCGCCCGGGACAAAGCTCGGCGAAACAGAGATGATCCGCCCGCTGAGTTGTGGTTTGAGCTCAACCTCGGTCGCGGGGATGGTTTCTCCCATCGCCGAAATCATCGCGGGATAATCACCAACCGTCGCGGTGATCGTTTCAACAAGGCGGGCGGTCCTTTCCGGTGCACGACGCGGGGCCTCTACTGGGTTCTTGATCAGATATGAATAGACCCCGGCGCCAGCGCCCCAAATAACAGCGCACACAATCAGGATGACCACCGCTCGTACACCGGTCCGAGCCCGTGAGTGGAGTGCCTTGCGGGGGGCGTCGGTCATTGGGAAACTCCTGGGCCTGCATCGCGCGGCGCATCGTTGTTTGGCGAATTCTGGGCATCGTGCACTTCGATAAACAGAGCTGGTTCGGGGGCAGACGCCCCCCATCCCCCGGCAAGCGCCCGGCACAGATCAACCCGGTAGCCGATCAAGATTCTTTGAGCTTCCAGACGCAGCAGTTCGAGCTGCTGGACGGTGGTTTGTGCGTCCAGCACGTTCAGATACTCGCTCTGCCCGCCGAGATAGCTGTCGCGCACGCGCTCGACGACCTTCTGCGCGGTCACGAACTGTCTGTTGATACTCTGGACATACAACACCTGCTGCCGCTCTTGAGCCATCGCGGTCTCGACTTCGCTGAGTGCCGCGAGCACGCTCTGGCCGTAGCTGTTGATCGCTTCGGATGCGATCGCGAGCGTGCGATCGACCTCGGCCTCGCGTTGTCCCCCGTCGAGCAACGGCTGAGCTAGGTTGCCGGCAAGGTTCGCGACCCAATTGTCAAAGAGGTCGCCGACCCGGTTCCCAGAGGTACCAAACGACGCGGAAAGACTGATGCTTGGGTATCGGTCCGCGATGGCGGCCGCCGTCCGGCGATCGGCGGCTTGTACCGCTCGGTACGCGCTGCGCACATCTGGCCGCTGCCGCAGGAGCGTTGTGGGGATTCCAAGAGCGGGGAACGGGGGAAGATCAATCAGCGACGCCGCTCCGACCGGTAGCTCGGCATCAGGCGAGAGCCCGAGCAGGATCAGAAGCTGCAATCGAATCGTCTCGGATTGTCGCTGAGCAACCGCAAGATCACCGAGACTTGATTCAACAAGATTCTGCTGACGCAGCACGTCCTCGGCATGGACCTGCCCTGCGCGAAACTGAGCGGTGATGATCTCTAGCACGTCCTCGTTGTTGCGGCGCTGCCGATCGAGGACTTCGATTCGTTGGCGTTGTTCAGCGTATTCAAACCAGCGGCTGGCGATATCGGCCGTCAGCGAGATCGCCGCCGCGTGGACGTCCTCTTCAGCCGTCATCGCATCGAGCAGCGCCGCGTCACGCGTGCTGCGGACGCGTCCCCATAAGTCCACCTCGTAGCTTGCGAACAGGCCAAGATCCAAGTCGGTCGTGTAAGCCGTTCCCGCCGTGTTCTCTTCCCGCGATCGACCAACGCCTCCTGTCAAATCAAGCGTTGGAGACACGTCGGCGCCGTCACGACGAGCGATCGCCCTCGCTTGGGAGAGGCGGTCCCACGCCATGCGAAGATTGAAGTTCCCATCGAGCGCCGTGTCGATGAGCCGATCGAGCGATGGATCACCAAGGGCCGTCCACCACCGATCGGGCAGGGCAGGTCCGTCCTGCTCGACCGTCCAGCCGCTCGGCGCTTCAACTGGTGACTGAAAGTCCCTGGTCGCCGAGCGGCATCCCGCGAGAGCGCATACGACACAGATCAGGCCGATCCAGGCTCTCATGGAGCACCCCGATTCTCAACTCTTCGACACACCACTTCGATCCCGGCGAGTGTCGTCGTCGTGATGTGGGCGATCAGAGCCTCGTAGCCGCCCTCTTGTTCGATGGCATCGCGGAGCACCGCACCCGGGAGCTTGGAGTATGCCGAGTCGCCATGGCTCTTCGATGAGCGATCACGCCGATACACCGACTGCTGCTGGAGACCGAGACCGACGACCGGGATAAAGATCCCCGTGGTGGTCAAGAGCACCTCCTGATCGGTCGCACCTTCCCCGAGCATCTCGCGGACGATTGCGCGCATGGCCGCATGCGGCGGTTGAACCGCTTGCAATCGAACTTCATCGATTGCCGGATCGGTCGGAGTCGCAAGCTCATGGATGATGAGCATCGCCAGTTCGCTCGGGGCGTTCGGGCGAACGAACCTGCGAATCAGCGCCTGGACTCGGCCCTCGAGGCGATCCTGAGCGGGGGCATCTTCTGGAACTCCACCATCGGGGGGGTTCGATTCGGTTTCGCGCTCCAACGCGACCCGCCAAACCTGGATGTACAGCTCGAGCTTCGAGTGAAAATGGTAATTGACAGCGGCAACATTGACCTGAGCCTGCTCGCAGATTGCCGCGATCGACGTGCCTCGATAGCCGCTGCGACTGAACAACTCGACCGCGGCATGGAGGATCCGCAGCTTCGTGTCATTCTCGGCGTTGCTGGGGGGCGATGGGGGAGGCATGTGCCTGCCAAACGCCCGATTCAAACGAGTATTTCAATCTCCGATAATTGTTTTCCCATTGCGGTGCCAGCGGAGGGCATCCCTCACATGTCACACAGTCGCTCTCGCCGCCTCCGGGCGGCGTTTCCACAAGCCGACCTGGCCTCCTGCCATGCGGCGCTTCTCCCTCCTCTCTTCATGTCCTCCACTCGTTGTCACACACTCACCCCTGCGGCTGGGCAGTCACTAGAGCGAGGCTGTCAACCACTCTGTCCAACCGCCCTTTGCCCATATCTCCATCGGGTCGCTCCTTCGCGGCGGCATCGAGCGCGCGGTGGTAGATCTCGTCGCGGGTGAGTGGATGCTCCGGATCGAGGTACCCTTCTTCCTCCCGGTACTCCCGAAGTAGATCGGTGTTGGTTGATCTCCATCGCGGGACCTGCCCTCCCTCAAGAACGCCAATCAACCGGCGGACGTAACCAGCAAACAAAGCCGCTATGTCCGTAAGGCGGCCCATAAACACCTATGTAATAATTCTCTAATCCTCAAGCAATGCTTGACCTGCCCCCCAGAACCTAGTCCACGCCCTGTCCGTCCATCCGTGTGTGTGCCACGGCTGCCCGAACGGGCACGCGCATCATCACATGTCCTTCCGTTTCGGAAACAGCTCGGCGAGGACTTCTCGGAAGTCTTCGCCACGGATGTTGGCACGAGGGAGTCCGGCGTCTTCGGCTCCTGTCAACAACCTGATCATCCCAACGGAGCGGTCCTGATCGAACTGATCGGCCACCTCGCCGCACGCGTCTTGCACCGCCGTCGAGCCGGCGTGCCGTTTCGCCAGCTCCCGCACCAGGTCGTACTCATCGCGCGTCATCATGGCGACGATGCGATACGGGCGTCAATCGTCTGCGGTTCGCGCAGCGGAGGCGCAGGAGACATTGGAATGAGGCGTGTGGGTATGTCGGCCAGCGGACAGCGAACAACTTCTCAGGGTATGGGGCCGAGTCCGATCAGGCGGGGCCATGCCGACTGAAAAGGCATCGAGCACGATGAGCGACAACTCGAGGCCGCGACACCAATCGTCGTTGTACGGCGTCATGATCTGACCCCAGCGCAACTCATCGGGGTCGCTCTGCCCGAATCGGATGTCGTTCTGTTTCCGCTGTTGAGAGGACGAGTCCTTGAAGGTCGCCTCGCGTCGCTCAGCAGCAATCGGCTCATGACGGGATGTTCGGGGCCGCCACGCAAGCAAGATGGTCGTGCGATGCCCGCACTGTGTCGCCAGCGAGGGTTGAAGGCAACTTGAAACCGCGCGTTCAGGCGGCTGACGTCGACAGATACGCTCTCGGATTCGGCGTGAGTCGTTGCACGCAAGCCGTCTCCTCGAACCCACTGGAATGTACCGGCGAAGATCATTGGGGCGACACACTCGTTTCAACCGGGATACGCCTGTTCATGCTCAAAAAGGCGGTGCGCGTCTCTCCCCCGGAGGGGCTTTCTTCGCGGCGGACGAAAGCCGAGACGCGCACCGTCGTGTCAACTCGAACACCATATGAAGGTCAGCATCGACCCCCTGACAGATGCGTGTCAGCGGCACCGAGCGAGCGGCCGGCTACTGAAGCGTGTGCGGGTACTTCTGCGCGGTCCGTGTCGCGAGGGCCGCCACCCGCCGAGCGAGTTCGGCGGGCTCGAGCACCTCTGCGTGCGGCCCGTACCCGAGCACCCACAGGTGATCTCGTCAAGGCCATCCACATCGAAGAGCATGTCGGTCGTGTCGTCGTCGTTCCAGATCACATCCTGCGACGCGTGCCACATGGTCTCAGCCACCGTTTCGGCTGACTCTGCGCTGAAACGGATGCGAACACGCTGCGGACCGGAGGTGCCCTTGATCATGCGCCACGCCTGGCCGAGGTACTCGTCGAGGCTGAAGGAGTCGGGGATCTCGAACGGATCTTCCATCAGCACCACGCTCGAGAAGCGTGCGAGCTTGAGCGTGCGGACGGCCTGATTCTCACTGACAGAGTCTGTCAGTCTCCCGTGATGCAGGCCGATGACGTACCAGGCCCGCTGACCGAAATAGAGATCGTACGGGTCGAAGCGGAAGGTCTCCTCCTGGCGGTCCTGCTGCGAGTGCACGGAGTCGTATTGGCATCGCAGTGATCGCTTGGTGGCGATCGCCTCCGACACGACCGACCAGACGTCCCCGGCGCCCTCGCCTTCCGTGGCGGCGTAATGCAGCTGAACGCGCGGCATCACCTCGTCGATCATGTCGCGGATGGACTCGGGCAGCATCGCGCGCAGCTTGGCGGCACCGGACGACGCCGGCTGGACGAGCGGAACATCATCACCCAAGGCATCGGAATCGCAGAGCAGCAGCATCGCGCAGACTTCTTCGGTGGTGAACTCCACCGGCGGCAGAAACATGCGCCGCTCGATCGAATAGCCGCCCTTGGCCTCGTCGAATCGGATCGGGATGCCGCCCTTCTCCAAACGCTTGAGATCGCGGTAGACCGTGCGCTCGGTGACGTTGAGCGCGTCGGCAAGCAGGCTTGCGTTCAAGTGCTTCGACCCCTGCAGCAGCGTGAGCAACTTGATGACCCGTTCGATGGTGCCGTGAATAGACATGTCTACAGCGTATCGACGAATGCGCGGGTTGAAGGCAAGGAATCTTACTGCAGCGGCGGATAGCACAATCCGTCCCAGTCTTCACGCCACGCGTGGCCCATGATGATCCGCGACATGGCAGGGAGCAGGAGACCCATGAAGTCGGCCCAGCGTCGCGGGTGCGTCCGGCCGAGTTGACCACCGGACATCGCTGCGCCGAGCACGAGCTGGCAGCGGGCGAGGTACACCCGCTACAGCGTGGCGCCGAGGATCGTTGTGAACCGCTCCTCGTGGTACCACGATCCGAGCTTGCGGGCGGCGTTCTGGGCCCGCCTGGCTACACCCTCGCTGGGATCCTGCCAGAAGTAGCGACTGAGGTACTCGTCGCCCACCAGCGCCTTCACCAAGGGACGGTGTTCCCGCAGCATGCCCGACATGTGCGCGTCCTTGTCGTACGCGAAGAGCCGGTTTAGAAACGCGTCGAGCGACCCGCGATCGGGCACGGGCACGGGCACGGGCTCACGAGCGCGCTCGTCCCATCGCCCGTAGAGGCTGTTGAGCGCGGTCCACGAGCAGATGAGCCGAACATCATCGGGGCAGTCACCCGCATCCATGAGTTCCTCGATGCACTGCATGCAGCTCCAGCACCGGTGCAGGCGCACGCGCACGCGCACGGAGTTGTGCTCATCCCTGGGGGCGTCGCTTTCCTTCACAGTCTTTCATCGGCGCCGCAGTTCGCGGACGGTCAACCGCGTCTGGGGCGAGAGCTGGGTCGATGGCATGGTCATCCAGGAAGACGAGATGACGCCAAAGCGATACCGAGTGCTCGGGGAGAGGTGCTCGATGACTACTACGACACGCACCATCCCTTCGACAGTTCGAGGACGATCGAGCTCGAGAAGCAGGTCCGGTTCCCGCTCGATGCCGAGGCCGGGATCGTGATGACGGGCTTCATCGACCGGCTCGCCAAAGACGATGACGGCACATGGCACATCCACGACTACAAGACCAACAAGCGCCTCCCGACGCAGGGCGATAGGGACGACGACCCACAGCTCGCGTACTACGAGATCGGCATCAGGCAGATGTGGCCGGGCAACGTCGAGCGCGTCGAGCTGCACTGGCACTTCCTGCGGTTCGGTGTGACGATCACCTCGACACGCACGAATGAATAGCTCGAGAACCTGCGCGGCGAGGCGCTCGCGACGATCCACGACGCCCTGGGACGCGGCAGAGTGGAGGATGCGTTCGAGCCGATCGAGACGCCGCTGTGCGGCTACTGCGATTACCAATCGATCTGCCCTGTGAAGAAGCACCAGGTGACGGTCGAGGGCCTGCCCCCAACCGATACCGCAACGAGCCCGGCGTGAAGCTCGTGAACAGATGGGGCGAGCTTAAGGCCGCGAAGGCCGAGCTGAATGATCAGGTCGCCGAGATCGACGACGAGATCGCGGAGCTGCAGCAGGCGCTGATCGAGTACGACGACAGCGAGGACGTCTCGGTCGTGGTCGGCGATGACTTCGAGGCGACGGTCAAGCACAACAAGAAGACGATGTTCCCGCGCAAGTCTGTCGAACCTGCGGAGCACACCGAACTCGAGCGATTGCTGGTCGAGTCACCCTACTGGGATCAGGTCAGCAGCATGGACGCGTACCGATTGCGGGCACTATGGGAACAAGCAGACACGCTGGATCCCAGACTGGAGAAGCTGCTGGAGCGGTTTGCATAAGTTGAAGATGAGACGAAGACAGGGCTCAGGAAGCGACGGGGCTGTTAGACAGGTTGGTGAGCGGAGTTGCGTGTAGTCTCCGCAGACAGGGCACTCCGCTGGTTATCGCGCTACTTCTCCCTTCACAGAGGCGACGCAGACTACGGCGAGTACCTGAACGAGCGACAACCCGCCTGAGAGCTTTCCAGAAACGGGATGCCAGCAGCACTCGCTGTCATGCGTTCACGCCTCACGCTGGCCCGCTACTCCTCTATCCAGCACCGAGACAGTCTGCACGGTTAAACTCGGATCCAAAGACGCCGAAATCGCCAAGGTCCACGTCACCATCGTTGTCAAAGTCTGCGCTCATGTTGTAATTCCCATCCCCGGACATCGCGTTGAATGCGGCGCCAAAGACGCCGAAGTCACCCAAGTCAACATCTCCATCGCCATCGAAGTCGGCGAAACAGGAATTCGCGGGCGGTCCGCCATTCGTTGGGCTCCAGAAGCCGCCCTGCAGCGCATAAGTGCTCCCTTGGAGCAAGGGCCCTGCGTCGGGTTGCCCGACGGTGCCCGAGAGCAGGTATGTCGTGCCAGCGAGTGCCCCGCCCCCGGCGTCCTGTGTTGCAGAGTCGATCGCAAATTGAGCGGACGCACCGGCGACAAGAAGTGTGCCGAGGGTGAACACTACGCCGGAGGCAAAAGCTCTCTTCACAAGCATGAATTCCAGTCCTTTCGCGAGATTCATCGGGTTGGCTTCTGAGGACGAGGCTTAGAGAGATCCTGGTAACGGGATGATGCCGCAGAGCGAGCAATGGGCGTCACTTCAAAGAACGCGGCTGCCGATGGGATGGGCGGATTGCCAGGGTTGAGCACCGTGATCGGGAAGGTGCCGACAGCGTCAACGTCCTCCGGCAGCAGCTCGACACGGATGCACGTCGAGTCAACCACCTCCGAGTTTCGAAGTTCATCACCAAAGTACACGTCGGCACCGGGGCGGAAGTCGGAGCCGGTGATCGTCATGTTGTAGGGCAGCGCCACCATTGGCACAGCCCCCGGCGCGTCCGTGGTCACGACGAGCATCTGCCCGGCGTCAAACGCCGCGAGGTCCTGCTCGGCTCGTGACGGGAACAGGTTCTCGATCACGGGATCGCGGTACCGGACGCGGAAGAAGACGGGGTTGGAGACGCCGCCAGAATCGACGAGCATCTGCTCGAAGGGCTGGAGCCCGAACGTCATCGGGTCTTCGTCGTCCGGCTCTCCGTCGCCATCGACGTCGCGGAAACGCTGCTCGAAATACTGCGTCCCGTTGCTGGGCGTGAGTACGTTGACGAAGTGGTCGCCTTCTGTGATCAACTCCGGCGACAGGATGGCGGTGAGGTTAGCAGACCCGTTGTACTGAGTCTCGAGGGCCTCGCCGTTGTAATACACGACCGAGTCGCGGTTGAAGTTGCCGAATTTGGGCTCCTCGAACCCCTCGAAGGTGGGCACGTTCTTCGGACCGACGATGGTGAGCAGCATCGGCTGCGGCTCGAGCGTCTCCGGGTCAAGAACGATATCGAGCGGTGAGATGTTGGCGGGTTCCATGCCGCTGACCACGGGCGTCGGCGCGGCGATGGTGAGGTTGACCTCGTTGCTCATCCCGCCGCCAGGCCCTGGGTTGCAGAGTGCGACGCGGACGTTCTGCGGGCTCTCGTAGAGGTCCACTGTCAGACGCACGTTGTGAATGCCGTTGTCCACAGGCTGGATGAAGCGCGGCAGGGGGAAAGGCGCGATGGGGAGTGAGGGCGGGAAGAGCACACGAGGGTGCTGGTCCGCGATGTTGAAGGCCTCGCCGATCGCATTGGTCGGCGAGCGATCGTCGATACCGTTAGCGCCGGGGTTCCCGCCGTTGTACGCTCCGAAGTCGACAAGAGCATTCAGAGGCCAGTATCCGATCAGGTTGCCTTCGCTCCCGTAGAGCGGGCGTGCGAGGTTGTCGTGGATCTGCTGCGCACTGCGTGGGGTGTTCCAGAAGCGGACCTCGGCGAGATCCCCGACGTAGCGGTCACCGGTCGGGGTCCCGCCGATCATGACCTGGGCGTTGGGATTGTCGAAGCTGTTGAGCGATTGATTCACGGTCGAAACCAGCTCACCGTTCAGATAGAACTCGCACTTGCCGGATGTGAATACAACCGCGACGTGGCTCCACACACCGTCGGGCACAAGCCCGGCGGGCGTGTCGTAGTCCGCGATTGCCCACGTGGTGAAGCGGAGGGCACCGTTGGGCCTGATGCCCCATCGATAGCCGCCGATACCGTCGGGGCTGGTGGTGAGGATCTGGTGGAAGCCGCTGGGGCCGAGATCGGGGCGGACCCAGGCTTCGAGCGTGAGGAAGCCAAACCGATCGTGCACGCTGTCGGGGCGGGCGGCGATGTACGCGTTCGCGCCGGGAGGGAAGGTTGTGCCGACGAACGACGACAGGCCCTTCTTCCACAGCACCGCGGGGAATCCGGGGAGCTGGTCGAAATCGAAGAGCGGGAAGTACTCCTGCGCGGTGAGGCCACCCGCGGTGAAACTCGACCAGAGGTCGTCGCGCAGCTTGATCCAGTAGTCGCGTCGCGCAATGTAGGTGTCGTTGCCGATGAACGACTTCGCGTCGATCACCGAGACCGGAACCGTCGCGAGCGTTGGGTCCGCGGCCCACAGGTTCGGGTTCACCGCGTCGAGACGCGGCGTGGGATACTCGATGCACAGGTCGATCGTCTCGGAATTCCCGAAGCTGTTCTCGATCCATATCTTCGCGATACCCGGCGTGAGGCGCAGGATGTTCGGGAGCTCCACCAGCAGCGTGAAGTCGTTGATATGCCTCAGGCCAAACCCTTCGGTCAGGGTCTCGATGCGACCGTTGTGCTCAACTTTGACACTGAGAGCACTGTTCATGAATTCTTCGCCGTAGAGAAGCATCCGCGTCTTCCCATCGGTCGCGACATTAAAGGACGACACGCTGGGCGAGGTCTGGTCGTAAATGATCATGTCGACCGCTCCCCGGCTCGCAGCCAACAGCCGCGGTGTCTGCGTGAGGTCGCCCACCACGCGGATGCAGGGGAGTTGGATGACGGGGAACTTCACCGTATCCCACGAGCTGTCGAAAACAGGAATCTCGACATTGATGAGGTCGCCGGGCAGCCCCAGCGCATCGAGGATTTCGGAAACGTCCCAGTTGTAGCAGCCGAGACACAATCCAAAGCCGCTGACGACGTCGAACCCGAATGCGGAGGCCGAGAGGCCCAGCCTGAGAGCTTCGAACGAGATGCCCGGGATGGCGGCGACGGTCGTCCTGTTCGAGAAGCTCGTGGGGGTATCGATGAACGGCACGATGTCGAAAGATTTGCTGGCGGGCAGAGGGAACACGAGGTCTTCGCCCGCTTCAAGGACGATGTCATCGATGCCGGTGCCGGGGAAGGTGTACCGGATCTTCGGGATCGTCTCGACGCCGATCTGTTGACCCAGGCCCAGGTCTAAGCCAGAACTGAGTTGCAGCAGGCCCGCGAAGGCGGAGAGCTTGAAGTCCTCATCGTCCGAAGCGTTGCGCGGGAGGTCATAGGAGAAGATCGCGCTCGCGCCGAACGACGTCAGGACAGCCTGGGTGATGCTCGCCCGGATGCTCAGGAAGCGGCTGTCCTCCTCGAGAACATCGACGTTGGTCATGAACCGCTCGTTCGTCGCGTCGTAGCCCGACTTCGCACGCAGAGAGGGCACGCTGAACGTGCCGGTCAGCAGCCCCCTGCTATCAGCGATGGTGATCTTGACGTCATCGCTGGTGCCGCTTCCGAATGTGGTGAGGAGATCGGAGAGGTTGAACCCGGGGATGTAGTCCGTCTGGAAGGTCTGCGTGGGAATGTCGAGCAGGTTCTCGTTGAAGACCTCGAAGCTCGCGGCCTCCGCCCGAACATTGATCAGGGCGCCGAAGCTTCCGCCCGCGGTGACGCCGGCGTTCACCCGAGGCGTGAAGCAGCTCGTCAGTCGCGCGCCAGGGTCGGGTGTCCAGTCGGACTCGATGATCACCGGTTGACCCGTGATTTCAAGACTCTCCGGGTTGGGAATCTTCCACTCGATATCGAAGGGCAGGTGGACATCCGCGGTGCCGCCATCGACTTCCGCACGCACGCCCATGTTGAGCACGCCCGAAAAGTCAAAGGTCACCTGCGCGCCCCATTCACCGAAGAAGATCGTGTCAACGATCCCACCGATCTGGAAGTTGAGAGGCCAGACCGGACCGAACGGGGGTATCGATTCGGTCGGCCCGAAGGTGAAGAGGTCAGCGTCCTCTTGGAGACTGCCAACGGTCGGCGCCCAGATGCTGCGGTTCTCCAGCTTGAGTTCGGCGCTCGCGGACTGGCGGGTTGGGGCGAGCAAAACCGGCTGAGTGTACTTCGACAATCGAACACCACTCCCGATCGTGCGTCCGATCGAGAACACGTTACTTCCTCGGTCTACAACGAGATTAATCGCGTCGACGTTCTGCGCCACAGGTGCGTCCAACTGATTCCACTGCTCGGTGCCACCCACCGATCCACCCTGGTCGTCAAGTTTGTAACGCACGATTCGGAGGTTCTCATCGAAGTCGGAAACCGTTTGAATCAAAACGTATACGTTGCCAATATCGTCGAGCTCGACGTCGCACACTCCCTCCGGCTTCATAAAGAGAGGAGAACCGTTGATCTCATCACCAGAGAGACGTTGCCACAACACGTCTCCTTGAGTATCGAGTCGAGCCGTAAACGCTTTATCAATATCCGTGCCCGACGAGGCGTACCCACCAACAACGATCGAGCCGTCGCGTGGAAGTTCGATGTCATTGAAATTCAGGATTCCATACTGTCCCGCGATCGCAGGTGCGTATGTCTTTCTCAAGAGCAGTTCGCCCGTCTCACCGTTGCGCTTTTCAAGGAGCGCATCGCCAGGTCCGTTCAGTCGAAATCCGGCAACGATATAAATATCGTTGTTGAAGTCGATCGCAATCTGCTCACTCCCAAAGCAGACTTTATCAATATTCCAAATCCGTCCACCTGGGATCTCAGGGCGCTCACACCACACCATTTCACCGGTGCCACCATCGAGGCATGCGACAAACCCCTGCAGAAATCCGGAGTCGGTATTGGTCACGCCGTATACATAGACAAGGCCGTTTTGGCCGACTAACAGTTCCGACGCAAACAGTTCGTCGAACTCGCCGAGGCACGGGAACTCTTCCGCCGTCAATATTGTTTGCCAACCGAAAGCACCGGTGCTGGGATCAATCTGATAGATCACCCCATCTTCGCTTGTCACGACGAATGGCACTCCATCCTGCGACAAGTGGATACTGCCAACGGATAGTGGGTTCAGACCCGTAGGTTTAACATACTCCCGCTGCCACACGATGAATCCCTGCGGAGCAATCTTGACCAAACGAGGCTGGCCGTTGCCGCCTGGGCCGCCAGCACCCGCGACGTAGATGTTCCCGTCGAGATCGACGGCGCAGTCGATCACGGTGTCGAGAAACGATGTCGCCGCCGGGATCGGCCAGACGCGGGCCGGTGACGTATTGTCCGCCCCATCGAACTTGTCGACGCGGAGGCCAGAAGCAGTTTCTTGAGCAACTATGATATTGCCTTCGATGTCGACTACGGCTCCGATCGGATCCCCATCCGACTGCTGGTCTGTCCAAGCATGATTTACCACCAGCGATCCGGGTGGCGGCGGAACTTCGAGGGCCCCGCGCCCCAACGCGTTATCCAGCAGCTCCGGCGACAACCCGTTGTGTCGGAGGAGGCGCCGGACTTCCTCCTCAAGCGCATCGCCATCGTCCATCGAATCGCCGCCCTGCCGATCGTCAGCAGAGAGCGGTCCCGATTGGCGCGCGATCGCTGAATCGGTGGTGGGCGAGAGGACCGCGAACGTCACGATGGTCAAGATGAGCAGGATTCGTGCGTACATGGAACGGCTCCGGGAATGCGGAGAAAAATCGTGCGAGAGGGACGCGGTTGGGGTTGGTGCGATCAGTTCGAGTTCACCGGACGTTTGTGCATCGCGGCGTCCTGGGTTTGGTTGTAGAGCTCGGGCATGAGGTAGCGCCCGCGCTCATTGGGGCCCTTCTGGACCTCGACGGGCGCACCCATGGTGCGCACGAAGGCGTCGTTGCGCTT
>JAJDDE010000205.1 GCA_029260475.1 Phycisphaerales bacterium | reverse complement strand
CCTCGCGCTCGGGCCACTCGGCGCCGGGCCAGATGTCGCAGACCGAGTCGAGGTAGAGCGCGGGGTCTTCCTCGATGCCGTCGGTGGGGATCGAGGGGTCCAGGAAGACCTTCACCTGCACGTCGCGGTTCTCCGTCGTCGAGGAGAGCAGGTAGACGACCGCGAACCGCCCGACGGTCTTCGCGGGGTAGTCCAGGTAGTCGATGCCCACGACGTCGGAGAGGAAGTCGTAGCCGCAGCGCTCGTCGTCACGCAGGAACAGCAGGACCGCGTGCAGATCGCTCGGCTCGACGACGATGGTCGTCTGCCCGCGGTACTCGGTAGCGCGGAGCTTCGCGTCGGGGAAGGCGGCCTTGACGTGCGGGAGTGAGGGGTGGTTGAGGGTGGGGGTGCTCATGGGGGCATTGTAGAGCCTGCGGATCGGTCGAGGAAACTCGCCACACAAGACTTGAATCGGGCGGGGTTTCCTGTAGGCTGTATGGACACAGAGGGAAGTCAGAATCCGTGCGCTGGGGACCGGTGGAGAATCGATGAATCGGACAGCTTTGATGTGCCGCACCGCGGCGGGTGTGTGTGCGTTGACCGGGTTGGTTCACGCCCAGTTCGCGTACATCTCACAAACACGAACTGTGAGCGCATCGACCGGCGGCGAGAATAATTCGGCGAGCGCACCAGGGTTTGGGTTCTTCTCTGAATCGGTCGGGTCTCAGACCCCGTCGGAGTCCGCCTCCGCATCCGCGGGGCAGACCTCGCGGCTCGGGAACTTCGAGATCACGGCCAGCGGGGGGGCCGGTGCGGGAGCATTGAACGCGTTCAGCGCAAGCGCGAGTTCGAACCTCGACGTCGAGTTCACGCTCGACACGGGCTACGAGTACGTCTTCGCCGCCGATCTCGTTCTCGCGTCGAGCCCGACGGATGCACGCGTGCAGCTCTTCGGACCCGGCGGCGAGGTGATCCTCGACACCGTCGACGATTCCTCCCTGTCGCAGATGGGTTCGCTCGAAGCCGGGGGCTACCGGCTCTTGGCGCGGGTGGGCGCGAGCAACTCGGGCAGCCCGGACTTCCCTGATCCGGGCGGCAGTTTCGATTTCACGCTGACCCTTACCCCCACACCGGGTGCGAGTGTGGTGCTGCTGTCGGGTCTCGCGTTTGTGACGCGTCGTCGTCGAGCCTGACTCCATGAACAGAACGGAAACGCCATGAAATCTCACAGCGTGAATAGCATCGCCCTCAGCGTGCTGCTTGTAGCTTCCAGCGGCGCGCACGCCCAAATCCAGTACCTCACGCAAGAACGGAGCGTGAGCGCCGTCACCACGGCGATGAGCGACGCCCATGCCGCGACGGACTTCTCCCCGTTCACGGCCTCGGCCTTCGTCGAGGATCTGAACGAATCGTCCTTCGGGAGTGCCTCGCAGGATTCGACGCTCGGCGACATGGTGATCGCCGCTTCGGGCGGTGCCTCCGCGGACGCGCTCAACGCCTTCCCCGCCGGCGCTTCATCTGATTTCGAGGTCACCTTCCAGATCAGCCAGCCGCTGGAGTTCGCGTTCGTCGGCTCGATCTTCTCGAGTTCTGTGGGCAGTGATATCTCGTTCTCGTTCACCGGACCGGATGGCGAGGACGTCGTCTTCCTCGGTTTCACGGACGACTTCGAGTTCATCCAGTTCGCGGATGTCACGGGAACGCTCCAGCCCGGCGAATACCGCCTCGCCGTTTTCGCGACCGGTTTTTCGGGGGGAGAGATTGACGGCGCCGGCGACTACGACTTCACCCTGACCGTTTCCCCCGCCCCGGGCGCTAGCGTGGTTCTGCTCTCAGGTCTCGCGTTTCTGACGCGTCGGCGACGCGCCTGATCGTCCTCACACCTTCACGATCTCCTGGAAATACTCGTAGCGCTTGGCGACCTCCTGCTTCGTCAGGCCCGCGAGGCGGTCGAGACTGAAGGACTCGATGGCGAAGGAGGCGATGACGGTCCCGTGGGCGAGGGCCTGCTGGATGCTGGCGAGCGAGACGTTCATGTCCTTGGCGTGGGCTGCGGCGAGGTGGCCCATCATCCCGCCCGCGAAGCAGTCGCCGGCGCCGGTGGGATCGACCACTCCCTCGACGGGGTAGGCCGGCAGCACCGCGACGCCCTCGTCGTGGACCAGCACCCAGCCGTGCTCGCCCTTCTTGATGACGAAGAACATCGGGCCCATCTCCGCGATGATCTTCTTGCCCGCGGTGATGGGGTTTCTGATGCCGGTGAGCAGGCGGGCCTCTTCATCGTTGATGATCATGCCGTCGATATCTTCCATGAGCTTGAGCAGCTCATCGCGCTCGTTCTCGATCCAGATGTTCATCGTGTCGGCGACGGAGAAGACCCGTTGCGGCAGGGCCTTCAGGAACTCGCGCTGCACCGAGGGGTGGCTGTTGGCGAGGAAGACGAAGCGGGAGTCGGCGTACTCCGCGGGCACCTTGGGCGGGTGCTCGCCCAGGACGCCCAGCTCGGTGAAGAGCGTCTCGCGCTGGTTCCAGTCGTCGAAGTACTTGCCGCCCCAGGCGAAGGTCTTGGAGCCGGCGCGGACCTCCAGGCCCGCGATGTCCACGTTCTCGAACCCGCGCAGGATGGCGTGGTAGTCCTCGTGGAAGTCCTCGCCCGCAGCGGCGACGAGGCGGACGTCGGTGAAGAAGCTCGCGGCGGCGGCGAAGTAGACGGACGAACCGCCCAGGATCTTCTCACGCTTGTCGGTGGGGGTCTCAACGGTATCGATGCCGACGGTGCCGGTGACGACGAGGGGCATAGGGGGGT
>JAJDDE010000204.1 GCA_029260475.1 Phycisphaerales bacterium | reverse complement strand
CCGGAGTCCTGCTCGATGACGGTGATATCGATGAGCGAGCTGAGCTCGTTGAGCAGCGAGTCGCGCTGATCGCGCAGCGAGCCGTTCTCGCCCGAACCGACCTCGGAGGTCGTGATCGCGACGTTCAGTCGCGCCACCTCGCCCAGGATCTCGTCTGCACGCTTGGTGGAGATGCGCAGCTCGTTCTCGATCAGGCCCCGCTCCTGCAGCAGGTCGGCGCGCATGTTCCGCACGAAGGTCGCGAGGCCCGCGCCCTGCTCGATGACCGTGGCGCGCGTGGCGCCGGAGGCGGGGTTGTTGGCGAGCTCGCTGAAGCTGTTGAAGAACGCCGAGAGCTGGCTCGAGAGGTCCGAGCCGGTGAGCTCGCGGGTGATGTTCTCGATCGCGCTGGAGATGTTCACCTCGACACCCGCCGCCGCCTCCTGGCTGACGCTCGAACGCAGGCGCTGCGCGAGCGCCGGGTTGACCACGCGCCGGATGCTCTCGACGTCCACACCGCTCCCGATGAAGGAGCTCGAGTCGAGACGGCGCCCCTGCACCGGGCCCAGCAGCACGCGCTGACGCGAGTACCCGGGCGTTGCGGCGTTGGCGATGTTGTTGCCCGTGACCTGCAGCGCGACCTGGGCGGCGCTGAGGGCGGAGCGACCGATGAGCAGCGAACTGGTGAGGCTCATGCGCGGGCTCCTTTAGGTGCTGATGTCCAGCGACGACACGACGCGAGCGCCGGCCTCGACGCTGCCGCTACGGCTGTAGGTCTTGGCGTGGTTCAGGTGACGGCTGACGGCCTGCAGAAGACCGGTCATGTGGTTCGCCAGATGCTCCGCGGCGATGCGGGCGACCTCGTTGAGAGATCCGAGCTGCTGCGCGAGGCGCTTGAGCGTGTCGCAGAGCGTGGTGATGCGCTCGCCCTCGGGGCCCTTGAGCCGGCGCGCGATCCAGGTGATCTTGGTCGCGCTCTCCTTCTCGGAACCCATGCGATGGGCGAGCGCCGTGACGACCTCCGACCGCTCGCGCTCGAGACCGGCGATCGCTTGCACCAACTGGTTCTCCTGGCGGATGCACGCCGCGAGGTTCTGCGCGTTGGAAGAGCGGATCGCTTCGAGGCGAGACTCCGCGAGCGAGACCAGGCCCTCGTAGCAGGAGACCAGCTCGCGCACGAGACGCTCGAGGCGCTGGGCCATCTCATCGGGCGGCGTGGTGGGTGTGGTTGCGATCATGGGTCAGACTTTCTCGTCCACAGGCGTCTCTGCGCGCTGGGCTCCGGGGAGGGCTCTACGCAGATCCTGTGCCAAGCGGTCCACGAGCCCGTAGCCCGAGGCGCGTGCGATGCGTGAGGCGTACTCCGCATCGAGCATCGCGCCGAACTGCTTCTCGTGCGCACCGGGCTTGAAGGGGCCCCAGGCGTTGTTGGTCTGGCGCATCTGCGCGAGCAGGGGCTGAACAAGCGTGACCGCGACGAACTCCTCAGCGGTCGCGCGGGCCTCGGCATCGAGCCGCTTGGCGGGGTCTTCGACGTCCTGAGCGCTGCGGAGCGCCTCGACGAAGCTCCTGGTGCGCACGCCTCCGATCGAAGACAGCGCGGTGCGCACCGCGTCCGGGTCGCTGGCGCCCTGCGCGGGCAGCGCTGCCTCTGTCGGTGGTGTGAGGAGCTCGATCATGGGTTACTCGACGACAAACTCGGCGTGCAGGAGGCCGCCGCGATGGAGCTGCGCGAGGATTGCGATCTGGTCGGCGACGGGGACGTCGAGTCGTTTGAGAGCGTCGAGCAGGCTGCTGGCGCGCGCCATGCTGCGATCGTCGTCTTCTGTAGTAACGGTCGTCGCGGTCCCTTCCTCGATAAAGACGGGGCGGTCATCGTCGGGGTCGGGCTCGGGGGTGACGGTGGTCACGACGAGCTGCTCGTGGCTGATGACCGCGGGGCTGATGCGCACATCGCCCGAGAGCACGATCGATCCGGTGCGCTCGTTCACGACGACCCGCGCGGGCGTGGAGAGCAGCGAGGGGTCGAGGCGGATGTCGAGGATGGTGCCGAGGAAGTTCGCGGGGTTCGAGAGCTCCGCGTCGGGGAGCGTGACCACAACGGTCTTCTCGTCGAGCGCGTAGGCGACCTCGTCGCCCTCGCCGAGCAGGCCCTGGCGGTCCTGGTTGATGGTGTTGGCGAGCAGTTTGGCGTTGGACCAGCCACTGTACTCCGGGTTGAGGTGCAGCGTGAGGCGCCCGCCCTGGTCGAGTGTCTGCATGCGGATGTCGCCGATGAGGCGCGCGCCGCCGCGGATGCGTCCTGTGGTACGGATGGTGCTCTCGAAGGCGATCGAGCCCTCCGCGAACGCGTATGACCCCTGACCGGGGAGCGGGCCGAGCATCGGCGTGATGAATAGGCGCCCGCCCTCGAGCGAGCTCGCGTTGTTGGCGGCCTGCACATACACATCGAACTTCTCGCCCTTGCGCCCGCCCTCGCGCGGGACGTTGCAGGTCACCATGACGACCGCGATGTTCTGCGCGCTGCTGAGCTCCTCGATGTCGGGGATGACGTTGCCGCCCTCTTCCAAGAGGCGCGCGATCTGGCGAGCCATCGGGAGATAGTCGCCCGAGTCGCCCGTGCCGGGGAGGCCCATGACGAGGCCCCAGCCCCAGAGGGTGGTCTCGCCCGTGCCGCGGATGGTGGTGAGCTCTTTGATCGTGAGCGCGCGGACGGACGAGGTGATCGTGAGGAGCGCGAGCAGCGGGAGGATGAGCAGGAGCTTGTGACGCATATGGGCCTTGTGTTCGCACGGGCCAGACGCCCGTGCCACCGGTTACACCGGGGTCAGGAGTTGCAGATCAGAAGTTGAAGATGGTGTCGAGCACGCGCGTGAAGAGGCCTTTCGAGGCGGCGTTCTTCACCTGGCCCTTGTTCTGGATGTCCACCGTGAGGTCGTAGAGCTGGTTGGACTGGACGGTGTTGTTGTTCGTGATGTCCTCGGAGCGGGCGGTGCCCGAGACGAGGATGGTCTGCTCCTCCTCGTCGGTGCGGACCACGGTGCGCGCTTCGATCAGGAGGTTGCCGTTGGGCTTCACCTCCACGATGCGCGCCGTGACACGGGCGGTCACGGTGTCGTCCCGCTGGTACTCGCCCTCGCCCGTGTACTCGCGATCGAGCTGTGCGCGCATGACCGGCAGGTCGTCCGATGAATCGCGCCCCTGCTGCAGTCGCAGTTCGAGGAGCTTAAGGAAATCGACGCTGCTCGAGACCGAGCCATCGATGTTCCATTCCTTGGTGGTCTCGACCTCGTGCGAGCGGTCCGTTCGGGCTCGCTCTGAGATGATGATCGTCACCAGATCGTTCGCCAGGTAGGTCCGCGGCTGGGGCGGCTCGACGTGGTACAGGCTGATCTGGCGGAGCCCGGGGGCGCCGTCGGTTGGCTCGAGGTTGTTCTCACGCCCGCGCTCGCCGATCCGCTCGGGCTGCGTCTGCTCGTACAGACTCTGCGCGAGGGTGCCGGGCGTGATGAGGGCGAGGGACACGATGACGAGGGGTGTGCGCATCAGCGGGGGTCTCCTTCTACCGATGCGTTCGCAGTCCGCGTGCCACTCCGGCGGGCGTCGAGGTTGACGAGTGCGCGTCCGGGGCCGGTGATGACGGCCTCGAAGGGCTCTGACTTGCGATGGAGGCGGCACTGGATGCGCTCGCCCACGACGCCGTCGCGCAAGGCCCGCGCGGTGGTCTCTATGGAGACGCCGCCCGCGACGGTGAGGACGACGACCGCGTCGCCACGCCTCACGGCGATGGGGGCCTCGACATCTTTAGTGCGCAGCACCGTGTTCGGATCCAGCCGGTTCGTCGCCCGCTGTCCCATCGCCTGCTTCATCGAGGCGCACTCGGCGGCGAAGGCGGGGTCGAGCCAGCGCGTGTCCTCCCGGAGGTCGGCGCGGGTGATGGTGGCACCGCGATCGAGACGCGAGCGGAGGAGCACGACCTTGCGCTGCACCTGCGCGAGCCCCGTGACGGTTTCGGAGGCGATCACGCGCTCGCCCCGCACGAGGCGGACCTCGACGCGGATGCGATCGGAGAGGGCGGTGCTCACGGGTCGGATGACGGCGGTGACGCCCGCGAGCTCTCGCGAGAGCAGCGACTCGTCACCTGCGTCGAAGAGCAGGCGGAGTCGGTCGTTGGGCACGCCGTAGCGGTGGGCGAGGGTACGGGCGATGTGGACACGGACGGTCTCGGGGCCCTCGAGGCTGATGGTCTCGGGGGAGGCCTCTTCGGCTTCGTCGCGCTTGAGAACGATCGCCTCGCCGGTTCGTACGCGGATGTGGCAGGCGCGACCGTTGATGGTGTGCCGGCTGGTGGAGATGCTGTTGGCCTGCATGGCCTTGCGCACGTCCTTCGGCTCGACGCGGAGCCAGCGTCGTGAGCCCAGGGCGGTGATGGGGTCGTCGATGACCACCAGCAGCGCGAGTCGTTCGGCATCGGTGCCCGTGATCTCCGCGACGTCGCCGAGGCGGACGGGCAGGCCCGGCTCCGCGGTGATGACGCTCTTGAGGCGCACGTCGGCGGCGATCGCGTGGGACGCGAGGACAAACGCGAGCAGGATGACGAGAAGTCGTGACACGGCGCGAACTCCTTTCGCTGGTGTCAGCTCGGAATGGGTGCCCGGTTAGCTCCGCAGCTGGGCGACGGCGCGGAGGGTGTCGTCCGCGGCCCTGATGGTCTGCGAGTTCATCTCGAACGCACGCTGCGTGCGGATCAGGCTGATGAGCTCGAGGGTTGGATCGACGTTGGAGGCTTCGAGCTGCCGCTGTGCGATGGAACCGAAACCCTCGTCGGACGGGAACCCGGTGATGGGGTTACCGCTGGCGGCGGTCTCGCCGAAGAGGTTCTCGCCGATCTGCTTCAGGCCCTGAGGGTTGACGAAGGAGGCGAGCTGGATCTGCCCGATCTGCGTGGCCGGTGCGTTGTTTGAGCTCACCCAGACAGTGCCGTCGGCCTGCACTTGGAAGCCGGTGGCGTCGTCGGGGATGGTGATCGAAGGGTCGAGCAGACGCCCCTCGGTGCCGGCGATGGTGAGCTCGCCGTCGGAGTTTCTCGCGAGTGCGCCGAGGCGTGTGTAGGCGATCCCGCCCTCGGAGCGATCGTCTTCGACGCCGACACGGAAGAAGCCGTCGCCCTGGATCGCGACGTCGTACTCGCGTCCGGTGGGGATGGTGGCGCCCTGCGCGAAGTTGACCTGGGTGCCGCTGACGCGCGTGCCCAGACCGACATAGACGCCGGTGGGTCGCTGGTCCCCGTTGGCGTTCTCGACGCCCGGGAGGGCCTTCTCCTGATAGAGGAGGTCCTGGAAGTTGACGCGCGAGCCCTTGAAGCCCGAGGTG
>JAJDDE010000203.1 GCA_029260475.1 Phycisphaerales bacterium | reverse complement strand
GTCGAGGTCCGCGAGCCGCTTGGCCGCGGCGTCCAGCATGGGCCTGGACTGATCGATGCAGATCACTTCTTTGACGTGCCGCGCGAGCAGCTCTGCGGCGTTACCGGTGCCCGAACCGACATCCGCGATGGTCCAGTCGTGTGGCAGCATCGCCAGCAGGGCGCGGCTGGTGAACGAATCGCCGAAGAGCTCGTGACGCAGTTGGTCCCATTCGCCCGCGAGGCGACCGAAGAACGCGATGGTGTCCGTCCGGCGCTCCGTGACCACCTGCTTGAGGCGGCGGGCGTCCTCGGCGAAGGCGAGCTCGTCGGCGACCTGGTCGCGGACCGCCGTCCAGACGCGGGCCGAGCCATCGGGGAGGTCGTCGTGCACCATCCGGTACATCGATGAGGTGCCAGCCGACCGCTTCTGGAGCCAGCCGGCGTCGCTGAGCAGTTTCAGGTGGCGGCTGACCGTGGATTGGGGCAGTTGGACCACATGGGCAGCCTCGCCCACCGAGAGCTCCTCCTGCTCCAACACGCGGCACAGGCGCAGGCGGACCGGCTCGCTGAGGGCCGCGAGGCGATGGGTGATCGGATTGGTCTCTGCTGATCGCTTCATCCGTTTATCCGGGTAAACGGTAGAAGGTATCGGATGGCGTGTCAAACCCGCTTGAGTGAACCTGAGGGAGTTCCTTCAGGTCCGAGAACAGGCAGGACTCACGGCGTCAGCGCGGACGCCTGCTCGCGCGGCACCAGCCCGAAGGTGGGCCCGGGGACGTGCCCCATCGAGCGCAGGGCGAGTTGCACGTCGGCGTCGTCGGGGTCCAGGAAGAGCGCCATGCGGTACCGCTGCAGTGCCTTCTTCTGGTCACCCAGAGAGGTGTAGAACTTTGCGAGGCCCTTCTGGAAGGCGATGCGCCGGCCGCCGTCCAGGCGAGCGGCGGTGAGCAGGGCGATCTCCGCGGCGTCGTCATCGCCGGCGCGGGCGAGGAAGACGCCCAGGCGGTACCAATCCGCGGCTTTGCCCGATTCTTCGGCAGCGAATCGCAGTTCGCGGGTCATCGCGTTGGTGTCGCCGCTGTCGAGCATCGCGGTCGCGAGCAGGTCTAGCACACGGGCGTTGGTGGGGCGCATGGTGTAGGCCACCTCTAACTGCTCCCGAGCGAGCGCGGGCTCGCCCGTATTAATGAGCGCCTCGCCGAGTTTTACCCGGGTGTCCCAGCGCCCCGGGCGCCTCGCGACGACCTCGCCGTACTCGCTCGAAGCGAGCTCGAAGTTCTTGTCCTGCACCGCCCGGTCGCCGGAGGCCTCGACCATGTGCAGGCCACGCTGGGAGTCACCGGCGCAGGCACCCAACAGCAGGGCGGTCGCGAGGAGGGGCAGGAGGCGTAGCGTGGATCGGGTCATATCGGGGCTCCGAGTGCGTACAGACGGTCGTGTGCGCACGATGGTAGCGTGAGGGGCCCGGTCCGCGTCATCTCGTCGTTGACGCCGGGTGCGAGAGACCCAAATGGCTTTGTTCGTCCGCACCGTCGCGCTCCGGCACACCCCCGACAACGGGCGTGCGCACATCGACTGGATGTGGGCGCCCTCCCCCGGTTTGCCGGGGCCCGACGAGCGTGTGCTGACGACCCTACGACTGGAGAAAACGCCCCTGGATTCGGGCGAGCGGTTTGTCGCGGAGCGGATCCACGATCACCGGGGCCGCTATCTGTGGTTCGAGGGCGAGATCGGGCGCGGGCTGGGCTCCGTGGAACGGGTGTGGGAGGGTGTGGCGCGTCTGCTGGATCAACGGGCGGATCGGTTCGATATCGAACTCTTCGAGGGTGATAACGCTCTCCGGATTGAAGGGCGGGCCCGCGTGGGTCATGATGCCTCATCGGAATCGGCGATGTACGACTGCGTGTCGCGTCGGATCGCGCCATCCACACCGCCGGCCCTGGGCCCGCGCCTGAGAGGGATGTGAAGACACCCGATGTGCGGATTCGTCGGCATCGCGACCGCCCGCGGCGCGCCAACGAGCGTCGATGAGCCCACGTTCCTCGCGATGCGCGACGCGATGTCCCATCGCGGCCCCGACGACAGCGGGTTCTTCCGCGACGAGCGGGTCATGCTCGGGCACCGTCGTCTCACGGTGATCGACACGACGGACAACGGGCGACAGCCGATGCAGACGCCGCCCGACGAGCGGGGCGTCAGCCGGTTCACGATCGTTTACAACGGCGAGCTCTACAACGATCGGGAAATCCGCGAGGAACTCGCGGCTCGAGGCGTCTCGTTCAGGACGCAATGCGACACCGAGACGCTGCTCCACGCCTACACGACGTGGGGCGTCGAGGCGTTCTGGCGCGTGCGCGGCATGTTCGCGGTCGCGATCTACGACGCGCAGCTCGGCACGGTCACGCTCGTGCGCGATCCTCTGGGCGTGAAGCCGCTGTACTACGCCCACACCGGCACCGAACTCGTCTTCGCGAGCGAGCCGGGCGTTGTCGCGTCGCACCCGTCGGTCGGGCGGGCCCCGAACTGGCGCATGGTGAGCGCCTACATGACAACGATCCGCACCGTGCTGGGCGAGCACACGATGTACGAGAACGTGCGCGCACTCAGGGCCGGGCAGTTGCTCCAGTGCGACCTGTCGGGCGCGAAGCCGGTTGCACGATTGGTGGACTGGTGGCAATCGGTGAAGGCGCAGCGCGAGGGCGGGATGCGCGAAGCGGCGCTCCTGGTTTCGACCACGGTGCGCGACAGCGTACATCGTCACCTGCGCGCCGACGTCCCGATCTGCGCGCTCCTCTCGGGCGGGCTCGACTCGACGATCACGACCGGCGTCGCGAAAGAGACGCACGCCGATCTGCGCA
Source organism: Phycisphaerales bacterium (assembly GCA_029260475.1). Classification (GTDB taxonomy): domain Bacteria; phylum Planctomycetota; class Phycisphaerae; order Phycisphaerales; family UBA1924; genus OFTM391. Next base: position 25,878 of record JAJDDE010000203.1, on the reverse strand, counting down.
CGTACGCCGCCGGGGCCGACGCGGGACCAGACACGGACATGTCACACGCGCAGCGTGTCGCGGACGGGTTCGGCACGACGCACGCCGAGGCGCGCGTGGACGAGGATCTGTTCCGATCGTCGTGGCAACGCATGGTGGAGCAGCAGGGCGTGCCGCTCTCGACGCCGAACGAGATCGCGATCAACGCGGTGGCGATGCGTCTGCGCGAAGACGGCTGCGTCGTCACGATCTCGGGCGAGGGGGCCGACGAGCTCTTCGGTGGGTACGCGTTGCCGCTGGCCGCCGCGGCCCGTTATGTCGCGGGGGAGATCGACGCACCGGGGCCCGGCGCCTTCGAGCTGGCGTCCAACGCGTGGGCGCCCATCGAATCCAAGCGGCAGCTCCTGCTCCCGGAGGTGTGGGATGGGATCGGGCACGACGGCTGGCTCGTCGATTTTTACGAGGACGAGTTCCGAGCGGTCCGCGAGGAAACGGGCGAGCAGGCCATCGACGACCCGCTCCAGGCGCACCTGCGATTCCTGCGTCGCGTGAACCTCGTCGGGCTGCTCCAACGTCTGGACACCGCGACGATGCTCGCGTCGGTCGAGGGACGCACCCCCTTCGCGGACGCGACGGTCGCGATGCTCGCGGAGGGGATGCCGTCGGTGCTGAAGTTCGATCCCGCGGGCGAGCCACCGATGAGCACGAAGCGTGTGCTGCGTGAGGCCTTCATGGGCCTTGTTCCCGAGCACGTGATGCGGCGTGACAAGGCAAGTTTCCCGCTCCCCTTCACGCAGTGGATGGGTGGGCACGAGGACGCGGTGCGTTCATCCACAATGCTGCGCCAGTGCCTGCAGCCGGGCGTGATCGAGCTGATCGCGACACGACCCAGCGAGGTCTGGAACCTCGCGTGGCCCGCGATCAACCTCGCGTACTGGGGCCGCACGATCGGCCTGTAGGCTTGGCGCGGGATGCCAACCGCGAATGGACTGCTGGTGCTGAGCCCGGGGTCTCTGATGGGACTCCACTCCGAATCGACCTCCGATCGCTGCGGATGCTTCGAGCGGACGGTGTCACTTCGCCGCGAATCCACTGCGTTCGGAGTCGGCGGGCCGAACGGGCTGCGTTACATCGCCATGTCTTCGAAGACCACGCGGCTCTTCTCACGCCGGGGATCGGCCTCGGGAACGGCGCTGAGGAGCGCCTGCGTGTACTTGTGCTGCGGGTGCTCGATGACCTGCTCCCGCGTGCCGGTCTCCACGATCTGGCCCTTGAACATCACCGCGACGCGGTCGCAGATGTGCTGAATGACCGCCATGTCGTGGGAGATAAAGAGGTACGAGAGGCCGAACTCGTCGCGCAGGTCCGCGAGCAGGTTCAGGATCTGCGATTGGATCGACACGTCGAGGGCCGATGTGGGCTCATCACACACGATGAATTTCGGCTCGAGCGCGAGGGCTCTGGCGATGCCGATGCGCTGGCGCTGGCCGCCGGAGAACTCGTGCGGGTACCGGTCGGCGGCCTGCCTGGGCATGCCGCACCGTTCGAGCAGCGTCTCCACGCGTTCGCGCAGGTCGGCCTTGTCGGCGACGATGTTGTGGACCTTCAGAGGCTCGCCCACGATGCTGGCGATGCGCATGCGTGGGTTCAGGGAGCCCGCGGGGTCTTGAAAGATGATCTGCATCTGTTGGCGGAGTTTGCGGAGCGTGGTCCCGCCCGCGTGGAAGACGTCCACGCCGTTGAACGTGACGCTGCCTCCCGAGTTCGGGATCAGGCGGAGGAGGGTGCGTCCGACGGTGGTCTTGCCGCAGCCGGATTCGCCGACGAGCCCGAGCGTCTCGCCCTTGCGGACCTCGAAGGAGACGCCGTCCACCGCCTTGACGTACCCGGTGACGCGCTGCAGCAGGCCGGAGCGCACGGGGAAGTGCGTCTTGAGGTCCTGCACCTTGAGCAGCGGCTCGCCTGCTGGCGCGGATGATTTCTTCACTTTGGCGGCATCCTCGATCATGTGCGGATGGTACCGCTGGAGGCCCGACCGCGTCGCACTACACTGGTGGGCCCACCCGGAGGAACCCGACCGATGCCACGAATCGCTCTCACCCTGCCCGTGCTGCTCTTCGGCGCCGCTGTTCTGCAGTCGTGCGCCACGTGCAGCCCCGCCAACGCGAGCGCTCAGGACGCCGATCCGCCGCTACGGAACACGTCCGCGACGCCCGTCGCCGCCGAGCCCATCGTGCCGGTGCTGCTCGAGAACGCAGCGGTGCGTGCGGAATACGCCCCCTCGATCGACCGTCTCACGAGTTTCCGCGCCCTGGGTGGACCCGAGTTTCTGTTCACGCAGCGTCTGGACTCCGGAGCGTTGCCCGATGAGGCGTACACGTTTTATGGCGGCGCCTACTTCTGGACGTCGCCGCAGAACGGGAGCGCGGGCTGGATCGGCCCGAAGGGCCAGCCCCGGGCGTGGCCGCCCGACCCCGCGATGAACATCGGCCCCGCACAGACGTCGCTGCAGGGCGACGCGTTGACCTCGCGCTCGCCCAAGAACCGGCTCGGGCTGGTGGAGGACAAGACGTTCGCGCTCACCGAGCGCGGCCTCGACATCACCTACCGCCTCGTCAACGAGGGCGAGGGCGTTCGCGCCGGGGGGACGTGGATCAACACCGCGGTCCACGAGGACGCCAAGATCGCGGTGCGCCTCGTCGGCCCTGATGCGCTCGCGTCGCTGCGAGGATGGGACCAGCAGTCCATCGATCGCTTCGTGTCGGTCGCCCAACGACAGGAGAACGGCTGGGCGGTCATAGACCTCTCCACAGCGACGTGGGAGGGCGGGATCAAGGTGTATGTGCCGCGCGTGAAGGGCGAGCTGCCGACGATCGCGATCTGGCGCGAGGGGCAGTGGCTCGTGCGCGCTCAGCGCGTGACGGAGGCGGCGACCAAATCCGTCGGCCGCCTCGCGACGATGGGCGAGGGCGCCGTCGCGGTGTACATCCAGCCGTCTACAGGCGATGATCCTATGGTCGTCGAGGCAGAGCTCTACGGCCCCATCGTGGACATCGCGCCCGGCGCCGATCACGTCGCGAGCGAATCGTGGACCGTTATCGACAGCCCCAGCGGCGCGGATACGAGCCTGCTGCCCGTGTACCAGGACCCCGCTGCGAGCCCGGTTCAGCCCGCGGGCTGAGCGTCCTTCGGGGCGTAGAAACACAGGGAATCGAGCACCTCCGTCTCGCTGATCCCAGCGCCCGTGAGCACGCCGATGCGCGTGCCCGGCTGCGACTGGGCCCACTTGATCTGCGCGAAGCAGACGATGTCGTCGCCCAGCATGGGGCTGCGTGTGGAGCTGGTCACCGCGCCGGCGGGCTTGGCGATCTCGGGGTCGTCGCCTTCCTTGAAGAGCGGGGCGCCGGTCGTCGGCTGGTGCTCGGGGCCCGGGTGCTGGGCGCTGGGCAGGCGGAGGGCACGCAGTGTTTGTCTGGGGTGCCCGAGGGCGTCCATCCGCGCGACGACTTCCTGCCCGAGGTAGCAGCCCTTCTTGAAGTGCACTCGATCGTGCAATACGCCCGTCTCGGCGGGCAGCGAGTCTGGTCCGTAGTCAACGTGGTAGAGCGGCGTGCCCGCTTCGATGCGCGCGATGTTGTAGGCGTGCCAGCCCGCGCGCTTCACGCGCAGCGCATCGCCCGACGACACGATCGCGTCGTAGACCGCGGCGCAGTCGTCCATCGCGACGTGCAGGTCGAAGGTCGGGCTCGCGCACGCGTCATGCCTGTCGATGAGCACGCTCGCGCCACCGATGGTTGTGCGCGCGTTGCGTCCACACCGGTCCGGTGCTTCGGCGCCCAGCGACTCGAGCACGCGCTGCGCCGTCGGGCCCGCGAGCACCAGCCTGTGGATCCGCGGGGTGAGGTCCTCGAACGCCACGTCCTCGGAGAAGACGAAGGCGCCGAGCGTCTCCACAGCGCGCGGGGCACACAGCGTGTCGAGGTCGATCCACGTCTCGGCTTCCCCCGCGATCACGCGCAGGTCCGCGTCGATGCGGCCTCTGCGGTTGAGCCAGAAGGAGGCGACCGACACGCCCGGTTCGAGGCCCTTGAGCTCCTGAGTGAGCATGCGGTTGAGGTACTCGATCCGATCGCCACCGGTCACGCGGATGGTCGCGCGCTGCGCCATGTCGAAGACGGCGCAGCCCCGCCGGATCGCGGCGTACTCCAGCTCCAGAGGGCCGAAGGTCTCGACAACCTCCGCGCCTGTTTCCCCATCGCCGAAGCGGAGGAAGGAGGCATCGTGCTCGATGTGTCGGTCTCGGAGCGGGCTCGTGGTGGGCATGATTCTCCCTGCTGTGCGTAAAAACCGGGTCGCTGTCATACTAGACGGCCCTACGCTGACGACCCCGAGGGTGAGCCTTTCAACCGGAGTATGCCGAACGATGAACACCGACCTGCTGAAACGACTGTGCGAGACCCCGGGCGTCCCCGGGCGTGAAGAACGCGTCCGCGCCCTGATCGAGAAGGAGATCAAGGGCCTCTTCGACGAAACGAGCGTCGACGCGATGGGCAACCTGATATGCCGTCGTCACCCACGCACCGCCAGCGGCACGAAGAGCAAGAACGCCAAGAACCCGACCAAGGTGATGCTCGCCTCCCACATGGACGAGATCGGCTTCTACGTCAGCCACATCTCCGACAAGGGCTACCTGCACCTCAACCCCGCGGGCGGGTTCGACACGCGGAACCTCTTCAGCCGGCGCGTCCTCGTCTGCACCGACAACGGCGATCTCAAGGGCGTCATGAACCCGGGCGGACGCCCGATCCACATCTCCAGCCCCGAGGACCGCAAGAAGGTTCCCGAGGCCAAGGAGTTCTACGTGGACCTGGGCATGACCGATACGCAGGTCAAGAAGGCGGTGAAGGTCGGCGACTACGTGGTGATGGACGAGCCGGCGATCGAGATCGGCGACAAGTTCGTGTCGAAGGCGATCGACAACCGCTTCGCCTGCTGGCTCGGCATCGAGTGCGTCAAGGAGATCGCCAAGAAGAAGACCGCGCACAGCGCCGAGATCATCGTGGCGTTCACCACGCAGGAAGAGGTCGGCCTGCGCGGTGCTAAGACCGCCGCCCACGCGGTCCAGCCGGATTACGGCATCGGTCTGGACGTCACCCTCGCCTGCGATACGCCGGGCGTGCCCGGCGAAGAGGCGGTCACCCGCCAGGGCGAGGGCGTGGCGCTGCACATCATGGACCGCTCGTTCATCTCGGATTTCGAGATGATCAACGACATCGAGAAGTGCGCCAAGAAGCACCGCATCAAGCACCAGCGCTCCATCTTGGCCGCGGGCGGTCAGGACGGGGCGGCGCTCCAGCAGGCGGTCGCCGGCGCTCGGGCCGTGGGCCTCACCGTCGGCACGCGGTACATCCACACCGTGACCGAGATGATCGACACACGCGACCTCAAGGCGGCGCTCGACCTGCTCGTCGCGTACCTGCCGACGCTCAAGTAATCAGAGAATTCCTCGGGGGGCGTGAACCGCGCGGTGCGTGCGCACGCTCGACGGTGGGGCGTTGAAGCAGCGCCCGCCGTCACCACCCTGCGAGGTTCCTCCATGTCCGTCACCCGCCCCGCGCTGCAGAGCGCCACGCTGATCGTCTGCGCCCTCCTCCTCCCCGCGTGTGCGCACTACACCGTGCCGGGCGGGGCCGCCAACCTACGCCGGGCGATCGGCATCGAGCGGGCCGACGCGAACGCGCCGGCCGTCGAGTACGACATCGCCAAGCAGCTCGACAAGCGTCCATCAGCCAACTTCCCCGCGACGCTCGCGCTGCTCCGCATCCAGGAGCCGGGCTACCGCTCGCACACCGCCCGCTCCGTGAACCGTGGGAACTACGCGATCGTCACCGTTCGTGACATCGAGAAGGATGAAGACCTCGCGCGTCTGCACAGGATGCCGGGTGTCGGCGCGGTTGTCCCTTTGAACAAGATGGTGGTGGGGGACCTGCGCTCGGAGCGGGACCTCCGAGAGGCGGCGGCCCGAGTGCAGGCCGACGCGCTCGTGCTGTACACCTTCGACACGCAGTTCACCGTCGAGACCACCATCCCCGCGCTGGGAGTGCTCACCCTCGGGCTCTTCCCGAACGACGAGGCACGCGTCACCTCCACCGCGTCCGCCGCGATCATCGACACGCGCACGGGCTTCGTCTACGCCCTCGCCGAAAGCACGCACGACACGACGCAGCTCGCCAACGCCTGGACGAACAAGGACGCGGTGGACCAGTCGCGTCGGCGTGCCGAGCGCAAGGCCTTCGAGGGGCTGATCACCGAGATCGAGAGGGCGTGGACGGGTGCGGTGCGGGCCCACAGCGGGCGTGTTCATGTCGTCCCGGTGCCCGCCTCGAACGACGGTGGGGGCTGGATCCACGAGGGCGGGCGGCGCTGAGCCGGAGGTTCTGCGGAAAAATCTGGCGCGGGGCCGCAACCGGGGCGTAGTACTACTAGTACGCACTACGAGTAATGGCCGATACCCCCGCACACCTCGACGCCGCGATCCGCACCCTGGCCTCATTGGGCTTCACGGACCTGGAGGCGACGGTGTACGCCGCCCTGGTCTCCGGGGAGGGCGACACCGGGTACGCCCTGGCCAAAGCGACTGGGAAGCCCGTTGCCAACGTCTACAAGGCGATCGAGTCGCTGGAGGCCAAGGGCGCGATCGTGGTCGCGGGGGTCGAGCCTCGGACGCTGCGGGCGGTCGATCCGGGTGAGCTCATCGGCGCGTTGCGCAGCCGCTTCGAGGGACGAGCGAGCGAGGCGGAGCAGGCGCTCAAGGCGCTGCACAGCGCCGATGATCGCGAGGGCCTCTTCCGTCTCAAAACCACCGAGCAGGCGTGGGAGCGTGCCAGCGCCATGATCCGCGGCGCCGAGCGCACGCTGCTCATCGATGCCTTCCCCAACACGTTGGGGCCCATAGAGGCGGACATCGAGGACGCGGCGCGGCGCGGCGTGAAGGTTGTCGCGCTCACCTACTCGGACGAGCACGAACTCCCCGGCACGCGCCGCCTCGTACACCGGCTCGGCGCAACGGTCCTCGACTGGCGCCACGATGAGCAGCTCATTCTCAACGCGGACGCCGAACGGATGATGATGGCGCAGTTCAGTATCGGGGCCAAGAGCGTGCTCCAGGCGATCTGGACCGATTCGCTCTTCCTCTCGATGCACTACTACGACAGCTTCTTCTGCCAGTTCGTGGTGCACCAGATCGACGGTCACATCGAACGGCACGGCGGTCCGCGCTCCATCTCGAACCTGATGGACGAACTGATGGACGTCCGCCTCGCGAAGACCCCCGGCTTCGAGCGGTATTACGGCGAGGCGATGGCCAAAAGGATCCCCGACCTCCCGCCACGCCAGCAGCGGGGCAAGGGCGCCGCGTCCGAGGGCTCCCCGTGAAACGGCTCGCGCGGGACTTCGGCGTCGCCGACGGGGAGGCACGCGTGGTGGCGCTGAGCGCCCTGATGTTCTTCGTGCTGATGGGGGGCTACTTCCTCGTGCGCCCGGTGCGCGACGCGATGGGCATCGCCGGCGGCGTGCGCCAACTCGAATGGCTGATCCTGGTCACCGCGGGCGCGATGCTCATCGCGGCCCCGATCTACGCATGGGCGGTCCGTAGGTACCCGCGCCGTCGGTTTGTGCCGCTGGCGATGCGACTCTTCGCGCTCGTGCTCCTGGGCTTCTTCGGGCTCTTCCTCATGACGGGTACCTCGGGCGAGGTCGCTGTGTGGCCCGGGCGGATCTTCTACGTCTGGGTCTCCGTCTACAACCTGTTCATCGTCTCGATCTTCTGGTCGGTGATGAGCGACTGCTTTCACCTCGAGCCGAGCAAACGTCTCTTCGGGCTCATTTCCATCGGCGGCACGCTCGGCGCGATCTGCGGCTCGGCGGTCATGGGCACACTCACCCAGTGGGAGCCGCTCTTCGGTGTCGGCATGCCGGTGTGGGCGATGCTGATCTCCGCGGCCTCGCTGGAGATCAGCGCCCGCTGCTTCGGTGAGATCGATCGGGCGCACCCCGCCGAGGACCAGCACCACGAGATCGTGCCGTCCCTGTGGTCGGGTGTCACCGCGACGCTCCGCTCGCCCTACCTGCTGGGCATCTGCGCCTACATCACGCTCTCGAGCGTCGTCTGGACCTTGCTCTATATCGAGCAGGGGCGCATCGTTGCCTCGCATGTCGCTGCGGACGGCTCCCGCATCGCGCTCTTCGCGCGCATAGACGTCGCCTACAACACGCTCGCGCTGGCGATGCAACTCTTCATCGCGGGGCGGGTGATGAACAAACTCGGCGTCGGCTTCGCGCTCGCGCTGCTGCCGGCGATCGGCGCGGTGGGTTTCCTGATGCTCCCGGTCTTGAGCGGCAGCGACTCGGTGGTGCTCGGGTACGCGCCGGTGATCTGGGGACTGGTCATCTTCCAGGTGGTGCGCCGCGCGGTGCAGTACGGCCTCAGCAAGCCCGCCCGCTCCACGCTCTTTACCGTCGTCGGGCGCGACGAGCGGTACAAGGCCAAGTGCTTCATCGACACCTACGTTTACCGAACCGGCGATGCCGCCGGTGCGGGGCTCTCGCGATGGCTGAGCGCGACGGTCGGCGGGGTGCCGTACGTCGCGGCGGGCATCGCCATCGTCTGGATGGGCACCGGCATCGCACTGGGGATCAGCCAGCGCCGACGGGCAAACCACCGCACGCCGAGCACAGCAGGATTCGAACCACCACCGCCGCCGGGCGTGACCCCGGCGCTCGCGCCGGCGTCGCCCGTCGTGTAGCAGAACAGCACAATTTACCTCACCCCTCAGGCCGCTCGGGCGTCGTTGCCCGGGCGGTCTTTTTTGTTGGGGATGCGCGTGTCGGTTCAGCGGACGGTGGTGTCGTACCGCACGCCCTCGGGAACGTTGACGGGCTGGACGGTGGAGACGCCGTACGCGCCGCTGGTGATGCGTGAGCTGTCCACCGCGATGAAGGCGGTGAAAGGGGAGAGCAGTTGGTGGCGCAGCGCGGTGTCGCGGACGGTCCGCATCGGGTTCACGCCGGGCGTGCGCAGGGCGTGGTTGATCTCCTCGGCGATGTAGGAGCGGGCCCAGAGGTCCGCGAGGGCGCGGTGCTCGTTGGCGCCGGGCACGAAGTCGATGTCCATGACGATCTCGCTGCGCCCGGTCCGCCCGCGCACGCTGATCACGGTGCTGGAATCAAAGTTGGGATCGAAACGGCCCATGATCGTCACGGGCCGGCCCGCGTAGAGATCGGGGATGCGCGCGGGGGAGATCCCGTCAACGGGGAGGTCGCCAAAGTCGATATCGATGTTCGCGAGCGCCGGGGTGCGAACGGTCTCGAGGAACTCGTTCATCACGTCGGCGCCGGACTCGTCGGGGAGCAGGAACGCCGCGGCCCCGCGACCCATCACCGCCAGGCGTTCCATGAGGAAGCGGTTGGTGGAGGTGCCGACGCCGAAGGAGAAGAGCCGGGCCTCGCCGAGCCGCTCGTCCACGGCTCTGAGGACCTCGCCCTCGTTGCCGATGAAGCCGTCGGTGAGGAAGCAGACGAAGCGGAGGCGTTCGCGGTCGTGCGGGAAGCCCAAGGCCGTCTCGACGCCCGCGAGCATCTCGGTGCCGCCCTGGGCGCCCATCGCGTTGACCTTGCGCATTGCGTCGCGCTTGTTGCGATCGGTCGCGCGGACGACGCGGTCGCCCAGCGGCGCGGACTCGTTGGCGAAGCGGATGATCTGGAAGGCGTCGTTGGGGCCGAGCCGGTCGAGCGTGCGCGCGATGGCGTCCTTGGCCTGCTTGAGGGGCGTGCCACGCATCGAGCCGGAGGTGTCCACCAGGAAGATGATCTCCAGCGGCATCTCGCCCGACTTCTCGCGCAGGATTTCTGCGGAAGGCGGGTGGATGGTGAGCGAGAAGTAGCCGGACTCCTCGTCGCGGTGCGTGATGAGCGCCGGGAGGAGCGAGTCGTCACGCAGGCGGTAGCGGAGCACGAAGTCCTTGTTGGGGATCACCGCGTCGTCCGCGAGGCGCACCGATGCAAGCCCTTCGCTCATGCGGCTGAAGTCCGCCTCGGTGCGGTGCGTGGGGGTCTCGACGACGCCGAGCATGCCGCCCGCGTCGAGGGTGACCTCGATGGAGACGTCATGCCCCGTCCGCTCGCCCGGCTTGAGGTAGGTGACCTCGGTCTGCTGACCGGAGGCGCCGGGGTTGCCGCGACCGACCGCACCGACACCGGTGCCGATGCCGCCCGGGTTGTAGCGGGGGCCCACGGTCATCGGGAAGACGAACTCGTACGCGCCGTCGCGCATCGGGAGCGTGTGGAAGTAGGTCACGTCGATGTCAATGGCAGCGCCCGGCTCGATGTTGGCGACCTTCTGCGTGAAGATGTTCGGGCGCTCCTGCGTCATCAGCGAGGCGACGTGCCCCGCGGCCCGCGCATCGGCGTAGATCTGCTCGGCCTGCTCGCGCTCGCGGACGATGCCGCGGATGCGCCGCTCACCGACGGTCATCACGAACTCGCTCACCGCGCTGTTCTGCGGCAACGGGAAGACGTAGGTCGCCTCGATCTTCACATCGAAGGGGTTCGCGAAGGTCTGCTTGACGCCGACAGAGGCGATGAAGCCCGCGATGTCGGCCTGTACGTCCGTGTGCTGGAGGGCCGCGGGGACGAAGTCGGTGGAGCCGAGGGGCGTTGCGACGAGCGTGCCGGGCCCGATGTCCTCCACGTCGAACTCGAGCCCGTTGAAGCGCAGCTTCTGGGGCTGCGGCGCGGGGATGTCGCTCGTGGAGATGATCCAGAGCTCTTCATTCGGCGGGAGCGGGCCGGCGGTGACCCATTCGTATTCGGTTTCGGTGATGGTGAAGCGGGCGCGAGGACGCTCGGCAGGGCCGCCGCCTCCGCCACCTCCGAAGAGGCCTCGGGTGTTGAGGCCATTGCGACCTTGGGAGTCTTGGCCAGCGAGATCGAGATCGTCCTCGAGATTGAGGCTCGCGGGTGGTGCGTCGAAATTCTCAGACGGAACGGCATAGTTGAACAGAGTTAAATCCGACGGAATCAGTAGCGATGAATCAGGTGCCACGCCGCTGAGCGAAGTGCCCTCGTTGCCGGGCCTCAGATAGTCGTAAATTTGCTCAGCGTCCGCGAGACCTCGGTTCTCCAACACGCGTGTATCGGCGCGTTCACCTGACGGGTTGTTGAATGCTCGCGGCGAGGGCGAGACGCTGCCGGAACGTCCAACCGAGCTGCACGAAGCAACCACCACCGTGATCGTCGCCAGACCAAGAACAGAAGCAGCGGTAAAAAGCGTCTTGCGGGTCATCCGTCGTTCTCCGATGTCGTGGTCTGGTCGGTGGATTCGTTGTCGTCTGTCGAGCGCGCGGGGTCGCGGAGGATGGCCTCGACCGCGGCGTCGATCGCGGCGCCGTCGTGACGGGCCGCGGTGTGGAGGGTGATATCGAAGGTGGGATCGTCGAGGCTCTCGATGCGGAGCTGCACCTGGGCAACGCGGGACTTGCCGGTGTGCAGCGCGAGCCCGTCGGTCTCGAAGTCGGCGATGATCACGCGCTCGTCCTGAATCGCGCGTTCGTCGTAGTAGGGGGCCTCGGCGAAAGGCATGTCGCCCCCCGCGATGCCGACGATCGAGACGCGCCCCGCGAACTCGGGCTTGGGCGCGAGCTCGACCTGCCATGCGCCGAGGCGGTCGTCGCCCGCGTCGATGTACACATCGAGGGGCGCGAAGCGCACGGGGCCCTTGGCGGCGAGGCCGATCTCGTCGAGGGGGGGCTCGTCCAGCGCGGGTTGGTGGAGCACGCCCCACGCGCCGGTGGGCAGCGCGACGAGAGCGAGCAGGCAGATCCGGCGAACGATGCGAGCGCGGTGGGTCATCGGGTCACGCTCCTGTCCGTGTGGGTGTGTGCGAGGGGCCAGAGGGCACCGAGCGTGGGCGTGTACCAGGGGACGGGCGCGAAGCCGAGGCGGTCGCCCAGCGCGACGGCGGCGATGGCCAACGCTTCGACATCAGCGTCGTCAACCGCGCCGTCGCTGTTGGCGTCCCACGCGTCGTCGAGCGGAGCGTCGTTCTCGATCGCCAGGGCAACGAGGTAGGCGTCGCGGATGGTGACGATGTTGGGCGCGCTCGTCGCCTTGGAAGAGGCGGTGCGACCGGCGACGGCGGATCGCGCGAACTGACTGTCGGGTTCGGGTGCCGCATCGGCGAGCATCGGGACGCCCATCATGGCGTCGGTGTCAACGGCGTCTGAGCGAGCGCTCTCGGCGAACGCGAGCTCTTCGTCCTGACCGAGCGTGCCCCGCGGCGCGTTCACCGGGGCGGTGTTGGAACCGGCGCCCGGTCCAAACCAGACAACGAGCCCGATGGCCGCGGCAGCGACCGACAGGCCGCCGACGACGCGCGCGAACATCGGGAAGCGGAGGGTGCGCGGGGGCTCGATTGCTCCGAGGCGTTCGCGGGCGAGCGACATGACCGCGTCGTCCACGCGGGACTCGACGCCCGACTCGCCCGAACGAAGCGGGATGTCCGCGCCGGCGTGGTCACGCAGCAGCGTCACGAGCGAGGCGGGGAGCGTGGGCTCTCCGTCATGGTGGTCGCCGTTGTGGTGCTCGGGTTGGTGGTTGGTCGTGGTCATCGGTCTCCGTGGGTCCAGCGCCGCAGGATCGTCATGGGTTCAAGCCGGTTGCACACTTTCCTGATTCCTTCTTCATGCCCCCGATAACGCGGGCAACGGGTCATGGCGGGTCATCCACGCCGAAATAAGCCGCGGTCGCGGGGTCCTCGCGCAGGGCGGCGATGCCCAGGTGCAGGCGGGATTTCACGGTGCCCACCGGGATCTCCAGCACCGCCGCGATCTTCGCGAGGGGCAGGTCGTCGGCGAATCGCATCAGGAGCACCTCCCGCTGGTGCTCGGGCAGCGCCGAGAGCACCCGCTCGATGAGCGCCCGCTGGTCCGCGACGGGCGGGGGAGGCGGTGGCGGGGCGGCGGTCTCCGGCGCGCGATCCCCCATCGCGTGCTCGCGGCGCCCCTTTCGTTTCGCGGACAGGGCGGTATTGCGGACCACGGGGAAGAGGAACGTCGTGAGCTTTGCTTGGAGTGAGAACCCCGGGAATCGCGTCAGGAACCAGGCGAAGGCCTCTTGGACGACATCCTGAGCGGCGGCCTCGTTGGCGGTGTACCGCCTCGCGATGCGGAGGCAATAGAGCTTGTGACGCTCATAAAGCACGCCGAAGGAGGCGACATCACCCCGGTTGATCGCCTCGACGAGCTCGAGGTCGGACCTGGGCTCGGCGGATTGGGCGTCGGATGAAGGGGGAGGGGGCACGGGGGCGTTATACGGGTTGGGGCGTCGTCAGGTGCCGCGAGGGGGCTCGAAGGTGTGTCGCTGCGATTGCGAATCAGTCTCAGTGGGGCTAGAATTCACCCACGACTGGCCTCAAGAGGCCATCCTCTTCTGGAGATCCGCGCATGATCGCCGACGCCCACACCCCGGAGCCCGTTCTCACGCCGATCGCGAAATCGCGGGCGGGGGCGGTGGGCACCTTGCGTTGCGAGGGCTTGGACGCCGAGGAGACCCGGATGCTCCGCGCGATGGGCCTGCGGGACCAGGCCCGCGTGCGTCTCTGTCGTGTGGGCGAGCCGTGCATCGTGCAGGTGATGGGCGCGTGCGGCTGTTCGTGCCGCATCGGCCTGTCTCGCCCGCTCGCGCAGCGCGTTCTGCTCCGGGTCGATTGAGGCCCTTCTGACGCATGACCGATCAGCGCCATCCCACACACCAAGCAGGTGCTGATCAGGTCGGCACACGGACCACGCGCATCGTGCTGCTGGGCAACCCCAACACGGGCAAGTCATCGCTCTTCAACCGGTTGACCGGGCTCCGCCAGCGCACGAGCAACTTCCCCGGCACCACGCAGCACGCGAGCCTCGGCGAGATCGAGATCGGCGGCGCTGTCGCGACGGTGATCGACCTCCCGGGCATCTACTCGCTCGAACTCGAGCAGCAGGAAGCGAACCTCTGCCGCCAGGTGCTCGCGGGCACGCTCGCGCCCAAGGGCGAGACGATCGAGCAGCCCGAGGCGCTCGTCGTCACGGTGGACGCGACCAATCTCTCACGCAACCTCACGCTCGTCGGGGAGGCGCTGCGCCGTCGTCTGCCGACGGTCGTGTGCGTCACGATGCTCGACGTCGCGGAGCGGCGCGGGCTGCGGCTCGATCTCGACGTGCTCGCAGAGCGGCTCGGCTGCGCCGTTGTCGGTATCAACCCGCGCAAGAACACGGGGCTGGACCGCCTCGTCGCTGCGCTCGCCGGAGCGCGTGTGCCCAACCGCACGCCCCCCGGTGACGACGCGGGGCTCGACGCGTGGGTGGACGAGACGGCGATCGCGACGACGAGCGAGACCGAGTCCGTCGAGGCCTCCACGCTGACCGACCGCCTGGACCGCGCCTTTACGCACCCGGTGCTGGGCGTCTCGCTCTTCGTGCTGATCATGGCGGGGCTCTTCTGGCTGCTCTTCCGCTTCGCCAGCACGCCGATGGACCTCATCGACGGCGCGTTTAGCGCCCTGGCGGTCGCGGCAGAGAAGGTGTTGCCCGAGGGGCTCATCGCGGACCTGCTCGCCAACGGCGTGATCGCGGGTGTCGGGGCGACGGTGATCTTCCTGCCGCAGATCGCGCTGCTCTTCTTCGTGATCACGCTCTTGGAAGACAGCGGTTACCTGGCGCGGGCGAGCTTCGTGATGGACCGCGTGCTGCGCCCCTTCGGCCTGCGCGGGCACGCCTTCGTGCCGCTGCTGTCGTCGCACGCCTGCGCGCTGCCCGGGATCATGGCGTGCCGCGCGATCCCCGACCGTCGCGAACGCCTCGCGGCGATCCTCGTCGCGCCCTTCATGACCTGCACGGCGCGCCTGCCGGTGTACGCGCTGCTCGTGGTCGTGCTCTTCCCCGAGCGTCCCTCGATGCAGGCGCTCGCCTTCATCGGCTGCTACGCGCTGGGCATTTTCGCGGGCCTCTTCAGCGCGCTCTTGGCCCGCAGGACGATCCTGCGCGGCAAGGGACGCCCGATGGCGCTCGAGCTGCCGTCGTACCGCGTACCGAGCCTGACGGCGGCGCTCCGCACGACGTGGGAACGCTCGTGGGTGTTCCTCCGCAAGGCGGGCACCGTCATCCTCGCGATCTCCATCGTGCTGTGGTGGCTCGGCTCGTACCCGCGGGTCGATCCGCCCGAGCGGGCGGTGGAGCTGCGCACGCTCGCTGCGCAGGAGACCGACGAGAGCCGGGCGGTGGTGATCGAGGCCCGAGCCGAGGAGCTCGAGTCGATGCACGCCGCCGAGCGTTCGTACATGGGGCTCATCGGGCGCACCGTGCAGCCGGTCTTCGCGCCGCTCGGGTACGACTGGCAACTCTCCGTGGGCGTGATGGCGTCGTTCGCGGCGCGCGAGGTCTTCGCGTCCACGATGGCGGTCGTGGTCACGGGTCAGGAGGACGCCGAGGACGAGCGCGTGCTGACCGCGCTGCGCACCGCGAAACGCTCCGACGGAGTGACGCCCGTGTTCACGCACCCCGCCGCGTGGTCGCTGCTCGTCTACTACGTGCTCGCGATGCAGTGCCTGCCGACGCTCGCGGTGACCGCGCGCGAGGCCGGTGCCAAGCGATGGGCGGCGCTCCAACTGGGCTGGATGATGCTCGTCGCGTACGCCTGCGCCGCCGCTGCGCACGCGATAGCCTCGGCGGCCGGGTAGGCTGTCCCCGTGTTCCCCGTCCACGACTGGCAGTTCTGGGTCGTCACCGCACTCGCCCTCGGCGCGCTGCTGTACCTCCTGCGCGGGCTGTTCCCGGGCGCCAAGAAACGCAAGGCGATCAAGCGGGGGCGCACCAGCCTGACGGTGGGCGGTAAGAGTGTCGGACGATGACCATGCCCGAGACCAACGCCCCAGAAAAACAGCGACGCAAGAAGACGCGGATCCGCACGAAGGTCCTCCGGACCAGCGCCGCGTTGGTGGTCCTGTACGCCGTCTGGCTGCTGCTCGCGTACACGCAGCAGGAGCGCATCCTGTTCCCCGGCGCCACCGCCTGGAACGCCCTCACGAGACCGGCGCCTGTCACGGGCCCAGAGTGGGAGCGATGGGACATCACACGCGAAGACGGCGCCGGCGGCCTCGCGTGGTTCCGAGGCGCACCGGAGAGCGACGAGCCTGTTCCAGCGGCGGTCTTCTTCCACGGCAACGCCGACATCGCGCGCAACCGTCTCGACATCGGCAACGTGTACCACGCGATGGGGATGCACACCCTGCTCATCGAGTACCCCGGATACGACGGCAGCCAGGGCACGCCGGGCCAGGAGTCTCTCGTTGAGGACGCGTTGCTCGCTCTGAAGCAGCTCACCGCGCGCCACGATGTGGACGCGGATAGGTTGATCTTTCACGGCCATTCCATCGGGGGCGGTGCCGCCGCCCAACTCACCGCGGTGCGAACACCCGCGACACTGATCCTTGAGTCCACGTTCACCAGCCTGAACGACATGGTTCGGCGCTACGCGGTCCCCAGCGCGGTTCTCCGTCACACGTTCGAGACCGATGCGGTGCTCCCACGACTCACGATCCCCGTGCTCATCATGCACGGCGACCTCGATGTGATCATCTACCCGAGCCACGCGGAGCACAACGCCTCGATCACGCGTGATGTCGAGTTCGTCCGGTTCGCCGACTACGGGCACGACGGCTGCTACGTCGCGCCGAACTACGCCGACACGATCCGCGCGTTCCTGGTCAATCGCGGGATTATCGCGGAGTGAACGGCTTAATCTTGAGACGACTGCGATGCTCCCGCGCCTTCTCGCCCGTCGGGGTCTCGCCCCTGAAATAATCCTTCTGCCAGTCGCCCGGCTTGCGCTCCGGGTTGGCGTTGAAGGCGTTGCGCGAGGCGGACCACGCCTTGTACGCCGCCTTCAGCGTGGGGTCGTCATCGATCTGCTTGATCTCCGGATCGAAGCGCTCGAGGTCCGCGGTGCGCACCGGCACCAGGTGACAGATCGGCTCCCCCTTTGCGAAGCGGACGATGCGGTCGGCCTCGGTGAGCTTCCAGTTCATCGTGAACGTGCTCGCGGCCCAGTCCGTCTCGACGATGCCGTCTAGCGGCGCGATGTGCGCCTTGGGCGTGTTCGTTGGGCCTCGTACGAGAAGGGTGTACCCCTCGGGCGTGCGGAAGAGCCAGGGCAGGCTGAACGTCACGATGCCCCAGCCGAAGTGGCTCATGATCTGGTTGCCGAAGTGCGCGTACTCGGGGTTCACGAGCACCGCGGTGTCGTTGGTCGCCGGCCCTCCGTTCCACACCGCCTGGAAGGGCGCCGGGCAGCGCACGACCCACCCCGCTTGGTTCGCGATCGTCAGCGGCAGGCACCGGTACGCGAAGCCGCCCGTCTCGTCCATCCAGCCGCGTTTGGGCGAGGCGGGTTCGATCACCCAGCCCTCGGTCGGGCCGACGACGTACGCGCTGAGTTGGAGTGGGGCGTCGCTCATGCCCACGAGTGTACAACTCAGGCGTCGGTGTCGAAGAGGTCGCGGAAGTGCGCACGCAGACCGGCGTGCCCGCGGTTCAGGAATTCGGCGTGATCAGGCACGAGTCTCCTCGCGTTGGTCATGTCGAATTCGTTCTCGGGCTGCGCTGGGCTCGACTCGTCCACCTCGATGGATGTGCCCGTCGCCTCTGACGCGAACCGCGCGAGGTCCGCGTACCGGGCGTAGCAATCGACGAGGTTGAAGGCCTCGCCCGAGGCGTCGTCGCGTTCGACCGCCGCGACGGTGGCGCGGGCGACGTCGTCCACGTGGATGAACTTCCCGCCCCCTTGTCGCAGGTACGGGGCACCCTTCTTGACGGCCTCGAAGACGGGCATCGTGTGCAGGTGGTTGCCGGTGGGGTCCGGGCCGTAGACGGCGCAGGGGCGGATCGCGACAGTGTGCCTGTTGCTGTCGTAGTGCTTCGCCCACAGGTGCGCCTCGACCGCGGCTTTGTACGCGCCGTACATGTGGTTCGGGCGCAGCGGGTGGTCTTCGTCGATCACGCCCTCCCAGCGCGGGCGCATGTCATGGTGGACCGCCATGGTCGAGATGAAGACGAACCGCGCGGGAGCCGTCGCGAGGAGGAACTCGATCGACCCGACGAGGTTGGACCGCAGGTGCGTCTGCATGTCGTCGTCACGGAACGAGCGCACGTCGAGCGAGTTGTGAACGATCCCCTCCGCGCCCTCAAGCAGCGCGGGCCACGCCGTGTGGTCTGCGTGGTCGCCCACGACGAAGCGATCGACGAAGGGTTCGACGTGCGCGCGGTTGCTCGACTCGCGGACGAGCGCAGTGACGAGGTGGCCCCGTTCGTGGAGGTGGCGGGCGATGGCCGAACCGATGAAACCGGTGGCCCCGGTGAGTGCGATGCGCATCCGAAGAGTTTACGCGCTGGTGACGCGGGCGACTTCAGCGAGCGTCGTCTTGCCCTCGCGCACCTTCGAGAAGCCGTCGTCGCGCAGCAGCGTGAGTTCGCCCCGGTCCACGCCCATGCGCGTGATCTTCGCGGCGTTGGCGTGCTCCATCACCAGCTCGCGCAGCGGCTCGGAGACGCGCAGCATCTCGTAGATGCCCAGGCGACCCCGGTAGCCCGTGTTCAGGCAGTTCCGGCACCCCTCGCCCTGCACGAGTTCGCCGTCGAAGTTGAAGTCGGGCGGGAGCTCGCCCGGCTCGGGCGAGTGCGTCACGGCGCACGCGGGGCAGACCCGGCGGACGAGTCGCTGCGCGAGGACGCCCTCGATCGAGGACGCGACGAGGTAGGGCTCCACCCCCATCTCGAGCAAACGCGGCATCGCGCCGGCGGCGTCATTGGTGTGCAGCGTGCTGAAGACGAGGTGGCCAGTGAGCGACGCCTGCACCGCCGCTTCGGCGGTTTCTTTGTCGCGGATCTCGCCGATCATGATCACGTCCGGGTCATGGCGCAGGATCGCACGGAGGCCTGCGCCGAAGCTCAGGCCGACCTTGTGGTTCACCTGGATCTGGTTCACGCCGCCGACGTGGTACTCGACGGGGTCCTCGACGGTGACCGCCTTGATCTCGTCGGACACGATGCGGTTGAGCGAGGCGTAGAGCGTCGTCGATTTACCCGAGCCGGTCGGGCCCGTGACGAGCAGGATGCCGTGCGGCTTGCGGATGAGCCCGTCCCACGTCGCGAGCACGCCCTGTGGCATGCCCAGATCGTCGAGCCCCATCAGTACCGCGCTCTTGTTGAGGATGCGGAGCACCACGCCCTCGCCGAAGAGCATGGGGATCACGCTCACGCGCAGGTCGTACACCTCGCCCGAGCGCTTCACGCTGATGCGCCCGTCCTGCGGCTGGCGCTTCTCGGCGATGTTCAGGTGCGACATGATCTTGATGCGGCTCACGATCGCGCCGGAGAACTGGTGGATCGTCGGCGGGACGTTGGCCCGCTGCAGCACGCCGTCCACGCGGTACCGCACGTTCAGGCGGTGCTCGTAGGGCTCGATGTGGACGTCCGTCGCGCGGCTCGCGATCGCCTCGAAGAGCAGCTCGTTCACGAGGCGGATGACGCTGGCTTCCTGGGCCCTCTCCGCGTCCTCGTCCTCGAGGGCGGAGGGATCGATCGAATCGAGCCCGCGGCTCATCTCTTCGAGCGTGTCACCGCCGACGCCGTAGTGCTCGCGGATGAACCTTCCGAGTTCTTCTTCGTCGGTGAGCACCAGTTCGATGGCGCAGCCGGTCAGCAGACGCAGTTCGTCGTAGATCGCGAGCTCGAAGGGGTCCGCCGTCGCGACGCGCAGCCGCTGGGTGCCGTTCTCTGAGATGCGCTCCACGGGCACGCACTTCTGGCGGAAGACGACCTGCGGCGGGATCGCGCGCAGTGTCTCGTCGTCCACCGAGACCTCCGAGAGGTCCACGATGGGCATCGAGAGTTGTTCACCGACGGCGCGTGTGACCTGGTCGGGGCGGATGAAGCCCATCTCGACAAGCACCTTGTCCAGGCGCAGGCCGGACTCTCTGTGCTCAACGATCGCGGCCTCGAGCTGTTCGCTCGTGACGAGACCCTGATCGAGAAGGAGTGCTCCGATGCCCACGTTCTGAGTGTACCGCCGGGTTTACGAATGGCTGAGCAGAATCCGAGGCAACCGCACGCCCGACGGAGGGGTGCTCAAGATGGATAGGTGCAGGACGTGCGGTCTGTTTCCCAGACCGTCATCGACCGGAGGCGCGCGGTGCCGTGAGAGGCGGCCTCGATCGCAGGGGCGAGCAGCCGATAACAGACGCCCGCGATGTGCTCCACAGAGGGGTTCTGACCCTCGGGGCCGCCGAACTCCTCGGTGTCCTCGTTCAGGTGCGTGTGGTCGAAACGCTCGATGACGTATTGGTCGGTCAGCCGCTCAAGGTTGGCGAGCGAGAAGTGGGGGCCCGGGCCGTCCAGCGTGACCTCGACGACGGGCTCGACCTGGTAGTTGTGCCCGTGCCCGGAGGGGTTGTTGCACTTGCCGAACGTCGCCCGATTTTCATCCTCGGAGAGGCTCGTCACGTGCAGCCGGTGGGCGGCGGCGAAGTCGAACCTCTGGCGGATGGAAACGGTGTTCGTGTCGGCGCGGTGCATCTCCAGACAGTAGGTGGGCGTGAGCCACCAGCGGAGCGATTCGAGCTCGCAGGGCAGGGCCTCCCCCAGCCCGCGCACGCAGGCCGGCATGAGCGCCGCGGGGTCCGACGCCGGATCGCGGTCGATCGCCTGCGCGACCAGCGGCACCACGGAGGCCCGCGTCGCGCGGTCCACGTCCTTGATGTTGATCAGGTACCCCGTGAGCGGATCGGGCTCGCCGATGCAGAGCACATCGAAGACGTAGAACCGGCCCAGGCCCCGCATCGCGGGTTTGCCCGCGTAGCCGTTCACGCCCTCCGCAGAAGGGGGTTCTCCGGGGTTGAAGGTGCATCGGACTGTGCGCGAGAGGCGAACCGGCATGCCCCTACTGTAGGGTGACACAACCGCCACCCCCCGATCGACTCGCCCTCTACGCGGAGAACCCCATGCGTCACACGCTGCTCCCCATCACACTCGCGACCCTCGCCCTGACCTCGCTTGCCTGCCGGGAGGCGACGCAGACAGGGACGCACACCGCCGATCAGAACGCCGAGTCGGAGAACGCAGTGCCCAGCGACACCACACCCAACCTACCTGCGGCGCCCATCCTCGACGGGCTCACCCTCAACCGCCTCGACGGCAACGCCGAGACGCTCAGCGAGGTGTACGCGGGCAAGACGCTCCTCATCGTGAACACCGCCTCGAAGTGCGGCCTCACCCCTCAGTACGCCGCGCTCGAAGCCCTCTATAAGGATCGCGCGGGCGATGGGCTGGTCGTCCTCGGATTCCCCGCGAACAACTTTATGGGGCAAGAGCCGCTCTCCAACAGCGCGATCGCCCAGTTCTGTGAGAGCGAGTACAGCGTGAGCTTCCCGATATTCGAGAAGTCCAGCGTGAAGGACGAGGACGTGAGCGAGCTCTTCGCCCGCCTCGCCAGCGCGACCGCCGAGCCCTCCTGGAACTTCACCAAATACCTCGTGACCCCCGACGGCACGATCACCCGCTTCGACCCCCAGACGAAGCCCGACAGCGTCGAGATCACCAACGCCATCGACAAAGCGCTCGGGGCCGGTTGAAGCCGGGGACCCGATGCGCGGGTAGATTCTTGTCGTGAGCGCCCTCGCCCCCAGCACGTTCCGCTACACCGCCCTGGACGCGAAGGGTGCCCGGTCCTCGGGCACGCTCGAGGCGTCCAGCAAGCAGGCGGCGTGCGCCGAGCTCGAGCGCCGCGCGCTCACGCCTCTGGACGTGCAGCCGACCAAGACGCGCACCCGAAAGGGTGGCCCGCGCGTCGGGCAGGCGCAGATCGCCCGCGCGTACACCCAGCTCGCCGACCTGCTCCGCGCGGGCGTGCCGCTGCTCCGGGCGCTGCGGGTGCTCGGACGCTCGAAGTCCGCGCCCGCATCCGCGGCTGTCTTCGAGCAAGTCGCGCAAGCCGTCGAGACGGGCGACGATCTCGCCGACGCGATGTCACAGCACCCGACGGTCTTCAAACCCATCCACATCGCGATGATCCGCGCGGGCGAGAAGGGCGGCTTCCTCGAGCCCGCCCTGGTGCGACTCTCCAGCTTCGTGCAGGGGCAGGTGGAGCTGCGTAACCGCGTGATGGGCGCACTGATCTATCCCTGTGCGATCATGGGCATCGGCGCGATCATCCTCGGCGTGCTCTTCATCGTCTTCGTGCCCAAGTTCGCCGACAAGTACTCGGGTGTCGAGCTCCAGCTCCCCACGATCATCGTGATGGGTGTGAGCGCCACGCTCGTCGAGCGCTGGCCCGCGCTGCTCGTCGCGATCGGGCTGCTCGTGGTCGGCTCGGTGTGGGCATCACGCCAGGAGCACCTCCGCGCGAAGTTCGCCGAGCTCTGTTCCCGACTGCCCATCGTCGGGCCGCTGCTCCGTGCCCTCGCGGTCGCCCGCTTCGCGCGGATCCTGGGCACCCTGATCGAGTCGGGCGTTCCCATGCTCGCCTCGCTCCGGATCGCGAAGGACGCCGCGGGCCTGCCGAAGATGGCCCAGGCGATCGACGACGCCGCGGACGCGGTCACGCGGGGCGACCCCCTCACCGCGCCGCTCAACGAGTCCGGGCTGCTGGGCGAGGATGTGGTCGAGATGATCGGCGTCGCCGAGAGCGCAAACAACCTCGGCGCGGTGCTCCCGACGATCGCTTCCACGCTGGAAGCCCGCGTCTCGCGCCGTCTGGACATCGCGGTGAAGCTCATCGAACCGATCACCATCCTGATGATCGGGTGCGTGATCGCCTTCGTCGCGCTTGGTCTGCTCTTGCCCATGTTCAAGCTCGCCAGCGGGCAGGGCATCGGCTGAAGCCCTCTCGGACGCGCTTCGCTGCTCCCGGGCGTCGTCTCTGCGCGAGAAAACGGGCCTGGGGGCATCCTGCAGGGGCATCGCCCCGAACGCCGACCTGTATAGTTGATACACGGAGCCCCCCAGCATGTGGGCAGGGCCCGTCCTCAACGAGCCAGCAGCGACCCCAGGAGACACGCCGATGACCCGCCGCACCCCGCGCCGCCGCGCCTTCACCCTTATCGAAGTCCTCATCGCGATCGCGATCGTCGCGATCCTGGGCGGCCTCGTCGCGATCAACTTCATCGGCACCGAAGACCGCCAGAAGCCCAAGCTCGCCGCCGAAGAGCTGCGCCGCCTGCAGAGTGCGCTGGACCAGTTCCGCATCGAGTACAGCCGCTACCCCTCCGAGGAGGAGGGCATCGCGGTGTTGTGGGACAAGGACGCGCTGGAGGTCGAAGACGAATCGGAGACCAGCGCCTGGACCCAGCTCATCTCCGACCCAACGCCCAACGACATCTGGGGCAACCCCTGGAACTACCGCGCCGAGTCCGAGTACGAGGGCGAGCCCTACGACCTCTGGTCCAACGGTGCCGACGGCGAAGAGGGCACCGACGACGACATCGTTTCTTGGAACGATGACGAGGACGACCTGGGCTCGGGTTCGCCCATCGCCGAGTAAGTGCGCATGCGCCGCGGCTTCACGATCGCCGAGCTGGTCATCGCGATCGCACTCGTCGCGCTGGTCGCCTCTCTCGCGCTGCCCGCGAGCGTCGCGCTCTTGAACAACGAGGGTCGGCGCTCCGGGCTCTTCGCTTGCGAGTCCGCGCTCCGTGCCGCGCGCGAGCGTGCGATGCGCGACAAGACGCTCCTTGAAATCGGCGCCATCCAAGACAACGGCGTCTGGTCGCTCGCCGTCCGCCCGTACCGAGTAGGCACCGCCGGCGGGCGGGCCTACGACGAAGGCGCGGTCGGGTTCGACGGCGCCGAGAGCGAAGACGAGCCCGCCTGGGACGTCATCGCGACGCTCCCCAAGGGGTTCGCGTTCCGGTTCGAGCCGATGCCGATGCTCGGCGCACCGATCGACAGCTCGCCCATCACCGAGGACCTCCTGCGCGGTGTGGGGCCCGACGAGGACGCCCAGCGCGTCGCGATCGTGCTGCCCAGCGGCGTGGTTGAGGGCATCGAGAGCTGGCGACTGGTCACGGATGCATTGTCCAGCGAACCGCGTGTGGATGTCCTGCGCATCGCGCGCTGGACCGGCGCCGTGAGCGCAACGCGTGAACTCGCCGAGACGAGCGACCTGCTGGGCGGTGAGGCCTCGCCCTCGCCGGCGGGCACGCCGTGAGGCGGGGCGCGCTGCTCATCGAGATGATCATCGCGATCGCCCTCTTCGTCGGCGCAGGGATGGTCGTATCGGGATCGATGCGCGACGGCGTGCGCGCAACGATCCGCGCGATGGACCGCGAGCGCGCGACGGACATCGCCGCCTCCGCCTTCGCGTTGGTCGAGGCGGGCATCGGCACGGTCGAGGAGATCGACGGCCCCGTACCTCCCTACGAGGACCCGGACGACACGAGCAACTTCGCCGACCTGCTGCCGGCACCGACGGGATGGGTCATCGAGGCCGAAAGCGACCGATCGACGTTCGGGTCGCTCACGCTCCTCACGGTCAGCGTCACGCGTGAGGGAGAGGGCGGGCGACCGATCGCGGGGTCGATGAGCGCGGAGGTGGACGGGCTCGTCCACGTCGCACGCGCCGTTGAGGACTCGGAACTGCAAGAGACGGACCTCGAGCGCGAGCTCAACGCGTTGGAGGGCCGCTGATGCGCACCCGCCACGCCTTCACCGCCATCGAGACGCTCGTCGCGATCGTGCTGCTGCTCCTGCTGTCCACCGCGTTGACCGGTTTTCTCTTCGATGTGCAGTCCTCGCGCGAGCGCCTGAGCACCATGGGGGAGGAGCGGCTCGCGGGGGCGCTCGTCATCGACGCGCTCGAAGAGTCCGCGCGGTTCTGCCTCGTGCGCGGGCCAGAGGGCGCTGGCGTGGTGGGGGATCGCACCTCGCTGCGCATCGCGTCGCGACGGGCCTCGATCGAGAGCGCATCGCCGAACGCCGAAGCGCTGCGCACATCGCGCGACCTCGAGATTTCGTGGGACGAGGACTCGGGCGTGCTGAGCATGGACGGAGAGCCCATCACCGATCGTGTCATGCGTGCGGTGCTCCGGTACCACGACGGCAGCGCATGGGTCGATGCGTACAACTCGCAGGTTGCCGGTACGCTCCCCGCAGCGATCGAGATCGCGCTGTGGTTCGGTGAGCCCGAGGCGACCGCCGCGGACGAGTTCGGCCTCCCGAGCGATCTAGACCTGGGCGAGGGATTCGGTCTCCCAACGCCCGCCGAACTGCGCGCGTTGGACGGCCCAGTGCGGTGGGGCGAACCGGACCGACGGCGCATCGTCGCGATCCCGCGTCTGCGCGGGGAGGACGCCTCATGACCGGCCGTCGTGGTATCACGCTGATCGTCGTGCTCGTCATCGTGATCGTCGCGGCCCTCGTCGGCGCCGGGGCGCTCGACAGCGGCCGGGCCATCGCAGGGGTTGCGCGCACCAGCGCTGACCAGAGCGAGGCGCGGGCCCTTGCGCTCGCGGGCGTGCGCGCGGTCGCGGAAGACCTGCTCGAGCAGCGCGACGACCTGCTCGCGGGCGCCGACGCGACGCTGCCTGACGAACTGGAACTGTGGAGCGACGGGGAACGCCGCGCCGTCGCGATCCTGCTGCCCGTCGGACCCGATGGCGAGACGCTGGTCAGCGAGACCGCCAAGCTCGACCTCAACCGCGCGGACGCGACGGCGCTGGCGAGGCTCCCGGAGGTGGACGACGCGCTCGCCAGCGCCATCATCAACGCACGCCCCGAGGCGGGGTACTCGAGCGTCTCGGACCTCATCGCGGTGAAGGGC
>JAJDDE010000202.1 GCA_029260475.1 Phycisphaerales bacterium | reverse complement strand
TCGGCTTTATTGAGCCCGAAGATGGCTCAAGTGATGCCTTCGTTCACATTTCAGCCGTCGAGCGCGCCGGATTGAGCACGCTGAACGAAGGTCAAAAGGTTTCGTTTGAACTTCAACCCGGTCAAAACGGCAAATCCTCTGCCGAGAACCTTTCTATCGTCGAGTAATCCAGGCAATGCGCCACTTCCAACATTTGTTGGAGGTGGCTTCTGCCTAACGTCGGCGGCGCCCTATTCAACGATCGCCAGACGAACTGAAGGATGTGCGGGAACAATCCGCACTCCACCCTTCGACCAGAAAATGATCAAAAAACAGAACTAATAACCCGTTGCGTCAAATGGGCGCTGGGCAATTGCTGTGCAATGCAAACTGGCCGAAACACGTTTACGGACGAGTAGCTTCATCCGTAAAACTTCAAATTGAAACCAAGGATTACCGCAATGCTAAAATCAGTAAAATCGAGGGCCGAAGAACAATTCGCAGCGACGCAGAAGAAAGACAAAGAGGCCCGCGCCGAAAAGGAAACCGAGCAGAAAAAGAAAATGGCGCATGTCGCAGGCTTACGCGCACTGCGCTTAGCCAAAGAGGCCGCGGATCTGAAAGCTGCCGAATAGGAAGCTGCCGAAAAAGCCGCTGCCGCCGAAAAAGCCGCTGCCGCAAAAGCAGCGTCGAAAAAGAAATAGCGCTCACCGTTTTCCGGAACCACGAGCAAACACCGCAGCGGTTCAATCCGCGGATATGCTCCTGCATTTCAAGGCGCATATAAATTTGCCCTACCTGCGGGTCGCCGATCTTACGTGCGACGACGCAATTTCCCGACGCCTGCAGCATTTATGCGGCATCATTGGACGATCCATCTATTTACAATCCGCAGCGGGTGATATTCCACTCATCCGCCCAACCATGGGATCATATAGATCCCCATCTCGCGAAATAATCGAAATCCTCATTCGCCAGCGTCACGACCCAGTTTCCGGTCACCAGGTCGACACAACGTCGCGGGCGCCCTGCCGGATAGCGTCGGAAAAGCTCTTGGCTGCCGGCGATAGTGCGTTATGACCCCGGCGAAGGATTTCAATCCGGCGCATCGCGGTTAGATCCGCTATCGGAACAAAGCTCAATTCCCTGTGGACCGAATTGACCACCAAGCGGGGCAATACAGTTATCCCGATACCGGCACGAACCATTGCCAGGATCGACGTTGTATTGCGCACCATCAAATGTGATTTCGCAAAAATAGCCCGAAAACGCTCGTCCGCAATATGCGCACAAACGCCGTTGGCGATGAACGGCCAAGGCTCCAACCCATCCCAATCCAGCGGTTTTGTTTCCGCCGCCAGCGGATGGTCGGCCCGGCACACAACACCAAAGGCATCCGTGAACAACAGTTCTCTTTGTATCTCACCACCCGCTTCCGTACCCGTCGCAAGGCCCAAATCAACCCGTTCGCGTTGAAGTTCTCGTAACACAGCGGTTGAATCGATATCACGAACTTCAACCAGGACACCCGGGTGCTCGTCCGAAAAGCGCTTCACGACGCCCGGCAATATTGCTTCAGCGACCGATGGCACGGCAGCGACCCTTACAACACCGGATTTTGAGCGTGCAAAACCTTCGATCGCCGTGACAGTGCGCTCAAAATGCTCAATCTCCCCAAGCGCCTCTTCCAGCACAAAATCACCCAGAGCCGTCAACCGGCCTTTGCGTTCGGATTCAAACAACGGCGCGCCAAGATGCGATTCAAATTGTTTCAGCATCATGGAAACAGCCGACGGCGTACGGCCAAGCCTATCGGCCGCATCGGCTAAATTACCGCTCTGCGCGACCGCCGAGAAACACCGCAACATCTCAATCTTTATAGCCATACTTCAATTTTTCTGAAATTACCTACAGAAGTTTGAGTTTGACTGAAATGCGGTCTGTTGTCCACACTTCGGGCACATGGGGTGAGACTGGCGAATACAGGGCGGGACCAGCATATGACGAGGCCATATCGGATCGACTGTCTGCAATATGCCAATTGGTCGGAAAAAATATTCCGCCAAATGCGCAAAGGCGGCGTGGACGCCATACACGTCACGATTGCCTATCATGAGAATTTTCGCGAAACGGTGCTGAATATTGAGCGATGGAACCGTTGGTTCGAACAATTCCCGGAACTCATCTTTCAAGGCCGCAACAGCGAAGATGTGCAAATCGCGCGCGCGAGTGAGCGCACGGCGATTTTTTACGGTTTTCAAAATCCCTCTCCGATCGAAGACGATATTGGTCTTGTGGAAATCTGCCACTCGCTGGGCGCCCGCTTCATGCAACTCAGCTACAATAATCAGTCACTTCTAGCGACCGGGTGTTATGAAAGCGAAGATCCCGGCATCACCCGCATGGGCCGCGAAGTGATCAAAGAGATGAACCGGGTCGGTCTCGTGGTCGATATGAGCCACTCGGCGGAACGCTCGACGCTGGAGGCTATTGAAATCTCTGAGCGTCCGATCGCGATCACCCATGCCAATCCGGCATTCTGGCACCCGGCCCTGCGCAACAAATCCAACGAAGTCTTGAAGGCCCTTGGCGGCTCGGGCGGCATGCTCGGGTTCTCGGTCTACCC
>JAJDDE010000201.1 GCA_029260475.1 Phycisphaerales bacterium | reverse complement strand
GTCCCGAAATCTGGACGTCGCCGATTCCGGGATCTGCCCAAAGCAGCAGTTCCCGGCCACCCGCCCAACGACTTCCCGCACGAGATGTGGCAGGAACTCGCCAAGCAGGGGCGGTTGGTGGATACGGGTGGTGGGTTTTATATGTTGCCGAAATAGCACCCCTCCGGGTGGCCTGGAACTGCGCTTCGCAGTTCCAGGGGGTGTACGCAATCACGCCCGCCTCTCAATCAGACCCGCGCTTGGAACTTCTCCAATTCCGGGAGCAGCCCAAAAAGCGGCTGTTCCCGGCCACCCAAGCGCGCACCCCTCAGGGTGGCCGGGAACTGCGCTTCGCAGATCCCGTGGGCGTCCGAAGAACCGCCCGCACTCAGACAAGTCTCGAGATATGGGCGTCTCCGATTCCGGGATCTGCTCAATGCAGCAGTTCCCGGCCACCCGCCGAGCTACCACGAGCACAGCAAGCAAGGCCACTGAAGTCTGAACGTCGCCGAATCCGGGAGCAGCCCAAAGCGGCTGTTCCCGGCCACCCGCCAGAAACTGGCTCAGCAGTTGCGATTGGTCGATACGACGGCTGGGGTTGGATATTGCCGAGGGTGATCGATTTATCAGAACAAGTGACCCACAGCTTCCTCCATCGTGTCGAACACAAGCACTCTGGTGCTTGGACCAATTTGCTTGTGCAAGAGCCTCATCCACTTTCTGCGCACTTCAGGATTTCTATCTGCAAGCACAACACAGCGGAGAGGATCTCGCGTCTCTTCCTGGCCGCCGAATGATGGCGGAATGTGCATTGAGCGGAATAGAGCATTTGCATAAGCATCTGCCGCCGGAAGTGAATACCCAAAGACACAAAGCGAGTCGGCGGTCGCAAGTTCGTTCTGAGCCTCTTCCCATATCTCAGACAAGTACGTTTTGCTGATCTCCGAGCCCTTGTCAATTACGGGTGGAACTATCGAAAACTTCCTCACCCCTCGCTGGATTGTATACGGCCGCCGTATTAAATGGACATCCCCGCCTTCGACTCTCCAATTAATTGACCCGTGTAGTTTGAGGAATTTCATCCAGTCGCCGCCAATCGGAGACGCCTTTTCACCGCCCCAGTACGCAATTGCCTTCTCGCCGCGAACTACAGCGCAGTAGGATTGAGTTGGGTCGAAATGATCACAACAAGCCGCAAGAGCGGAGTCCATAACACAGTCGTAGTTGAAGGTGACCACCGCATCCAACGCTTCGATGTTCTCTGCAAGTTTTGCATGAATACTGCACGGATTGTCGACAGGGTCTTGGGAATGATTCCCGTGCAGTGATTCTTCTAGTACTCCGAGCAATACCTGTTTGAATAAATCGATCTTTGTGATCTTCGGTTGTGACTTTTTTCCGGTTTTGGCTGTTTGAATTACACCCTGAATTTGCACCTTAGGATCGCGCCTAAAACTCCGCACGTGCCAAATATGATTAAAAAATTCCTCCATTGTAAGGTTCCAGCCCGGACCAAACTCATCATGACAATATCGAATTATTTCATCGATATACGGTTGATGTTTATTCGATTTGACCCGCTGAACCTGCGTGAAGAAATCTGAGTCCAGAGGCGGCAAAGCTCCAGAACCCTTAGAAGCAAGCGAAGTACCCCGAGTAGCACCTGCGCCCAGCACTATAACCGTATTTCCGAACTCTTGGCTAATGCTCGACTTCACGTTGCTCCCAATGGACGATGTCCGGTTTAGACCCCAACGCTCATCTGCTCCGGCGCCGTACTCGTAATCTGCTCCACCACCTGGTCCGTCGTCAGCCCCTCCGCCTCGCCCTCGAAGTTGAGGAGGATGCGGTGCCGTAGGGCCTGGGGGGCGATCGCGCGGATGTCTTCGGTGCTCACGGTCACGCGGCCCTTGGTGAGGGCGACGCACTTGGCGCCCAGCACGAGGGCCTGGGCGCCGCGGGGGCTCGCGCCGACGCGGACGTACTGGCTCACGCTGGGCGGGGAGAACTGGCCCGTCGGGTGCGTCGAGAGGACGAGGCGGACGGCGTAATCCCGCACGTGGTCGGCGATCGCCACCCGGCGCACGAGCTGCTGGTGCTCGATGATGCTCTTGGCGTCCAGCACGCTGGTGAGCGCGGTGCCGACGCCGGCGGTCGTCCTTTTGATGATCTCGTTCAGGTCCTCGCGGCTGGAATACCCCACGCTCAGCTTGTAGAAGAAGCGGTCGAGCTGCGCCTCGGGCAGCGGGTAGGTGCCCTCCTGCTCGATGGGGTTCTGCGTCGCCATCACGAAGAAGGGCTTGGGCAGCATCCGCGTCTCGCCCGCGACGGTGACGGACTTCTCCTGCATCGCCTCGAGCATCGCGGCCTGCGTCTTGGGCGTCGCGCGGTTGACCTCGTCGGCGAGCACGATCTGCGCGAAGACGGGCCCGGGCTCGAAGACGAACTCGCGCCCCCGCTCGGACTCCTGCACGATGGTCGTGCCCGTGATGTCCGCGGGCATGAGGTCGGGTGTGAACTGGATGCGATGGAAATCCAGGCTCAGCGCCTTGGCGAGGGAGCTGATGAGCAGCGTCTTGCCCAGCCCCGGCACGCCCTCGAGCAGCGCGTGCCCGCCGGTGAAGAGGCACTGGAGCACGCCGTCCACGATCTCGAGGTGCCCGACGACGGCCTTGCCGATCTCGTCGCGGACCTTCGCGTAGTCCTCGCGGAACTTCTGGGCGGCCTGCTGTGCTGCTTCGGGCGTCATCGGGGCGTTTCCGGGGGAGTCGGTCATGCCCCGATCGTAGCGTTCACGCGAGGCGCAGGGCCCGGGCCATGTACGCGTGCAGGTCGGTGATGTGCCCCAGGACGGGGGCCTGGTCGTGCATCGGGCCGGTGGTGGTGAGCACGACGTGGTCGCTGGTGTGGTTGGTGGAGACGAAACCCGTCGCGTAGTGGTTCGCGAGGATCGAGCCGAGGACGCCCTCGCTGTTGTCGAGCCCCTTGAAGACGCTGACCCTTTCGCGCGCCAGCGTGCGCCCGATGGCGTCGAGCTCGCGGTCGTGCAGCTCAAGCCCGCGCAGGTTCTTGAGGGCGCGGGCGTAGGACTCGGCGGTGGCCTCGCCGTTCACCCGGGCCTCGTCGCGGATCTTACCGAAGGAGGCTCTGCCGCCCTTGAGTTTCGCGAAGCCCTGCGCGCCCTCCTCGGCGTACATCGTGATCGCGGGGTTGGCGTTGCCGTGATCGCTAGTGACGACGACCAGCGTGTCGCCCCGCTCGTCGGCGAAGCGGCGCGCGACGCTGAGAGCGTCGTCGAAGGCGAGCTGGTCGTGGAGCAGCGTGAGGATGTCGTTGGCGTGGGCCGCGTGATCGATGCGGGCGCCCTCGACCATGAGGAAGAAGCCGTTGTCGTCCGTCTGGAGCCGTTGCAGGGCGGCGGACGTCATCTCCGCGAGGCTCGGCTCGTTGTCCTCACGGTCGATCTCGTAGCTCATGTGCCCGGGGCTGAAGAACCCCATCACCGCGCCCTCGCCCGGCAGCCCCTTGAGCACCTCACCGCGCGAGCGGAGGACGGTGGCGTCCGATGCGTGCGCGCGGAGGCGGCCCTCGGTGAAGTACTTCGTGCCGCCGCCGAGCATGACGTCGGGACGCTTGGCGAGCATCTGGACCGCGATGGGCGCGTAGTCGTGCCGGTCGGCGTGGTTCACGACGAATGCGGCGGGCGTGGCGTGCGCGAGCTGCGCGGTGCTGACGATGCCCGTCGAGCGCCCGCTCGCCTTCACGCGCTGCGCGAGTGGCGTGGGCTTGGCACCGCCCGGCATGACGTTGAGCCGCCCGTTGTTCGTGCGCCCGCCGACCGAGAACGCGGTGCCCGCCGCGGCGGAATCCGTCACCGGCCCGTTGGCGCTCGCGGTGGCCAACAGCGACGTGCGCGCCCCCGAGCTCTGACAGAGCTCCATCCAGGCGCTCGGCACGCCGCGGTGCTGCAACGCGAAGTGGTCGCCGAGCTGCAACACGCCCGGGCTCATGCCGTCGGAGATCATCAGGATGACGTTGAGCGGCGCACCGTTGCGCGAGCGCACCCGGCTCCGGATGGCCTGGGCCCCGAGCGCTGGCGAGAGCCCGAGCCCGACGGCAAGGGCGCTGGCACCGACGAAATCACGCCGTGAGAGGCCCTTGGGTGTGCTGGTGGTGGGGTCCATATGGGGATGCTCCGCCCGCGGGGTTGGAGATGCAAGCGGATTCTCGCTCAGAATTCGTACGCAACCGAAACGCCGATAAACGCCGAGGGATCGGCGTCTTCCGCGAACAGATCATCACCGTCGTCGTCGAGGAGTTCGATCTCGCGGTAGACAAGAACGCCGCCGGTGAGCGAGAGGGAGAGCCCGTCCACGCACTCGGGCGTCCACGTGACCCGCCCGCCGATGGCGATGCGGTTGTCCTTGAGCACGCCCTCGGAGGACGCGGAGTTGTTCTCATCGAGGCGGTACTCCACCCGATCGAAGCGCCCGAAGAGGCCAAAGGCCCAGTCGTCGTTGGGCTCGTAGGTGAGGGCGAGGCCGAGGCGTTCGTTTTCGAGGCGGAGCTGCTGGTCGATCTGCCAGCGGACGGTGACGAGCGGGAAGACGACGGGGCTCTCGTCGAGGCGCGTGAACCCGCCCAGCCCGAAGCCGAGGGTGAGGTCGCGGGTGCTGTTGGTCCACGTGCCTATGACGGTGCCGCCGCCCTGGATCGCGCTCCCAATATCCGCGCCGCTCTCGTGCGCCGCCTCCACACCGACGAGTCCGAAGATGCCCCATGTCTCGTTGAAGGCGTATCGCCCGGAGAGCTCCAGCCGCTGGCGCGTGAACGCGTCGAACGGATCGTCGTCGAGGCCCGCGAGAATGGTGTCGCCGTTCTCGAAATCGTAGACGGCGACGGCACCGCGAAAACCGACGCCGAAAGCGAGACGGTTGTCCGGTCTCGTGAAGTTCACGCCCGCGCCGAAGCGCGTGGTGTTCGTGGTGAGCGAAGCAGCGCTGTTATCGATGTCCGTGTCGAACGCGAGGATGTGGTTCGCGCTGAGGTCCACCGAGGTCCGCCACGGCTCCGCGGTCACCGCGGGTGCCTCGTCAACCGGGGCGGCCTGCCCGAGGGCGCACGAGGCTGCGATCAGAAGGAGCGTTGTGGTCACGAGGGTGCCTTTCGGTCCGGCGGGGTCTGTCGGCCAGACCCGGAGACTATCGCTTCGCGGGCGAGGCGGTCACAGACGCATCTTCCACGCGTAGAGCCCCCACTCGATGGCGAGCAGCGCGAAGGCCCCGAGGACGAACCATCGCCAGACCTCGACGGTGCCGCTGGCCGTCTGGCCCGCCCGCTCGGGGTTGAAGGCGCTGGGGACCAGCACCGTATCGCTTGTGCGCAGCCCGCTCTCGCGCGCATCGACGAGGTTCACCGCGAGGGTCCGCTGGCCGCTGGGCAGGTCTGCGGCGTAGAGGCCCGCTCTTGGCAGCACGCCGAAGGTCACGCGTCCGGAGGATTCGCTGGTGCCCGTCCGCGACGAGCCGTCCGGCCCCTCGAGCATGACTTCCGTGCCCCCGACGAGCGTGTCGTCGAAGAGCGTCGCGGCGCGCGCGGTGGTGGATGAGGTCGCGTTGTCGCGCGCGCTGGCGAGGGTCAGCCAGTCGATCGCGTTGGCGAAGAAGACGGGGAAGCTGCCGTCGCGGGCCCAGTTGCTGTCCCCCACGCGGAAGCTCACGACCAGCCGGCGCACGCCCGCACGCTCGATCGCGCCGATCAGCGTGCTCGAAGAACCCGAGGCGAGTTCCTCCGTGCGCGCGTCATCGCGCTCGACGAGCCGGAAGTCCGCGGGGGCCGACGCGATCACATCGCCCAGCGAGAGGTACCGCATCACCGGGTGCGATCGCGACCAGTAGGCGACGCGCTGCCCCACAGTCTCCGGCTCGCCAGGCCTGCCCAGGGTGATCGTCGGGACGGGCACCTCGACGTCGGGGAAGACGCCGTCGGTCACCACCAGGTCCACGCCCGCGAAGTACCCCCGGTTCTGTGCCCGCTCCTCGAAGACGCCGGGCGTCAGCCGATCGACCGACGAGGGCTCCGCCGCGTACAGCGCGTCGAGCAGCGCCTCCTCCCCATCGGACACGGTGCCCGCCGGTTGCACGACCACGATCCGTGCGCCGCTCGGGGCCGCGAGCACGAGGCCCGCCTCGTTGTCCGACGCCAGCGTGTCCTCGCCCGCGATCGACAGGAGCGCGAGTGCGCCGTCCGAATCGCGCACCTCGAAGGTCACGGGGGCCTCGCCGGTCGTCCCGTCCTCGCTGCGTCCGGGCACCCGCACCGTCTTGGCCTGCACAGATCGCCCGTCGAGCAGCAAGCGCACGCTCACGTCAGAAGGCTCTGCGCGGGCGCTGACGATGCGCGCAAAGAGGCGGACCACGCTCGGATCATCGAAATCCCTGCGGGCGGCGATCGCGCCGATGCCCGCGTTGTCCACACCGGCCCCCGGCTCGGGCCCCACCCGCTCCAGCCGCACCCGGTCCGCGGGCACCGGGACTCCCAGGCCGCCCAGCGGGGCGTCAGCGCCGTCCGTATAGATGTAGAGCGCCGGGAGCTCTGCTGATTCGCCCTCGCCGCTGGCGCGGGTGAAGGCGCTGACCACGCGCATCGCGCCGGTGAGGTCCCCGGGCTGGTCCGTCGGCTCGAGCGCGTTGAGGGCGGCGCGGGCGGCGCCGTGATCACGCGTGAACCCCGTTACCGTCTGCGCGGAGCCGGCGCTCGCGATCACCATCACACGCGACGTCCGGGGCAGCTTGCGGATCCGCTCGATCGCGCGGTCCCGCGCCACGTCGAAGCGCGAGCGCCCGCCCCCTCCGTCGGTTGCGGACATGGAGGCGGAGGTGTCCACGATCAGGATCACGCGGTCGGCGCTCGGCCCGTCGCCCTCGATGGCGGGCCTCGCCAGCGCGAGGGCGATGCAGGCGACGACCAGCAGTTGCAACAGCAGCAGGAGGCTCGCTCTGAGCATCCTGAAGGGTGCGTTCACCTGGAGGTCCTGCACCACCTGCTCCCACAGCAGCGTGGAGGCGATGCGGACCGGTCGCCTGCGGAGCTTGAGGAAGTAGCTCACGAGGACACCCAGCACGCCCAGCGTCCCGGCGACGATGCCCGCGAGCGGCGCGAGGAACGTCATCAGCAGGCGCTGCTCCGCCGGGATTCATCAGAGCGGGTCTGGCTCGTCAATTTGGGGTGAGCACCGAGTTGTTCGAGGAGCCAGGCCGCGAAAAGCCGCTTGTCGATCGCGCCGTTCGTCTTGGCGACCACGCCATCGGGGCCGACGAGGGTCGCCTCGATGGTGCCCGCGTCCATCGTGTCCAAGGAGTTCGCGACGATGAGGTCGATGTTCTTCTTGTCGAGTTTTTTGGTCGCCGAGCTCAGGAGGCGCTCAAGGGGCTCGAGCGCGAAGCCCACGAGCAACTGCTCGGGCCTCGCGACCCCTGAACAGCCCTCCAGCAGGTCCGGAGTGGGCTCGCAGCGGATGACCAGATCGTCCCCCTCGCGACGCAACTTGACGTCGTCCACGTTCTC
The DNA here is from genome assembly GCA_029260475.1 of Phycisphaerales bacterium. Taxonomy (GTDB): domain Bacteria; phylum Planctomycetota; class Phycisphaerae; order Phycisphaerales; family UBA1924; genus OFTM391. The sequence continues at coordinate 15,114 of JAJDDE010000201.1, read as the reverse complement.
CTGCGTGACCCCCTCGGGGAGCACGGGGCGGTAGTCGGCGACCGCCGCCGCCATGACCAGGCAGTCGGCCTCGGGGAAGTGCTCGGCGAGCCGTCGCTCCAGATCCGCCGTCGTGCGGAACCGGACGAGGTCCACAGACGGATGGTCGGTGGTGTTCTGGGTGGGTCCGAGCAGCAGGGTGACGTCCCAGCCCCGATCGGCGGCATGCTCCGCCAGCGCGATGCCCAAACGCCCCGAGGAGCGATTCCCTAGATACCGGACCGCGTCGAGGGGTTCGTGGGTCGGTCCCGCACTGATGAGCAGTCGGCGTCGCATGGGGGAGGGTGTTTCTCCGGTTTGAGGGGTGATGAACAGGCCCGCTGTCGCGTACAGTGACGATCCGGGCCTTCAACGAGCATAGCGGGACACCCCACCAGCGACACCGACCTTCACACCCGACCTTCTTACCACCCGCTTCACCGACCACGACCGACCGAGGAACCCACACCCTTCATGGCCCGATCCAGAAAAAAGCTCGGCGAACTCCTCCTTGAGCAGGGGAGCGTCACCAAGGACGACCTCAAAACCGCCCTGGGCATGTCCAAGGGCGCTGGCAAACGCCTCGGCGAGATCATGATCGACGCCGGCATGCTGAAAGAGGAAGAACTCGCCAAGGCGCTCGCCACGCAGTTCGGCCTGAAGTACGCCGACATCTCTACCGGCAGCGACCTCCGCGAGAAGATCGACCCCAGCCTCCTCGGCTCGTCGGGCGACGAGATCATGAAGAAGCACCTCGTCCTGCCGGTAGGCAAGGAGCGGGGCCGCCTCCAACTCGTGATCCACGATCCGAAGAACCTCGAGATGCTCGACATGCTCCGGTTCCGCCTGAACACGGAGATCGAACCCCTTGTCGGCACGCGGGGCGCTATCAAGGGCTATCTCGAAGTCTCGGGCGAGACCAACCGCCCCAGCATGGTGGACGCGGACGAGTCGCTGATCACCGAGTCCATCGACCGCTCGATCGACAAATCCGTCGATAAATCCATCGACTCCTCGATCGACCAGGCCGCGGAATCCGCCCCCATCATCAAGCTCGTGAAGCGGATGATCATCGAGGCGGTCAACATGCGGGCCTCCGACATCCACATCGAGCCGATGGCCGACCGCGTGCGCCTCCGCTACCGCATCGACGGCGTCTGCATCGAACGCGACAACCTGCCCAAACGCATGCAGAACGCGGTGCTCGCACGCTTCAAACTGATGTCGGGCGTGAACATCGCTGAGAAGCGTGTGCCGCAAGACGGTCGCATCAAGATGGCGATCCCGAACGCGGAGACGGGCGAAGAGGTCGTCACGGACTTCCGCGTCTCCTCCTGCCCCGCGTATCACGGCGAGTCCATCGTCGCCCGTGTGCTGCGCCCCGACGCGGTGCGTATCGGCCTCGAAAACCTCGGTTTCGAGGCGGACAACATGGAGGCCTTCAACCGCATCATCCGCAGGCCCAACGGCATCTTCCTGGTGACGGGCCCCACGGGTTCGGGCAAGACGACGACGCTCTACTCGGCTCTCGACGTCCTGAACCGCCCGGACAAAAAGATCATCACCGCCGAGGACCCGATCGAATACGCCTTCACCGGCATCAACCAGTGCCAGATCCGCGAGTCCATCGGCCTGACGTTCTCCAAGGTGCTCCGCGCCATGCTGCGCCAGGCACCGAACATCATCCTCGTCGGCGAGATCCGCGACCGCGAGGTGGCGGAAGTCGCGATCCAGGCGGCGCTGACGGGCCACCTCGTCTTCAGCACGCTGCACACCAACGACGCGCCCAGCGCGATGACGCGCCTCGTGGACATGGGCGTGAAGCCCTTCCTCGTCGCCTCATCCATCCAGGCGGTCATGGGACAACGCCTCATCCGTGTGCTCTGCAAGGAGTGCAAGGAACCAGACCCCAACCCGGACCCCAAGTTCATGCGCCTGACCAGCATCAGCGATCAGGAACGCGCGAACCACACCATCTACAAGGCCATCGGCTGCGACCGCTGCTCCGGCACCGGCTACCGCGGGCGCAAGGCGATCTTCGAGCTCATGACCATGAACGCCGAGATCCGCGACCTCACCTTCCGCACAGAGCCCGTCGAGAAGATCCGCAAGGCCGCACTCCGAGGTGGGATGCGCTCCCTGCTCGGCGACGGCAAGCTCAAGATCCTCAACGGCGTGACCACGCCCGCCGAGATCGCCCGCGTCGCGCAGGTCGAGGGCACCGCGATGGGCGAGGAACTCGAAGAAGAGGCCCTCACCTGATCCGCGCCCCGGCGCTCGCACCCCCCACTGACTCACCCTCTGATTCCACACGATCCCGATCGAGAGCCCCCATATGTCCAGCATGCAGATCGACCGACTCCTCGAAACGGTCATCAAACTCAAGGCCTCTGACCTCCACCTCACGGTGGGACGCAAGCCGACCCTCCGCCTGCACGGCGGGCTGAAAAACCTTGATACCAAGGTCCTCGAAGCCGAGGACATGGTCACGCTCATGAAGGCCATCACGCCCGAGCGCTCCCAGCAGGAACTCCAGGAAGTCGGTTCCTGCGACTTCGGCTTCGCCTACGGCGACCAGGGCCGGTTCCGCGTATCGGTCTTCCGCCAGCGCGGCGACCTCGCGATCGTCTGCCGCCTGATCCCCAATCAACTGCTCACATTCGACCAGATCGGTCTGCCGGACATGTGTAAGGAGCTGATCCGGCGTCCGCGTGGCCTCTTCCTCGTCACGGGCCCCACCGGCTCGGGCAAGACCACATCGCTCGCGACGATGCTCGACTACATCAACACGAACTTCGAGCGCCACCTGATCACGATGGAAGACCCCGTGGAGTACTACCACTACCACAAGAAGTCGATCGTGAACCAGCGTGAGGTGGGCGTGGACACGCCCAGCTTCTCCGAGGCCCTCCGCCGCGCCCTGCGTCAGGACCCCGACGTGATCCTCGTCGGCGAAATGCGTGACCTGGAGACGATCGAATCCGCGATCCGCGCTGCCGAGACGGGCCACCTGGTCTTCGCGACCCTGCACACCACCGGCGCCTCGAAGACCATCGACCGCGTCGTGGACGCCTTCCCGGTGACGCAGCAGAACCAGATCCGCGTGCAGCTCTCGACGTCGCTGATTTGCGTGTTGTCACAGGTACTTATGGCCCGCATCGACATCAAGGGCATGGTCGCGGGCTACGAGTTCCTCGTGGTCACCCCCGCGATCGCGAACCTCATCCGTGACAACAAGTCCTTCCGCATCGACTCCGCGATCCAGACCGGCAAGAAATTCGGCATGCAGCTCCTCGATGAGCACCTCTGGTCCCTGTACACCCGTGGCATGATCGACGCCGCCGAGATGGTGGACAAGGCCAAGAATGGCCCCGAGCTGCGCGACCGCATCCACCGTCTGGGCCAGCAGGTCGGGCGTCCGGACCTGGACCTCGACGACTCCGTCCCCGACGAATAGCCGCACCCGCTCCCACCCCAAACGCGCCATCGTGTTTGGTATATATTTGGTTTACTTGTCACGTTATTCGCGTGACGCATCCCCATAACGCCCGAGATTCGCGTTCTTTGGGGCATCAGTCTGATCGGACGGGTCGTACAGTCCTGTGGACGGATGCCGCACGCGCGGGATCTCGCTCTCCACGAGGAACACCACCCGATGGCGATCGACCCCTCAGAACTCAAACGCCGGAAGATCGGCCGCGTGCTCACCAAGCTGGGCAAGGTGTCGCGTGAGCAGGTCCACGAGGCCCTCTCCAAGCAACGCGAGCAGGTCGAGAAGACCGGCAAGCGCATCCTGCTCGGCGAGATCATGGCCCAGATGGGCATGATCACCCAGCGGGACATCAAAGAAGCCCTCGCGGGACAGGCGGGGATGCCCTTCATCGAACTCGAAGGCCTCGAGATCGACGACGCAGCGATCGCCGCGATCCCCGCGGAGACCGCGATGGCCTACCAGGTCATGCCTTTCGACTACAATCCGACGGGCCGCAAGCTGAAGATCGCCCTCAAGAGCGCGGACAACTTCCGCGCGGTGGACGACCTCAAGCTGCTGATGGGATTCACGGTCAAGGCGTACGTCGCCGACGACACCCAGGTCGAGGCCCTGCTGCAGGAGCACTACGCCGGCAAGCAGACCTCGCTCTCCGACGCGGTCAGCGATCTCTCGGCCGACGGCAGCCTCGAGCAGTCGCTCGCGAAGGACGCCCGGGGCGGCGCTTCGATCGACCTCGAAGCCGTCCTCGACGCCTCGGAGGACAACAAGGTCGTCAAGCTGCTCAACCTCGTGCTGCTCCAGGCGATCAAGGACAAGGCATCGGACATCCACTTCGAGCCCTTCGAGGACGAGTTCAAGATGCGGTACCGCATTGACGGCGTCCTCTATGAGATGGTGCCGCCGCCCAAGTACCTGGGCTCCGCGATCACCTCGCGCATCAAGGTCATGTCCAACCTCGACATCGCCGAACGGCGACTGCCGCAGGACGGTCGCGTGGAGCTGCAGGTCGGCGGCAACCCGGTGGACCTCCGCGTCGCGGTGCTGCCCACGATGCACGGCGAGTCCGTCGTGATGCGTGTGCTAGACCGCTCGAACGTCGAGCTGTCGATCGACCGCGTGGGCCTGCGTTCTGAGGAGCTCGAGCTCGTCAACACGCTGATCCGCAAGCCCAACGGCATCGTCGTCGTCACGGGCCCGACCGGTTCGGGCAAGACGACGACGCTGTACGCCGCCCTCGCGGCGCTCAACACGATCGACACGAAGATCCTGACCGCCGAAGACCCCGTCGAGTACGACATCGACGGCCTGTGCCAGTGCCAGGTGAACGCCGATGTCGGTCTCACGTTCGCACGGGCGCTGCGCTCGTTCCTGCGTCAGGACCCGGACATCATCCTGATCGGCGAGATCCGCGACCTCGAGACCGCGCAGATCGCGGTGCAGGCGTCGCTGACGGGCCACCTCGTCTTCACGACGCTGCACACGAACGACGCGCCCTCCTCCATCGTGCGACTTCTCGACCTCGGCATCGAGAGCTTCCTGCTCACCGCGACGATCGAGGCGATCATCGCGCAGCGGCTCGTCCGCTCGATCTGCAAGAAGTGCAAAGAGCCCTACACGCCGACCGAGCAGCAGCTCATGGAGCTGAACCTCACCCCCGACGACGTGCGCGGACGCCAGTTCTATCGCGGCAAGGGCTGCGACGCCTGCCACGGCTCGGGCTACAAGGGACGCTCGGCGATCTTCGAGATCATGGTCATGGAAGACAACATGCGTGATCTCGTGATGGCCCAGGCCTCCACCGCGGTCCTCCGCACCGAAGCGGTCCGTCGCGGCATGCGCACGCTCCGCGAATCGGGGCTGCTCTCGATCTATGAAGGCATCACGACCATCGACGAGGTGGTCCGCGAAACAACCTCCGACGAATGACTCTCGCGGCGCGAACCGTCGGGTGACGGTCGCGTCCTTCCCATAGAGGATCACCACCATGGCGACCTTCCAGTACGAAGCGCTCGACAAAACCGGCAAGTCCAAAAAGGGCACCATCGAGGCCAAGTCCGTAGAGGACGCGATGACCCAGCTGCGCATGAACGGGCTCTACCCGTCGCGCCAGCCCTGGGAATCGAAGACCAAGAAGTCTGCCCAAGCCAGCGCCGCCGAGGCGCAGGACGCCGCCAGCAAGAAGTCCGGGGGCGGCGGCATCGTCCTCCCCTTCCAGAAGGTGAAGAGCAAGACGCTCACCACCTTCACCCGCCAGCTCTCCACGCTGCAGGACGCCGGCCTCCCGCTGCGCCGCTCGCTCCAGATCCTCGAGCAGCAGCAGCGACCGGGCCTCCTGAAGGGCGTGCTGCAGGACATCGTCGAGGACGTGCAGGGCGGTGCCTCGCTCTCCGAGGCGATGGCCAAGCACCCCCGCGCGTTCGACATCCTCTACACCAAAATGGTGGCGGCGGGCGAGATCGGCGGCGTGCTGGACGTGATCCTCCAGCGCCTGGCCGAGTTCAAGGAGAAGGCCCAGCGCCTGAAGAGGAAGGTCATCGGCGCGATGATCTACCCCGCGATGGTCGTCGCGGTCGCGATCATCATCGTGACGGGCATCATGTACTTCATCATCCCGCGGTTCGAGGAGATCTTCGCCGACTTCGGCGTAACGCTCCCCGCGATCACCGTCTTCCTCGTAGACGTCTCGAGCTGGGTCGCGGGTAACTACCCGACCAAGGGCTCGATGCTGATGCCGGGCGCCATCTACATCATCGGCTTCCTGATCTTCTGCCCCATCTTCTACTTCCTCGCCCGCAAGACGACGCCCGGGCGCGCGTTCTTCGACACCGTCACACTCTACATCCCCATCGTCGGCGGGCTGCTCCGCAAGACCACCGTCGCACGCTTCACCAGAACGCTCGGCACGCTGATCGCGGCGGGCGTGCCCATTCTCGAGGCGATCACGATCACCAAAGAGACGTCGGGCAACTGGGTATTCGAGCGGGCCCTGGGCAAGGTGCACGACTCCATCCGCGAGGGCGAGACGTTCGCCGGTCCGCTCCGCGACGCCAAGGTCTGCGACTCCATCGTCGTGAACATGATCGACGTGGGCGAGGAGACGGGCGACATGGACACCATGCTCCTGAAGATCGCCGACAACTACGACGAGGAGGTCGATACCGCGGTCTCCTCACTGGTGTCGCTCATCGAGCCGCTGCTGATCCTCTTCCTGGGTGGTGTCGTGGGCACCATCGTGGTCGCGATGTTCATGCCGCTGGTCTCGATGATCGAGCAGCTCCAGTCCTGAGTAAGCCGCTGCACACACCGCGATCGGGCACTCCGCCCGATCGCCGCAAGGAGACGCGTTCGATGACGCACGCTCACCAACATCCCGCCCGCACCGTCTCGCGCACCCTCCGCGCCGGCTTCACGCTGGTCGAGTTGCTGGTGACGATCTCGATCATCGTCGTGCTCGTGAGCCTGATCACGGTCGCGTACTCGAAGATCATCGGGTCGGCGAAGTCTGCCGCGAACACCTCGGTCGTCAACGCGATCGGGCAGGGCGTGGAATCGTTCCGCAACGACTTCGCCTCCAAGCCCCCGCCGCTGATCACCAGCCCGCCGAACGGCAGCGGCCCGGGCGGCTTGGGTAACGCCTCCGCCGGCTCTTTCTCCGTGCCCCAGATGCTCGACGACGCGACCGATCGTGCGCTGGTCATCCGTGATGCCCGGTACTACTCCGAGTGGACGCTCGCGACCTACCTCTTGGGCAACAGCGACCTCAACGGCGACGGCGTGGTCACCTACAGCTCGCCCGGCAACGAGCAGGCGAACCTCGACGACGGGCACGACGGCCCGGGCTTCCGTGATCCGGGCCCCTTGCTCGCCTGGAAACGACGCGAGAGCCGCGGCGGCGACTGGGTACACGAGCCCGCGCAGACCGGGCGCATCTACGGCCCCTACCTCGAGCCCGGCTTCGATGAGTTCATCGAGACCGTGGACCTCAACGGCGCCCCGATGCAGCGCTTCACCGACTCCTACGGCAACCCCATCCGCTACTACCGCGGCTACCTCACGATCAATCCCAGCAAGGGCACGAAGGACAGTCTCTATATGCCTTCGGAACTCTTCACGCCCGCAGCCGCAGAGCAGTTGATGCGTGAGCCAGGCATCAACGGCAGCGGCGATGAGGTCGCGGTCCAAAAGTTCCACGCGCAGAACCGCGAGGTCATGACGGCGGAGTACACCATCCTCGCCGCCAACGACGATCCCGCCCGGTGGATCACCGGAGATGGCGAACAGATCCGACCGTACGGCGACGCGACCATCGGCAAGGACCAGGAACGCCGCGATATCCGCCTGCTCACCGTCGCTGGCATCTTCGGCCCTTTCCGCACCAACGACATCAGCCCCGCCGCCGACGCCGGCAAGATCGGGTTCGAGAACTGGCGCGACATGATCCGCACGAACGTGAGGTACACCCCGTGATGATCGTTCGTTCCCGCACATCCCGGAACGGGTTCACGCTCGTGGAGCTGCTCGTGGTCATCGCGGTGCTGTTCGTGCTGGTCTCGCTGTCGATCACGGTCGGCGCGCTGGTCACCGCTGGCGGCAACAAGCGCGCCACGCAGAGCGTGCTCTCGTCCCTCGACCGTGCGCTCCAGGAGTACGTCGGCATCACCGGCACCGTGCCGCCTTACGTGCCCAACCAGTACGAGGCGGTGCCCGGTCCTGACGCCGCTCTGACCGATTATGAAGGCCTCATGCAACCCCGTCGCCCGGACACAGCGGTCTTCGTGTCGCAGGTGTCCGGAATCGGTGAAGCCGGGTCGATCATCAACAACCTGCCCTCACGGTTCCGCTTCGCGCGAACGGGCATCCCCAACGGCACCGGCGCCTTCAACCGCATCATCTCCGCGGAGACCCCCTCGATCATCGACGCCTGGGGCGACACGGACTGGGCGATCCCCTATCTCGCGACCGAGCAGCACCTCGTCTACTACGTGCATCCGGATAACACGCTCGCGCAGGACCTCTACGGCGCCTGCATCAACGGGCTGCCCTACTTCGTCAGCGCCGGCGCCGACGGGCTCTACGGGCTCAACGACGACGACTTCATCCTCGAGCCCGACGACGCATCGCTCGCGACCGCCGGCTCGCACAGCCACCAGACCGTGCTCGCGGCTCAGAAGGACAACCTCACGTCCTACACCGTGGAGCCGATCACCGAGTCCGCGTTCGATCGCACCGTCAGCGCGGGGGTGCGTTGACATGAACGTTCTCACCGCCACCAAACGCGCCTTCACGCTCGTCGAGCTCCTGGTCGTGATCACGATCATCTCGATCGGCGCGATCCTGCTCGTCCCCGCCTTCGGACGCATCACCGCGAGCGTGAGCTACACGGGCGGCGTGAACAGCGTCGTCGCGACGCTCGGCGCCGCGCGCACGCTCGCCATCCGCGAACAGCGCCACAGCGCCGTCGCGTTCCTGTGGGACGAACAGAAGCAGCGCATGAGCCTGCAGATCCTCGTGCAACAGGCCGGCATCGGCTCCTCGCTCTCCGCCAACCCCAGCCCCGGCTCCTCGCTCTCGGACAACTACGCCTTCGCCTACCGCCCCGCGACAGGGCAGCCACCCGTCGAACTCCCGCCCGGCACGCTGGTCTACGGCCTCTCGCTCGCGGTGGACCCCGAACGCTCCGCGATCGATCCGCGCACGAGCGGCTGGTACGCCGGTCACACGATCACCAACGCGATGGGCGACCTCGAGCCCACCTGGCTCTTCCCGCGCAACGACCCGTCATGGGCGACGCCCGCTCGCGGCACCGCACGCCCCTTCAACACGCTCGGCATCGACCCGTGGGACGCTCTCGTCTCGGGCAACGGGGGGCTCGACGACGTGCAGTTCACCAACGCCGTCCGCAGCGCGCAGTCCTTCTGCGTGCAGTTCGCTCCCGACGGCACGGTTATCAACTCGCCCTCCGCGGGCGGGGTCTCCACGGTGAACGCGTACATCGAATTCTCCGACGCGCCGCTCGACCTCGCCGATCGCGCCGCGGGCCCGTATGACAACGACCTGCTCTTCGACCCCGAGTCGGCACTCGGCGCGATGGAGGCCGAGCCCAACCGCGAGGTGTTCATGCGCTCCGCGTCCCAACTCGCGATCGTCGAGCTCGCGCGTCTCCGCGAACGCTTCGGTGTGGAGAAGCCCTGGCACATCGCGCCCTCGACCTCGACGACGCGCAGGCCGGCCTGGCCCGACAACGACCAGTACTACGCCGACGACGTCGTGCGGGACCTCAACAACTGGATCGACGTGAACGGCGAGGTGCTGAGCTTCAACCGTTACGCGGGCACCGTTCTCCGGAGGACCATCCGATGAAGAGACCCCTCTCGTATCACGTCCGCCGCGGCTTCACGCTGATCGAGGTCCTGATGTCGGCCTTCGTGCTGGCGCTGGGTTCTCTGGGCCTGCTCGCGCTCTTCGCGGGCGCCGCCAGCCAGCAACGCGCCTCGGGCGAACTCACCGACTCGGTCACGCTCTCGAAGAACGCCGAGGCCATCATCAAGACCAAGGTCGAGAACTTCGGCACCGACACCGTGCTCGGCTGCTTCTCCCCCAGCTTCAGCCCCGACGCCTGGTACGCGCTCCCCGCGAACCCGGAGTTCGGCTTCCTCACCATCAACCCCACCAACCGGCCCGGCTCCAGCGCCCTCTACTTCGAAGCGGCCCCTCGAGGCGGGGTGTCGCCCATAACGCTGTACCGCGCCGGTGCCCCGGGCGGCCTCGTGCCCACCGGCGTCGCGAGCCTCTCGGGCATCAACCGCGCTCCGTTCACCAACGGCACCATCCCCCTGAACCTCAACCTCCCCGACCGGCGGCTGTTGCTCAAGGGCGGCGGAGGCGATGACCTCGTAGTCACCTTCGACATCTTCGAGATCGGCTGCGATCCCGACGACAATTCGACGATCCTCGACAGCGCGGGCACGCGCACCTACTCCTTCCGCGGCGACTGCGATGACGCGGACACCAACGTCGTGTTCCTCGGCGACGGCGTGCAGCCCATGAACACGAGCCAAGACCACGTCCGCGTCAACACCGAGATCATCCCGGTGGACGGCACCGACCCCGCGCGACTGATCAGTTTCCGCATCAACGAGATCGAGCGCCCCGATCAGCAGGCGACGATGTTCGTGGACACCGTCACCGGCACGATCCCCGTTGGCCCCTTCCCCGAATGCCGCACCAGCGTCAGCCCGAACTTCTTCTTGGTGTCATGGCTCGACACGAACAACACGGGCACCGGCCCCGCGTTGTATCGAGTGACCACCGCGGCCAACGCGGACTACATCTCGATCCCCGATCCGCGCACCAGCGGCACGACGGCGCTCTTCAACGTCCCCACCTCGGACCTCACCGGGCTCGACGCCGCCAACACGCTGGGCGTGGGCCTGCGCGTCGGCACGCAGGTGCCCATCGGCGCGGTGCAGCCCCAGGGCCCGTTCCTCATCCAGAAGCCCACGTTCGTCAACGTCGCCGTCGAAACGACCTTCTACGGTGCGCTGAACCCGACGTTCTACGCGCTCACCCCCGAGGTGCCCGGGGACCCGGTCGCCGGGAACCTCGAGGACCTGCTGTACCCCTCGAAGATCGTCAACGAGATCCGGATCAACTACAAGCGTCGCGCCGACGAGCTCGTCTCGCTCAACGACCGCATCCAGTACACCACCGATGCGAACTACCGCAACGGGCGTCGCCCCAGCATGGCCTACTCCGTGCTCTACCGCGATCGAGGCGGGCGGGCCAGCGACCAGTTCGTGGTCTTCACGTACACGCTCGCCCCCTCGCGTACGGACGCCGAGTGGTTCCCGCCAGAGACCGCCGAGCAGATCGAAGACGGCGAGGCGCCCCTGCGTCGTGCCCGAGAGATTCCCCTCGCGTACGACCGCTCCAACGAGCGTTGGCTCCTGAACGTCCCGGACGATGAGGCGTGGATGGCGTCCCCCGGGCAGCTCCTCTACTTCGCCGGTGTGGGCCGCTCCGACGGCGCGATCATCGGGCCCGGCGCCGAGACCGCGGTGCGCGTTGTGAGCGTGGAACAGCGCGAATTGGGCCGGCACTTCCTCATCCTCGACGGCCCCCCCCGCTCCGGCGGCGCGAACCTGCTCGACGTGCACTACTCGGGCGCTGACATGGGCGTCTTCGACGTCTGGGGGATCCAGACCGAGGTCCGCTCCGAGGCCGATGATTCGATCTGGACGCTCAAGCCCATCGAGGCCCGCGCCTTCCAGGCCGGAGGAGGCTCATGAACCGTTCTCGCAAGCACAACCCCGCCCGCTCCGCCGGCTTCACGCTCGCCGAGCTCGTCGTCGCCATCGGCCTCGTGACGCTGCTCATGCTGGGCATCGGCCGGCTCTTCTCGACCGTCACTCGCCTCACCGGCACCGGCACGTCCGTCGCCGAGACCGACGCCCTGGCCCGCGTGCTCGAGAATTTGCTCCGCGCCGATTTCGAGGGCTTCAACCGGCTCCGCGAGGACCAGGTCTTCTTCCAGATCCGCAACCGGCGCATCGGCGGCAACCTGAACGGCAACACGCGTCGGAATCCCGACGCGTCGGAGGGCGAGTTCCCACTCTTCCTCAACGCCGATGACCAGCTCGCCGACGAACGGCGCGGGCTCGGGCCCTACGAGAACCGGAACGCGGGCGCCGTCTCCCGCGCCGTGACCGTCCGGCTCGACGAGATGGTCTTCGTGACCCTGGGCGGCGTGAACGGCAGCGTCACATCCTTCCAGCAGGACAACCTCGGGCGCACGCCCGTCGGCGCGATCCACGCCCTCGTCAGCTACGGGCACGGCCTCAAACGCGCCCTCGACCCCAACTTCGACCCCACCGACCCCGACAGCTTCCCCATCCCCGTCTGGCGCGCCGACGGCGAGGCGGACTACAACTTCTCCGACGCCTACGGCGCCATCGGGTCGCGCAACGAATTCGCCGGCGGCTTCTCGCTCATGCGCCAGCAGATGCTCCTCTTCGGCGGGCTCGCCGCCGGATACCCCGTGGGCTCGGGGCGTGAGGCCCCCATCGGCAACGAGCGCGAATACACGCCCTACGCCCGCGACTTCGGCAGCGCCAGCTACTTCAACGGCCTCGGCCGTAACTTCTTCATCGACCCCGACGAGCCCTCGGGCAGCGCCGGATTCCCCAACGATGGCGAGCTCCCCAACCCCCGCGCCCGCTGGATGGGCCGCACCGACATCATCGCCCAGGACCTCGCGACCTTCCAGCGGTGGATGGAGGGCGAGGAAGACCTGCCGGTTGAAGGCAACCAGTACCGAATGAACGTGGATTATCCCGAGTTCATCGGGGACCCCAACAGCCCCTTCAATTTCATCCCCGCCGACGCGACCGCCTTCGACACCGGTTCGCTCGACGTCAACCGCCGTTTCCTTCAAAGCGGTGACCCGGACTACCGCCTGTACCGCCGCTTCGCGGGGCACGACAGCCCGAGCGGCGCGCTGCCCACGCGCATCAGCGCCTACTACCGCAACATCACGAACCTGCAATCCGCGCTGGCGGGCACCTTCTGCCGCCCGCTCTACGAGCCCGAGCCCTTCCCCGCCCGGCGCACCGACCCGATGGGCAACTCGGACCCGTCCGAGTCGCGCATGGACATCAGCGCCCTGCTCGCCGAGCGGTGCAGCAGCTTCGAGGTGGCGTGGTCCGACGGCTCCACGTGGCTCTTCGACGAGACCGCGCGCGTCGATACCGACGGCATCTACGACAGCGAGGACGAGAACTCGCTGGAGCGCGTCCTGAAGCGCGGCGACCTCATCTGGTTCGACATGGACTTCACGCGCCAGGACCTCTGGAACGTGATCTCCGGCAACACGCGTAGCGCGATGCAGGCCCCTGGAGTCCGCCCCTTCGTGGCGCCCAACAGCGCCTTCAGCAGCACCGAAGACGAATTCAGCCCGCGGAGTATCGAGCTCGCCCGTCAGTTCTACCCGCAGGATCGAGCCGCCCCGGAGATCGGTGATCGCAACGGCACCCCATCCACGCTCCCCCTCTTCTACACGGACGCCAGCGGCAACCGCGTCCCCATCCCCAACACCGCAGGGCGCGAGGCCCGCTTGAACGGGTTTAGGAGCGTGTTCGATGGTACGTGGCCACCAACGCCCAACAACGAGTTCGCCGCCTATTCCGCGCAGCTCACCGGCGGTGCCCTCCCCGATCTCGGCGACGAGTACATGGCGATCTTCCCCTTCCGCAAGCCCAACGGGCACGACGAGCGGCTCGACGTCGGGGGCCTCCTCGACGACGGGTACGACGGCGTCTGGCCCAAGCCGGAGTTCGTCCGCATCCGCGCGACGCTCCACGACGCGCAGTTCCGCATCCAGGGCGGGCGCACCTACGAGTTCATCTTCCGGCTCTCTCCGATCCGCGCGGACTGACCAGCCGCCCCCTGCCGCACGTGCGGGCTCGCGCCCGCACGCCGCGATTCATCAACCCCCCCACACCCCGCGCCCAGCGCCCGGGGAGTCAGGAGGACCTCGTCATGCTGTCCCGCCAACACCGTCACACCAACCGTCATCAGCGAGCCACGCTGCGCAAGCACAACGGCTCACCGAACGACCGCCGCGGCACCGTGCTGCTCATCGCGCTCGGCGCGTTGGGTGTCATCTCGCTCGCGGGCCTGTCGTACGTGACGTTCGTCCGCCTCGACCGCCTGGGCTCCACGACCCACGCGCGTGTCGCCAACTTCCAGCAGCAGGTCGACGCCACCACCGACTGGATCGGCACCGTTCTCAGCGCCGACCTCTACGGCAACAAGATCATCTCCTCGACGACGCCGCGCGACAACCTGCAGATCGAGAGCAACCCCAACAACCGCGTCGTCGCGACGCCCACACGGATGGAAGACGCGGAGTTCCGGGACCACCCGAGCTGGGACATGCGCACCTTCGCGCCCGAGCCTCTCCAGAACTTCACGGGCCAGGGCTCCTACGACAAGGCCCGCCTGGACCTCATCTCGCTCGGCTCGTCCTTCACGCCCAGCGCGGGCTCCCGCCGCTTCGAGGTGGCGCCGCAGGACGACGCGTGGCTCGCGCCCATCGAACCGCTCTGGAACTTCTTCGGCGGCGAGGCCGACCTGCAGTGGAACAGCGTGTGGTCGAGCATCACCAACCTGCGCTCGGCCTACGTCTACGTTGACAACGCCGACAACCCCGAGAACCCGACCCCGCTGGACCTCACCGACGACGCGTACCTCCGCCTCGACGGGCGGTTCGCGGACCTCGGGCAGTTCTTCCTCGACCCCATCGATCTGGGCGGCGTCGTCCGCGCCAACCCCGGCGCGTTCATCAGCGTCGTAGAGCCCGGGCGCGAGTCCGGGCAGGCCCTCGACGTGAACCAGTCGCGCTTCGCGCCGATGAACACGCTCGACACGCACAACGACCCGCAGAACGCCAACTTCGACTTCCAGCGCATCGACGAGCGGTTCTGGGTAGACACCGACGGCGACCTCCGCGCCGACGCGCGCTGGCAGGAGCTCGACGCCCTGGGCTCGCTCTTCGGCTACCGCTGGGTCGTGGGCGCCCGCGTCATCGACATGTCGGGGCTCGT
>JAJDDE010000200.1 GCA_029260475.1 Phycisphaerales bacterium | reverse complement strand
GCGGCGGTGCTGAGCCTGGGCATCACCGGCCTCTGCATCGCGACGCTCTTCGTGGTCTTCGGCGCCCCCGACGTCGCGATGACGCAGTTCTCCATCGAGACGCTGTCGGCGATCATCCTGATCCTGGTTGTCTGGCACCTGCCGCGCTTCAAGACGTACACCAAGCCCGCGCGTCGGGCGTGGGACGCGACGGTCGCGCTCGGCTTCGGCGCTGTGATGACCGCCTTTGTGCTCATCGCGGTGGACGAACAATTCGCCGCCCCCATCTCCGAGTTCTACGCTCGTGAGAGCTACCACGGCACCGAGACCGCGGGCGCCCACGGGCGCAACATCGTCAACGTCATCCTCGTGGATTTCCGCGGCTTCGACACCATGGGCGAGATCACGGTGCTGGGCCTGGCCGCGATCGGCGTATTCACGCTGATCAACGTCCGGTCGCGCCGCTCCGAGAGCGTGCCCGTCCCCGCGCCCTTCTTCGAGCGTCGCAGCACGGGGGGCTCGCCTTGAACTCACTGATCCTCCAGACCACGACGCGCATGCTCATGCCACTGATGCTGCTCTTCAGCGTCGTCGTGCTGATGCGCGGGCACAGCGACCCCGGAGGCGGGTTCGTCGGCGGACTCATCGTCGCCGCCGCCTTCGCTCTCTACGGCATGGCCAACGGTCCCGAAGCGCTCAAGAAGCTCCTGCCCATCAATCTCCAGTCCTTCATCGGGTGCGGCCTGCTGCTCGCGTTCTGCGCCGGGCTCCCCAGCCTCGTGATGGGCGGCGGCTTCATGGAGTCCCAGTGGGGCTCGGTCATGATCCCGGGCCTGGGCGACGAGCCGCTGCACGTGGGCACGCCCGTCTTCTTCGACATCGGTGTGTACTTCGTCGTCATCGGCGTCGTCACGCTTTTCTTCCAATCCCTGGCGGAGCGCTGAACCATGGAAGCACTCCTCGCGGTCGCCATCGGCATCCTCTACGCCGCCAGCCTCTACCTGATGCTGCGCCGCTCGGTCGTGAAGCTCATCCTCGGGCTGTCGCTCTTCGGGCACGCCTCGAACCTGCTGATCCTCACGTCGGGCAAGCTCCTGAAGGGCCGCCCGCCTCTGATCGGAGACGACGCGCACGCGCTCTTCGGTGAGCCGGCCGTTGATTACGCCGACCCGATCCCGCCCGCGCTCATCCTGACGGCGATCGTCATCGGCTTCGCGATCCTCGCCTTCAGCGCCGTACTCGTGAAGCGCACCGTGCAGGAGGTCGGCACCGACGACATGGACCAGATGAACAACACCGACCTGGAGGCCGCCTCGTGAACGCCCTCCTCATGGCCCCGGTCCTCATCCCGATCTTCACCGCGATGCTCTGCATCGCGCTCTGGAAGTGGCGCTACGCGCAGCGGTGCGTGAGCATCGTCGGCGCCTTCGCCCTGCTGGGTGCCAGCGCCTCGCTGCTCATCTCGATCGACACCATGCCCGAACTCAACGGCGTCTTCGCCACGCAGCTCGGCGGCTGGGAGGCCCCCTTCGGGATCACGTTCGTCGCCGACCGCTTCGCCGCGATCATGGTGACGCTCGCGGGCCTCGTCGGCGCGTGTACCGTCGTCTACTCCGTCGGCGCGATCGACAAGAAGCGCGAGTCCGCGGGCTACCACGCCCTGGTACAGGCGCTGCTCGCCTCCGTCTGCGGCGCGTTCCTCACCGGCGACATCTTCAACATGTACGTCTGGTTCGAGATCATGCTCATGAGCTCCTTCGTCCTGCTCACGCTGGGCGGCGAGCGCGGGCAGCTCGAGGGTGCGCTCAAATACGTCGCGCTCAACCTCCTCAGCTCCAGCATCTTCCTCGCGGGTATCGGCCTGCTCTACGGGCTCACCGGCACGCTCAACATGGCGGACCTCTCCGTCAAACTCGCCGCCCTCAACGAAACGGACACGAAGGTCGTCTCCGCGCTCAGCCTGCTCTTCATGGTCGGCTTCGGCATCAAGGCCGCGACGTTCCCATTCTTCTTCTGGCTCCCCGCCTCCTACCACACGCCCCCCAGCGTGATCAGCGCGCTCTTCGGCGGGCTGCTCACGAAGGTCGGAGTCTACGCCCTCGTGCGCACGTTCACGCTCCTGTTCGTCGGCAACTACGCCTTCACGCACACGCTCTTCCTCTGGATCGCGGGCTTCACCATGCTCGCGGGCGTGCTGGGCGCCATCGCGCAGAAGGACGTCCGGCGCATCCTGTCCTTCACGATCGTCAGCCACATCGGCAACATGATCATGGGCCTGGGCATCTTCGGCGTCGCGATGCACCGCGCCTCGATCACCACCGGCGTCGAGAGCGAGGTCCTCCGCGGCGCGGGGCTCTTCGCTCTGGCGGGCACCGTCTTCTACGCCCTGCACCACATCGTGGTGAAAACCAACGTCTTCTTCATCACCGGGATCATCGAGAAGATGCGCGGCACCACGCAGCTCGCCAAACTCGGCGGCCTCTACCACCAGCGCCCCTTCCTCAGCTCGCTCTTCTTCATCAGCGCGATGAGCCTCGCGGGCATCCCGGTGCTCTCGGGCTTCTGGAGCAAGCTCACCCTCGTCCGCGCCGGGCTCCAGGCAGAGACGTACGCCATCGTCGGCGTCTCGCTGGGCGTCAGCGTGCTCACCATGTACATCCTCACGCGCATCTGGGCCCAGGCCTTCTGGGCGCCCATCCCCGAGGACGACCCCGAGCAGGGCGGCGTCGCCCGTGACAACGAGAACCGCGAGCCCAACCCCCGCGGCTTCGCGTGGATGATGTCGCCCGTCGTCGTGCTGACCGGGCTCACCCTCGCGCTGGGCCTCGGCGCGAGCCACACCTTCGCGCTCACCATGCGCGCCGCCGAGCAGCTCGCCGGCAACGAGAGCTACATCAGCACCGTGCTCGGAGCACCGGAGCCCGACCCGCGCAGGCTCGTCGAGTTCCACGACCCGATCGAGAGCGAACTGCACGCCCAGATCGACGACCACCTCGAGAGCGGAGGGCACTGACCCATGGGCGCGTTCCTGCTCAACATCATCCTCGCCTGTGTGTGGACGATCTCCATCGGCCCCTTCGAGCCGATGAACTTCGTCATCGGGTTCGGGCTCGCCTACGCCGCCCTCGCGGTGGCGTGGGGGCGGCACCGCAACGCGAGCGCGTACTTTGGGAAGACAACCAAGTGCGTCAGCTACACGATCTACTTCCTGCGCGAGCTCATCATCGCGAACGTCCGCGTCGTCGGCTTCACGCTGGGCCCCAAGAGCCGCATGCGCCCCGGGATCATCGCGGTGCCCGTCGAGCCGATGCCCGACGCGGCCCTCACGATCCTCGCCAACTCCGTCACCCTGACGCCCGGCACGCTCACCCTGGACATCTCCGACGACCGCAGCACGATGTTCATCCACTGCATGCACGTCGATGACCCCGACGCGGTCCGCGCCGAGATCAAGAACGGCTTCGAGCGCCGGCTCCTGGAGATCTTCGCATGAGCCCCGCCACCGACCCCCACGCCCCGGACGTAACCCACGCCGTCGCGCAGGGCGCCCACGAGGCGGCGCACCACGCCGCCGAGCAGGCGACCATCCTGCTGCTGCCCTACTCGCACGAACCCATCGCGTGGGTCTTCACGATCGCGCTCGTGGGCCTGGCGCTCTCGATGGCGCTGAGCGTCGGGCGCGTGGTCATCGGGCCCAACGTCCCCGACCGCGTCGTCTCCCTCGACGTGGTGGCCAACATCTGCGTCGCGTCGATCGCGGTCTACGCGATGGCGACGCAGCGCGCGGGCCTCATCGTTGTCGCGATCGTCGTCGCCCTGATCCTCTTCCTGGGCACCACCGCCTACGCCCTCTTCCTCGAGCGGCGAGCACGCCCGTAAAGGAACCCGCGATGTTCGACTACGACAGCTTCTTCCAGACCGTCTCCACCGGCGCCGTCGGCACGCTCGTGATCCTCGGGGTCTTCTTCAACCTCGTCACCGCCATCGGCATGGTCCGCCTACCCGACGTCTACACCCGCATGCAGGCCTCCACCAAGGGCGGCACGCTGGGCGTCGGCTGCCTCATCATCGCCTGCGCGATCCACTTCGGCAGCCTCGCGATCGCGGCCCAGTCGCTGCTCGTCGTCGCCTTCATCTTCCTAACCGCGCCCGTGTCCGGACACCTCATCGGGCGGGCCGCCTACTTCGTCGGCGCGCCCATCTGGGACCGCACCGCGCACGACGACCTCAAGGGCTGCTACGACCCCGAGACGCACGCCCTCAGCGCCACACCGACAGAAGAAAACGAGATCTACGCGGGCGTAGTGCGCCAACGCGCCGAGCTCATCGCCGGCGGTTCGCTCGAGGATTGATCTTCACGCCCCGCACTCGGGGCAAGGATGCCCCCCGCGGCTATCCAGCTCGTAGCCACACACCGCGCATCGCCCCGCCGAGCGCCGGATGCGCCGCCGGACCCAACCGAAAGCGATCAACGGAAGTCGCCAGAGCAGTGCGTACGCGGGCGCGCCCAGCAGCACCGCGTTGGCGAGCAGGTTCAGCGGCGACTCGACCGCGGGGATGACCTTCGGCAGACGCGATGGAGGGAACAATGTCCCGTCGAGCGACTTCGCTGCCAGCACACCCCGGACCGTCTTTTCCGGCCCGGGGCGCATGTCACTCTGTAGCACGAATCCCGATTGCGCACGGGCACACCGCAGCGGCCATCCGTAGTCCACCCGGCGCAGCCAACACTCGTGTTCAACGAAGTCGCGCGGCGAGAACGAGCCCTCAGAACTGCGGACCAGGTCAACGACGCTCGGATCGAGCGTGAAATCGTTGATCGGCGCGAGCGAACCGCTCTCTCCCAAAGCGAGAACGATCCTCAACCCGCCATACAAGGCACGATCGCGCCCGACGAATGTGATGTTGACTCGACCGCCATCCTCTAGAAACACCGTGCCATACTGCTCATTGACCGTGCGCGGCGCATGTACTCGATCATGCGCATCCTGCCAAACGCCACGCCAAATCAACCCCGCCTGTAGCACCAATCCGAAGAGCAGCACGCCGATCGCGGATCGCACCACCTGTATAGAACGCCGCTTCATGTGGAACGCACCCCCATCACACGTCCAGTGACTTCACCTCGAGTGCGTGGGTCTCGATGTACTTGCGCCGCTGCTCCACGTTCTCGCCCATAAGAATGGTAAAGAGCTCGTCGGCGGCGGACGCGTCGTCCCACTGCACACGCATCAGCGT
This sequence comes from Phycisphaerales bacterium, assembly GCA_029260475.1. GTDB lineage: Bacteria > Planctomycetota > Phycisphaerae > Phycisphaerales > UBA1924 > OFTM391. The sequence continues at coordinate 30,107 of JAJDDE010000200.1, read as the reverse complement.
GCGCTTGTCCGGGTCCATCGTCGTCTCCCAGAGCTGCATCGCGATCATCTCGCCCAGGCCCTTGAAGCGCTTCACCTCCATGCCGCGACGCCCGATCGCGAGCAGCGACGTGAGGATCTCGCCGATGTTGGCGGCCTGCGTGATGCGCCCGCCAGCCTCGGCTCCCGAGTCGTCGTCCTCGGAGCCCTCGTCGTCCTTCTTCTTCGTCGTCGGGAGCTCGCGCCAGGCGTACTTCGTGGGCAGCTTTTCGCCCGTGACGGCTTCTTCAAGCGTGAGCGCAAAGTCGTTGATGTCCAGCCCGCTCTCGTCGAGCTGGGCAAACAAGGCCGCGAGTTCGCGGTTCTCGTGGAGCTGGCGGACTGTCGCGGGCGTCGTCGCCTCGCCCTCCGCGGGCACTTCGCCTTCCTCCTCGATCGTTACCGAGACGTCGTGCAGCTTCTCGGCTTCGAGGATTGCCTCGACCTGCGCCTCGCTCCATGCGTTCCGCATGCCGCCGCGCCACATCACGCGGTACCCCGGGAGACGGTGCTGGGCATCGGGGTCGTCGTTGCGTGACTCGAGTAGTTCCACGAAGGGCACGCCTCGACGCTCGACGATTCTCACCAGTTCGCTGAGGCGGCGCAGGTGCTTGATCGCGCGTTCGAGCTCTTCGCCATCGATGGTGCGCAGGGTCGGGGGTTCCTCGCCCTCCTCGATCGAGTTGATGTCGCGCACCAAGAGCTTCGAGCCCTCGAGCCCGAGCGTGGCGAGCACGTCCTCCATCTCGCGCTCGTTGAGCACGTAGCGCGCCTTCTTGCCCCGCTTGATCTGGTACAGCGGCGGCTGGGCGATGAAGATCCGGCCTCGACGGATGAGCTCGGGCATCTGGCGGAAGAAGAACGTCAGCAGCAGCGTGCGGATGTGCGAACCATCGACATCGGCGTCCGTCATGATGATGACGCGTCCGTAGCGCAGGCGGCTGATGTCGAAGTCCGGCCCGATGCCGCAGCGGAGCGCCGCGATGAGCGTGCGGATCTCCTCGAAGCCGAGGATCTTGTCCAGGCGCGCCTTCTCGACGTTCAGCAGCTTGCCGCGCAGCGGCAGGATGGCCTGCGTCTCCACGTCGCGGCCCTGCGTCGCGGACCCACCCGCGGAATCACCCTCGACGATGAAGAGTTCTGATCGCTCGACGTCCTTGGTCGTGCAGTCGCGCAACTTGTGGGGCATGGACCCGGAATCCAGGGCGCTCTTGCGTCTGGTGAGCTCGCGCGCACGCCGGGCCGCCTCACGCGCCTGGGCCGCGACCACGCCCTTCTGACAGAGCTTCTTCGCCTCCGAGGGGTGCTCCTCGAGCCAGCTGTTGAGCTTGGCGGTCACGATGGAGGCGACGAAGCCCTCCACCTCGGTGTTGCGCAGCTTGCCCTTGGTCTGGCCCTCGAACTGCGGCTCGGGGAGCGTCACGCTGACGATCGCCGTCAGGCCCTCGCGCCAGTCGTCGCCCGACGGCTGCGGGTCCTTCTCCTTGATGAGGTTCGACTTCTTCGCGTAGCCGTTGAGCGCGCGCGTGAGAGCGGTCTTCAGGCCCGAGAGGTGTGTGCCGCCGTCCACAGTGCGGATGTTGTTGGCGAACGAGAGCAGCAGCTCGTTGTAGGAATCGGAGAACTGCAGCGCGATGTCCACGCCCAGCCCCGCGGTCTCCTCCTCGCCCGTGAGGCCCACGACGTCGTGCAGCGTGTTCTTGGCGCTGTTGATGTGCTCGACGTACTCCACGATGCCGCGCTCGTAGCAGTGGTCGTAGCTGCGGATCTCGCCGTCCTTGCCGACGCGCTCGTCGGTGAAGCGGATCTTCGCGCCGGGGTTCAGGTAGGCGAGCTCGCGCAGGCGGTGCTCGAGCGCATCGTGGACGAACTCGGTGTCGGGGAAGATATCCGGGTCGGGCTTGAACGTGACCATCGTGCCCGTGATGTTGCCCTCCTGGATGTCGCCCACGACGTGCAGCGGCTCCGAGGTGACGCCGCGCTCGAAGCGGATCTTGTGAATCTTGCCGTTGCGCCGGACGACGACCTCGAGCCACTCGCTCAGCGCGTTCACGCAGGAGATGCCCACGCCGTGCAGACCGCCCGAGACTTTGTACGCGGACTCATCGCCGCCAAATTTGCCGCCCGCGTGCAGGATGGTCATCACGAGCTCGACCGCGGGCTTGCCGTTGTACGCGGGGTTATCGTGCGTCTTGAGATCGACGGGGATGCCCGAGCCGTCGTCTGAGACGGTGCAGGAGCTGTCGGCGTTCACACGCACGTTCACGGTCGTTGCGCGACCCGCCATGCACTCGTCGATGGAGTTGTCAACCGCCTCCCACACCAGGTGGTGCAGGCCGGCGATGCCGGTATCACCGATGTACATGCCCGGACGCTTCCGGACCGCCTCGAGACCCTCGAGGATGCTGATCTGGTCGGCTCCGTAGTCGGCCTGCTTGGCGGGAGATTCGGGGATTCCGGGGGCGTTGTCGGTCATGCGGAGGGGGGCCCATCGTCTGGTTTCGGGCGCGCACAGGCACCCGGGATGCGAAGCATCATTGTAGGCGACCGCGCCGTTTTTCTCAGTCCACCGGGGGCCTCCGACCGGGCCCAGGGAGGGCATCAGTCCACGATCTGCACCGTGGAAACGCCCTCGTAGAGGACCTCGTACACCAGTTCCACGTCCGAACCCAGCATGCGGATGCAGCCCATGGACATCTCCATGCCGATGGACTCAGGCTCGTTGGTGCCGTGGATGCCGTAGCCGCCCAGGAGTTCGGTCTCGCTGTCGGTGCCCTTGAGCGCGATCCAGCGTTCGCCGATTGGGATGTCCGGGTCGTTCTTGTCGAACTTCTCGCCAGTCCGCGGGTTCACCCATGCGGGGTTCACGACTTTGCCGGCCTCTCGGACGATCCAGGAGCCCACGGGCGTGGTGCCGTACTCGCCCAGCCCGACGGGGAAGGAGCGGATGTAGAGCAGGTTGCCGGCGCTGTCGGTCTGGTCGGCGTAGAGGTCCATGCGGAAGGCGCTCTTGTCCACCACCGCGTGGAAGGGGCCCTGGAGCACCTTGAGCTTCTGATTCAGGCGGATCTTGCTCGGGTCGCTGATGTTGTTGATCCGCTGGATGAGGCGGTAGTCCACCAGCAGCCCCGCGCGACGCGGGATCACGCTCAGCGCGTCGCCCGAACGGACGGTGTAGCTGTCCGCCATGGTGTCATCGGGGTAGGCGCGGGGCGAGAAGGTGAGCGTCTCGCTGAGATCGCTGAGGCGCGAGCGCAGCAGATCAGCGTCCGTTGCGTTGAGATCCTTGCGGAAGAGGGCACGGTTGAGCACGTCTCGCGCCTCGACGTGCCGGTTCGCCGCGACGTGCGCCTCCGCCTGCTGCACCGCTTCGCCCACCGCGGCGCTCACCCCGAAGCCGGCGTTCGTCTCGGGCTGGCGCACGGGGTCGTTGGGTGTGGTCTCGGGTTGCGACGACGGGCGGCCCGAACCGCCATCGTTGGCGTTGGGCTCTCCGCCCATCGTGAAATCAGTGTTCGGCACACGCCCCGGGCTGGGCTGGGTGTCGCCCCGGTCCACGCGCGCGGGCGTGAGGGGTGAACGGTTCTCCCGGTTCACCACGAGATCGGGCGTGCCGAGGCGGTTGGTCCCGGGCCCATCGGTCTTCGTCGCCTCGCCTTGGTTGGCGGCGTTGGCATCGTCAGGACCGCTCCCGACGATCGAGGGCCACTGCCAGACCACCACGCCGACGATCGCGAGCAGCACGATGACCCCGAGCACGCGACGCCCGCCGCGCCGGCGCCGACGCGACCGCCCGCCGGACATGCGAGGCCCCATGCCGCCGCCTCGTGCCTGCTGTGATGGAAGGGCCATTCGCCCACCTCCGGTTCCGGGGATGCTGAGATCCAACCATGACACACCCGCGCCTCACGGGGCGCGGATCAACAGACTCTATCGGCCCCGATCGGGCGAGACCGCCAACCATCAAGGATGCGGCGCTCAGACCGCGATCACCGAGTCCATGCGCACATCGTGCTGCTCCACCGGGATGTCCTCGATGACCTGTTCGGCGAAACACACCCCGACAAAGACCGGGCGGGCGCTCCCACACTCCGCGAGACGCTCGAGGAGCCGGTCGTAGAACCCGCCCCCGCGTCCCAGGCGGTTGCCATCTCGATCGAAGGCCACCCCGGGTACGAGCACGATCACCACCGACTCGTCCGGGACCGGCTCCCCGCCGACCACCTCGGGCACGCCGTGAGATCCGCGTTCGATCGCGCAGCCGGGTGTGTACTTCACGGGCGTGATCCGCTTTGCCTCCCAATCCGTCCGCGGCACGCACACCCCGTGCAGGTACGACCACGCCAGCCAGAAGACGGGCGAAACATCCAGTTCGGTGCCGTAGGCGAGATACCCCATCACGCTGCCCGGGCGCGCGCCGAAGGCGCTGACCTCGCGCATCTTTGGGGGCAGCAGCGTGGCACGTCGGAGACGCTCGGGCTCGCCGATCTCCTCGAGGCGCGCCCGCACCTCGGCGCGGATCGACGACTTGATCATGTTCTCGCTCATGGGCCCCGTCTCAATAGATGACCACGTCTTCGGATGCGTACTCGTACTGCACGCTGCGTCTGTTCGACGAACCCACCAGAGCGGCGATGACCGCGAGCGGCCCGACCCGCCCGAGGAACATGACGACGGAGATGACGATCTTCCCGAAACCGGTGAGGTCCTGTGTCACGCTCAGGGACAGCCCGCAGGTGCCGAGCGCCGAGGAGACCTCGAAGAGCAGCGTTTCCAGCGAGTGCTCGCCGTTCGTGCCCCCGACCACGAGCAACCCGGTGCCGCCCAGCACGATGATGAGCGCGAGCACGATGAGCGCGGCGCTTTTGCGGACGATGGTGTCCGGGATCGTGCGCCCGAAGACGGTCGTGGAGGGGCGCCCGCGCAGCGTGGACCACACGGTGAGGACGAGCACCGCGAGCACCATCACCTTGATCCCGCCCGCGACCGAGCCGGGCGAGCCGCCCACGAACATCAGGAAGATGAGCCCGAGGTGCGCGAGCATCCCCATGTCCTGCACCGGCAGCGTGTTGAAGCCCGCGGTGCGGTTGATATTCATGAAGTGCGCGTCGAGAGCCGCGACGCCCGGGTCCACGGTCACAATGCTCTCGGCGACCGGGAAGACCTCGCTCACGAAGACGAAGGTGAACCCGATGAGGTACAGCGCGAGCGTCGTCGCGAGCACGATCTTGGTGTTCAGGTTGAGACGAACCAGGGCACCCGCGGGTGTCACGCGGACGCCCCGCACGCGATCCCAGACGACCCGGCGCATGTCGTCGAGCACCGGGAACCCGATCGAGCCCAGCACGATCAGCGGCACGATCAGGGTGTGCGACGTCCAGTGCGTGCGCAGCGACACCAGCGAATCGCTCGTCGTCACGAACCCCGCGTTGCAGAAGGCGCTGACGGAGAAGAAAACCGCGTGGTACGCGCGGTCCGCGTTGCTCGTCATGTCCGAGGGCATGCCGGGCCAGGTCTCGGGCCAGCCAAAGTAGAGGATCGCGGCCCCGATCAGCTCGACCAGGTGGGTGAACACGATGATGAACGTCACGAGACGCTGGAGCGAGAGCTGCCCCGACCAGCCCTGCTCGGTGCCCTCGGCGATCGTCTTCGTCGCCCGGAGCCCGAAGTGCGAACCGAGCACGTTCACGAGCAGCGCCCCGAAGACGATCACGCCCAGAGCGCCGATCTGGATCCATATAAGGATCACCACCTGACCGAACCGCGTGAACCCGGTGCCGGTGTCACGCACCACAAGGCCGGTCTGCGAGATCGCGCTCGCGATCGTGAACGCCGCGTCAACGACCGTGATCGGCTGCCCATCGGGCGTCGCGGCGGGCAAGAGCAGCGCGAGCGTGCCCAGCGCCACCAGCGACACGAACGAACCCAAGAACACAAGCCCCGGGGGCACGCTGAGCTGTACCAGGCGCAGGAACGATCGCGCCAGATGCGCGATCAGGAGCAGCGCACACATCACTTTGAGGAGCGGCGCCATGAAGAACAGCACGAGCCCGAGCCCCGCGAAGACGACCTCGGGTCGGATCACGCGGAGCACTCCGGCACGATCGCTCGAGCGCATGTTCTTGAGCTGACGCACGAGCAGTACGACGTACGAGACGAGCAGCGCGATCTGCACCCCCCAGAGCAGCGCGGGGTCCAGCAGCGGCTCGCGCCAGCCGATGTCGAGCAGTGTCGGGACGTTGGTGCCCAGGGCGATAAGCGTGCGCGCGGGTGAGGAGATCACGCTCTCGATCGCGCTGGAACCAAGTATCGGCATCGATCCGCGAGCACCGCCCATAGACGCGACGATACCGCCTCGTGCTGCCCTACGCCCGCTCGCCCCGCGCCACTCGGATCGACCGGCGCAGCGACACCCACATCGCGCGCACCCCGACGCCCTCGATCTCGGCGAGTTCCGCGACGGTGCGGGGGCGATCGCCGGCGAGCCCGTAGCGGGCTTCGATGCGAGATCGCGCCTCGGGGCTCAGGCGGTCGAGACCCTTCAGCAGCCATCCGAGCACCGGATCGAGCTCTCCGCCCAGCAGTGTCTTCGCACGCCACCCCCCGACCTCGATCGTCCGCCGCTGACGCGCCGTGCCCGAGGCGGTCAGCCGGCGCTCCTGCCCCAGCTCCTTCTCGATAAACCGATCAACACCCAGGGACGCGCGCCCCGCAAGACGCCCCGCCCGCGAGGCGTCGTACCCGGCTGCCGACACCGCCGCCAGAGCCATGCACCCCTCGACCAGTCGCATCGCGGTGCCCGAGGGCAGTTCGGGCAACGCCTGCTCCGCCCGGTCCTCGATCGTGCGCACGATCATCGGCAACGCGAACCACACCAGCCGCACGCGCAGCACGCCCGCCCATCGCGCATCCGTCTCCGCCCGGTCCACGAGCTGCGCGGGCGGAGCGTCCTGCGGCAGCGTCCGGACGAGCGTGAAGCAACGCCTCCACGCCGCCCGGGAGGCGAGCGCGAAGGCACGCTCCTCGGCCTCCGGCGCGTGCGACACCGCTTCTGCGAGGGCCATCACACCCTCCACACCCTGCGGCACCGGGATGCGGAGCCCCGCCTGGGCGATCGGCGCCTCCAGCGCACCCGACTCGGCATCCGCCCGGGCCGAAGGCCCCGGGTCCCCCACGCTCTCCAGCCGTTTCAGCCGCTCGCGCAGGACCACGCGGTGTACCGTCGCGCGCGAGCGTTGTGCGCACGCCGCGAGGTCTTCGATCGGCACGCCCCGCTCCCACTTCCGGAGCAGGACGGACCGCACACGATCGGTCAGCATCTCACGTGCGTCCTCGTCGCCCTCGTCCAGCACACGTCGTACGGCTCCGACCGATCGCCCGAGCCTGGATGCGAGTCGCCCCACGATCGCGGGGCGCGACATGTCGAGCGTCTCTTCGTACCGCTCCGCACGCGACAGGATCAGCGATCGCTCCGACTCGGTCAGGCGTAGCGGCTTGCGCTCGCGATCGGGGTCGCGTTCTTCGTGCGCGCGCTCGAAGGACTCGACGACCGCGCCCACGAACGCCAGCCGTTCGCTCCCCAGTTCATCGCGCACCCGTCGCGCGATGAGCCCGCGCCGACGATCTCGGTCGATGGATCGGCGCGAGACCCCCCACCGCTCGCGGAGCTCTTCGACGGTCAGCGTGCCCGAGGGGAGCGATGCGTCCGCAAGGCGGGCGTTGGCGCTGAGGGTCTCCGCGAGCGCGCTGAGGTCCTCCAGCAACGCCTGCCCCGCGACGAGCTCGATCGCGGGCTCCGAGGGGCGGTAGCCCGTGACGCGGAAGACGATGTAATCCCTCGGGTACGACGCGCCAGAGTCGATCTCTTGCGCGAGCGACTCGATGCGCTCGACCGCGCGGAGGGCCGCGGCCTTGGGCGCGTAGCGCTGGTCCTCCGCGATCGCGCGGAGCGCCGGGTGCGAGATGGAGGCGAGGCGGGGCACGGTGCCCGTTCTACCCGCCCTACGCCCAGCGCGTCGGGCGGCGCACGTCGATCAGGCCCGCCTGGGCGCTCATGTCGAAGAACCGCTCGATACCCGCCTTGTAGGGCGGAGCCAGCTCGTAGCGCAGCAGCGAACGCAGGTAGTGACGGGCCGCATCCAGCGGCCAGCCCCGGCTCGGCGCCCGCTGGTTCACGATCCAATCCAGGCGCGTCTGGTTGTGCCGGCGCTGACGATCGAGGATCTCGCAGGCGTGGCGCACCACCTCGTCACCGACGCGCTCCTGATCCGTCATCCAAGCGGCGTACACGAAGGGCAACCCCGTCTGCTGCTTCCACGCCTCGCCCAGGTCGATCTGATGCGGGTACCAGACGGCGGGCGGCGAATCCGTCACCACCTTGTCCCCGATGAGCAGCATGGCTTCGGGCCAAGCGTCTTCGCTCTGCTCGATCCCGTCCTTCTTGTGCGCACGGAACTGGTCCACGTCGAAGGGCTCGATCGTCGGCTTGGGTGCGCCCATGCCCATCAGGATCAGCGACGCCAGCGCTACCGAGGTGTGGCTGTCCGCGTCGGCGTGGAGCGTGGTGATCTTCTCCGGCGCGACCCGCGAGAAGACGCGTACGGTCATCGTCGGACCGTCGCAACCGATCATGCCGCAGGGGAGCAGGGCGAGCGGTTTTTCGGCGCGCTGGTAGTCGATGATCGACACCAGCGCGACGTCCACCTCGCCCTGCGCGAGCAGGCCCGCGAGGCCGGAGGGCGCGGTGAGCGTGAGGCGCACGTCGTCGAGCTTGCCGAGGCCCTCGATGAGCGGCAGCGTGTTCATGTACGACACGCAGCCGATGCGGGCGGCGTCCGTCTGGATCGCGGGGTCTGTCATGCCCGGATCGTAGGGTCCGACAGGCCGGTTTCGACGCGTAGACTTGTCGTGGTACCGACCGACGCCAAGGAGACGCATGCACAAGCAGCCCGACGCACGCTGGATCGGCCGCGGCTTGATGGTGGGGAGCGGTCTGGGCGTCGTGGTCGGCTCCGTGCTCAGTGCGCTCACGCAGGGCACCGGCGTGTGGGTCGTCGTCAGCATCCCCATGGGCGTCTTCGTGGGCCTGGTGATGGGCGTGTGGCTCAGCGTCAACTTCGCCTTCGAGCTGCCGGGACAGTGCCCGCACTGCGACTACGACGCCCGTGGGCTCCGCACCCCGGTGTGCCCCGAGTGCGGGAAGGACGTGCGCCACGCGCAGACCGTTACGCGTAGATTCGATCGGAAATGGCTGGCACTCTGCGTCGGTGTCAGCACTGCGGTCGGACTCCTCATCGCCTTTTTTATGAGCTCGTTGCTGGTCATCGCGATGCCCTCGATGTGGACTGACTTCTACGCGATCCTCGTGATGGGGCTCCTCCTCGGCGGGGGCGCAGGCGCGTTCTTCGGGATTCTGATCCCCATCATGAATTCTCAACCGCCCACCGATCGGTGCCCGAACTGCGACTATCCGACCGAGGGCTTACGCTCAGGCACCTGTCCGGAGTGCGGAGAGGAACTTCCGAAACTCCCCACACTCCCGACGCGCAGACCGCATCGGAACGGAGACGACCATGCCATGGATGAACCCCCCGCAGACGATCGATGAACACACGGTGAACGCGCTCTACAACATCGGTGACGCGATGTGGGGGATCATGGGGGCGCTGATCCTGCTGAGCCTCGCGGTGGTGATTCACGCTGTACTCAGGGGGCGTGCGAAGAACGAACCGGCTTCCGCTGAGCGGTAGGAGGCACCCGGCGGGGGGTGGCCGTAAGCCCCGAAGAGGATTGCGAGGATGACCCGACGCCGTTCGAACCGCAATCCGCTGCGCGGATTACGGCCACCGGGCGCGTGAAACGCTGAAACTCGATTGATCATGAGACGCCGCGTCAGTCCTGCGGCACGCTGTCCGACGTCACGATCTCGCGGAATTTCGCGCGGATCTTCTTGGTGATCGGGCCCTCACCCTCGCTGATCACCGCGTCGTCCACTTGGCGCACCGCGATGACCTCGGCGGCGGAGCCGGTGAGGAAGATCTCGTCGGCCGCCAGCACGTCGCTCAGAGTGAGCGGGCGCTCGATGACCTCGAGGCCCAGCGCCGGGCAGAGGGTGTTGATGACGAAGGAGCGCGTGATGCCGTCGAGCATGGGGATCTCGAGCGGGCTGGTGTGGACCACGTTCTTCTTGATCATGAAGAGGTTGTCGCCCGTACACTCGCCGACGATCTGCCGCGCAGGGTCGTCCGAGTAGGAGAGCATGATCGCTTCGAGCACTCCCGCCTCGATGGCCTCTACCTTGGCGAGGATGTTGTTGAGGTAGTTCAGGCTCTTCATCTGCGGGTCGAGGCAGACCGACGGCGTGCGGGGGCGCTTGGCGACGATCACCTTCATGCCGTCGCGGTAGAGCTCCTCCGGGTAGAGGCTGATGGTGTCGGCGATGCAGATCACGCCCGGCTTCGGGCACTGGAAGGGGTGCAGGCCGAGCGTGCCGACGCCGCGGGTGAAGACGAGGCGGATGTAGCCCTCGGTGATGCCGTTGGCCTCGATGCAACGCTCCATGATGGCCTTCATCTCGGCCTTGGTGTACGGGAAGCCCTCGGGCGTGCCCTTACAGGCGTCCTGCTTGTGCATGAACAGGCTGTGGGCGTTGCGGTAGATGCGGTCGAGGTGGCTCTGGCACTTGAAGATCTGGCCGTTGTAGATGCGGATGCCCTCGAAGCAGCCGTCGCCGTAGAGGAGGCCGTGATCGAAGACGGAGACCTTGGCCTCGGACTTGCCGAGCAGTTCGCCGTCGATGAAGATGAAGGGGCGATCGGCCTCGTTGAGGGGCGTGCTCCGAGCAGCGACAAGAGGATCCGTGGTGGGTGAACTCGCCTGCGACATCTTCGTGCTCCTTCGTGATGTACGACCGCAGCCGCCTCGTGCGACCGCCTCCGGAATGGCCCGTTCGCACGCCGTTCGGCGTGCGTCATCGAGCCAAGCAAGTATAGGACATGCGCGTTGGTGTCTCGCGCTCCGTGGGCACAAATCATTGATCTGAGCCCGCAAGAGCGTTTTATGCACGCAACTCCGCGCCGAGATCCTTCGTCATACGGCGCACGACGGCGTCCACCTGAGGGTCAACTTCCTCGTGCCGCAGGGTGCGCTGGTCGTCGCGGAAGCGGAGGCGGAAGGTGACGGACTTCTTGCCCACACCGAGCTGCTTGCCCCGGAAGGTGCCCACGAAGTCGTGTCCCACGCAGCGGTCGAGCTCCAACGCGACGATCCGCTCCTCCACCTCGCGCCAGGCGACGCCCTCGTCGAGGACCAGCGAGAGATCGCGCTCGATCGCGGGGAAGGCCGGCAGGCGGTGGGCGAGTGAGTGCGGCGGGTACAGGTCGATCAGCTCCGGGAGCGAGAGCTCGCAGACCACGCAGGGCTCATCGAGGCCGAAGACCGCGGCGCTCTTCTTCGAGATCAGCGCGAAGTAGCCGACGATGTTGCCGTTCATAATCACGCCCGCGCAGGGCGCGCCCTCGAGCGCCGGCATCATGGGCGGGATGTTGCTCACAACGGGCGTCTGGCCCGCGCCCGCGAGGCGCTCGATGACCGCGTCGATCGCGGCCCGGGCGGTGCGCACCGCGGTCTGCTGCTGCTCTTGCTTGGTGCCCGCGTCGAGGATGCAGCCCGCGTGCCGGCGCTCGACGGTCTTGCGCCCCGCCGCCTTGCCGTCGTTCTCCTCGGCGACGACGGCGCCGAACTCGAAGAGACGCACGCCGCCCTCCACGCGGACGCGCGCGTCCTGGTTCGCCTTGCGGCAGTGCAGCAGGCTGGGCACGATGCTCGGGCGCAGGAAGGGGGCGTCCTTGCGACGTTCTTCGTCGATCTTCACGAGGCGCAGGCCCTCTGGGAGGTACGCCTTGGCTTCCTTCTTGTTGAGGAAGCTGAAGGTGACCGCCTCGTAGAAGCCAAGGCCGCAGAGGGTGTCGGCGATCGCCGCCTCGGCGCCCTCGCGCCGTCGCCACTGCTCGGGGTGATCGACGTCCAGCGGCACCTCGACGCGGGGTGAGACGGGCATCTTGTCGATGCCGTGCAGGCGAGCGACCTCCTCGATGAGGTCCACCTCGCGCGTGAGGTCGGGTCGCTCGGCGGGGATGGTGCAGTCGAAGACGCCCGCGCCACCATCGATCCCGATGCCGACGGTGGAGAGCAGCCGCGCGACCTCATCGGCGGGGATTTCGATGCCCAAGAGGTGCGTGATGCGCGCCATGCGGAGTTGCACTGTGTGGAGATCGGGGAGCGGGGCGCCGGCGTCGGACATCGGGCCCTCGATCGTGCCGCCCGCGATCTCGACGATCAGTCTCGCGATGTACGCGTTCACACGCGCGAGATCGATGGCATTGACGAAGCGCTCGAAGCGGTAGCCGGCGTCGGTGCGGATATCGAGGCGTCGCGCGGTGTCGCGGATGGTGGTCGGGTCCCACGTCGCGACCTCCAAGAGCACGTCGGTCGTGCTGGGCGTCACGCCCGAACCGAGCCCGCCCACGACGCCCGCGAGGGAGACGGGCTTGGAGGCGTCGGCGACCACGAGATCAGACTCGCGGAGCTTGTGCTGCGTGCCGTCGAGGACGGTGAGCGTCTCACCCTTCGCGGCGTGACGCACGACGAGGCGCTCGCCCTCGAGCGTCTTCAGGTCGAAGCAGTGCGAGGGGTGCCCGAGCTCGAAGAGGGCGAAGTTGGAGACATCCACGATGGTATTGATCGGTCGCTGGCCCACCGCCTCGAGCAGCCGCTGGAGCCAGGCGGGAGAGGGGCCGACTTGCACGCCGGTGATCTTTTGGGCGGTGAAGCGGGGGCAGAGGTCGGTGACGGTGTTCTCGACGTCGCCGTCCGAAGCGCCCTTCGGCGCCCCGTTGTCGCCTGCTGCCAGCGGGGCCTTGTAGGTGCGCCCGGTGATCGCCGCGATGTCTCGCGCGAGGTGGGCGTGGCTGAAGCAGTCGCCCCGGTTGCTGGTGAGTTCGACGTCGAGCCGGGTGTCGTCGCCGACGGGCTCGACGGACTCGATGGGGAAGCAGCCGGCTTCGAGCACACGGACCGCCTCGTCGGCGGTGAGGTCGGCGGGGTCCAAGTACCGGTTGAGCCAGGAAACGCTGGTGAGCATGGGAGGCGAAGGATACCGTGCTCCATGAGCACTGCGCAGGACGCCACCATGGAATCCGAACCCGCCCCGATCCTCGGTATCGATCTCGGCACGACGAACTCGCTGGTCGCGTGGTACCGCCCGGGCGTGGGGCCCGAGGTGCTGAGCGACGCCGAGGGGCGGCTGACGCTCCCCTCGGTGGTGCGGTACGCCGCCTCTGGAGAGGCCGAGGCGGTGGGGCACGATGCGCGGGAGCACGCGGTGGAGTTCGCGGATCGCACCGTCTCCTCGATCAAGCGGCTGATGGGCCGGAGCCAGGCCGACGCGGGCGATGATCTTTCGTACCTCCCCTACGAGGTCATCGAGGGCGCCCACGCGACGGCCCGGGTCCGCCTGCCTGGCGGGCACGAACTCACGCCGCAGGAGGTCTCGGCGCGTGTGCTGATGGCGCTGCTGGAGCGCGCCGAGGGGGCCTTGGGGCGCCGCATCTCGCGCGCGGTCGTCACGGTGCCCGCCTACTTCGACGACGCCCAGCGACAGGCGACCCGCGACGCGGCCCACCTCGCGGGGCTCGACGTGGCGCGGATCGTGAACGAGCCGACCGCCGCCGCCCTCGCCTACGGCATCGGCACCAACGCGAAGCACCCCGAGACGATCGCGGTCTTCGATCTCGGGGGCGGGACGTTCGACGTCACCCTCCTGCGCGTCACGCCCAAGCACGAGGACGACGGCGCGGACGGCACCGAGTTCTTCCAGGTCCTCTCGACCCGGGGCGACACCCGCCTGGGCGGCGACGACTTCGACCGCGCGATCGTCGCGCTCGTGCAGCGCGAGATCGAAGAGAAGATCGGGCGCGCCGTCGAGTTCCCCCCCACCACGCGCCAAGCCCTTGCGACCCTCGCGGAGCGCACGAAGATCCGGCTCACCGATGAGGAGTCCGCATCCTTCGAGATCGATCTTGGTGAGCAGGGTTCCTTCGCACGCAGCGTTTCACGCGACGAGTTCGAAGCGCTCATCGGGCCGATGGTGAGCCGGTCGCTCGATGCCTGCGCCGGAGCGCTGAAGGACGCGAAGCTGCGCGCAGAGGACGTCGATCGCGTGGTGATGGTGGGCGGCTCCACGCGCGTGCCGCTGGTGCGCGAGCGTGTGGGCGCGTTCTTCGGCACCGAGCCGTACGTCGCGCTGGACCCGGACCTCGTCGTCGCGATGGGGGCGGCGGTGCAGGCCTCGATCCTCCAGGGTGGCGACGCGAGCGACATGCTGCTGCTGGACGTGATCCCGTTGTCGCTGGGGATCGAGACGGCGGGCGGCGCCGTCGCGAAGCTGGTCATCCGCAACAGCACCGTCCCCGCGCGCGCCACCGAGATGTTCTCCACGCAGGTGGACGGGCAGACCGCGGTGCTGATCAACGTGTACCAGGGCGAACGCGAGATGGCTGCGGACTGCCGCTCGCTCGGCGCCTTCACGCTGCGCGGGCTCCCGCCGATGCCCGCGGGCATCCCGCAGCTCGAGGTGGAGTTCCTCGTGGACGCCAACGGCGTGCTCAGCGTGAACGCGGTCGAGCGCCGATCGGGCAAGCGGGCGGGCGTGCAGATCGTCCCGAACCACGGGCTGACGCGTGAGGAGGTGGACCGCATCGAGGCCGCCAGCTTCACGCACGCGAAGGAGGACATGACGCGCCACCGCATCGCGGACCTCGTGACCAACGCCAAGCTCGACGCGAAGTGGATCGACGACGGGATCTCAGTGGTCGGCGACGAGCTCGACGAGGCGCAGCGTGCATCGTTGGCATCGCTACTGGAAGAACTCCGCGAGATGATCGAACGCGCGACGGCGGATTGGACGAGCGTGGACGCCAACGCCTTCGCGGCCGTCAAGCAACGGCTCGACGAGGCGTCCATGCCGATTCACGAAAAGCGCATCGCGCGCTCGCTGCGGGAGTGAGTTTGACGCGGGTTCAGCGGGACGCGGCGAAGAGGTCCGCACGCTCCGACGAGCGGAGGAACGCGGTCAGGCAGCGGGCATCGGAGATGTCCACCAAGCCGTCTTCGTTGATGTCGTGTGCGCCGGTGCTCACCGCGTAGAGGTCTTCCATGTCCACGATGTCGTTTGAGGTGGCGTCGAAATCGCCGAAGTCCGGGACCCCGTCACCGTCCGAATCGGGGTAGCGGCACGACGGTGGCGCCTCGAACGTGTAGACGTGCCCCGCTTTGTACCCCGCGTACTCCTCGACGACGCCGTCGGGCCAGGTGATGCGGATGAGGTCCGCCTCGTTGTCGGCGCCCATGCCGAAGTGCTCGGCGAGGTCACTCACCGCGAGGTAGGTCGGTGCGCCGTCCACGTACCGCATCTGGTGCTTGCCCTCGTTGATGAACTCGACGCTCGCACCCACGCCGTTGGGCGCGAGGTCGGGGCGGTGGGTCGTATCGAGGCGCACGCTGAGCTGGAACGTATCGGTGCCGGACAGCTCGTTGCGGTACAGCAGGAACGGCCCGGAGTGGTTGAAGACCGCGAGGTCGAGGTCGCCATCCATGTCGTAGTCGAGCGAAGCGAGACCGCGTGCGAGGCCCGTGTGGTCGAAGCCGCAGTCCTCACCGATCTCGTTCCATGTGTTGTCGCCGTTATTGATGAACAGGCAGTTCGGCATCGCGCCGTTGTAGTACCAGCCGTTGGCGACGATGAGTTCCATGGCGCCGTCGTTGTTCAGATCGCACGCATCGGCACCCCACGCCCAGTGGGCACGCTCGCAGCCGACCGCCGGCGCGACGTCCTCATAGATGTTGTTGCCCAGGTTTTTGAAGAGGTTCTGCCCCTCGTCGGGGCCGCTCTCTGTGATGCTGATGTTCGAAACGAACCAGTCCAGCCGGTCATCACCCGTGAGCTCGGCGACCACCATGCCCATGCCGTTGGTATCAACGAAGCCGGATTGCGCCCTGGTGCGACGATCGAAGCTGCCGTTCTTGTTATTCACATAGAACGCCGACGTCTGGAAATCCCCGGTCAGCACGATGTCCGGCCACCCGTCGTTGTTCATGTCCGCGAAGCCGGGCGTGAAGCCGTAGATGTGCGTGGTATCGAGCTGGATGGCCTCGTTGCGGCGTGTGAACGTGCCGTTGCCCTCGTTGCGAAAGAGCGTGAGCCCGTGGTTATCCACGTGCCACATCGCCACCATGAGATCGAGGTCTCCGTCGAGGTCGTAGTCCCCGAAGGCGGAGCTGTAGCCGTCGGGTAGGACGGCCCCGATGTTGTTGACCCCCGCCTCAACACCCACTTCCGAGAAGGTGCCGTCTCCGTTATTGCGGTAGAGGAGGTGCTGAGCGAGCGAACGGTCGTCGTTCGCTCGCCCCATGCTCGTGATGTACATGTCGGGCCAGCCGTCACCGTTGTAGTCCCCGACCGTCGCGCCGCCGCCGACGTGGAGACGATCGACGCCCCACGCCGCCGCCTCGTCCGTGAACGTGCCGTCCTGGTTATTGATGTAGAGACGATCCGGGTCGTGGTCGCCCGTGAGAACGAAGATGTCGGGCCAACCGTCTCGGTTGAAGTCCCCGACAGCGCCGCCGGCGTACATGAACGACATGTCTCGGAATCCGTTATCGATGAGCGCGTACCCGGCGACAATCCCTGCCTCCTCGGAGACCTCGGTGAACAACAGGCTTTGTGCGGACGCATCGAGCGGGACAACGCAGATGAGAGCGATCAGGGGGGTTGACGTACGAAACATGCGGGCGGCTCCGACTGAAAGAGGAAGGTAAACACCATCCCCCGGAAACCCCGGAGCCCGGACCTGTGAAGTGTCCTCGATCATCGCGCCAAAACCAAAGGAATTCTCAAATATCCTGGAACCGTCACGCATGCCGTACGTCGTCCACATTTTTTATGAGGCGATGCGATCGCCCGCCGCGTCTGACGGCGGCGGGAACGGAGCGGTTCGCTCGAATATGAGGCGACGCGGCCGGTCGGTCAGTTCCAGGAAATCCCTTGCGGGGCTTCGGGGTCGAACTGAGGCTCGGCACGCTTCATGAGCGCGTGGACGTGGCGAAGCTCGCCGAGCACGCAGCGCGCCCGCTCCACCGGGTCGCCCTCTTCGAGGAGCCGGTACAGCAGACCCCGCCGATCCAGCGCGCCGACCACGGAGAGCCCGACGATCTCGAAGAGCACCTGTGGCGCGATGGCGGCGAACTCCGCGTCCTCCTCCTCCACCTGCTCAAGCAGCGCCCGGACGCTCGGGAGTTCGTGACACGGACCCTCGGCGAGCAGCCGCACCAGCTCGTCGCGGGCTTCCTTGAGCGAGGGGTCCGGATCGCCCTGCACCTCGAGAGGGCTCAGCATCGCACGCCGATACAGCCGATCGCCCTGCGGCCCCTCTTCGTCCTCGATCTGCGCCCTGCAGACGCCCTGCATCCACAGGCGGTAATTCCCGTCCGACATCCGCTCGTGCTGCATGATCTGCCCGATGCAGACCGCGGGCTTCAGGGGCGGGCCGGTGCCGTCGAGCGACTCCTCGCGGCCCTCGTCGTCGTAGACCGCCATCGCGATCTGCCCGGAGCCGTCGAGGACGCTCTCGAGCATCTGGCGGTACCGGGGCTCGAAGATGAACAGCCGCACCATCGCGTGCGGGAGCAGCACCACCCCGTCGAGCGGGAAGAGCGGGAACGGCTTGCCGAAGTGGACTCTGATCTGTTGGGTGTCTTCGCCCATGGGCCTGATGCTACGCCCGCCCGGGTGACGCGGACCACACAACGAGCCGGCACGCCGAGTCGGTGCCCCACGCCTCAAAAAAAGAACGCCCCGCACGGGACCGTGCGGGGCGTCGATCAGATCGTTCTGATGTCGGTCGGCTACGCGAGTTTACGCGCGACGACGACGGATGCCAGCGAGGCCGGCCATGCCGAAGAGGGCCGCCGCACCGGGAGCAGGGGTCCACTGGTGGGTGCCGGGGGAGGTGTTCGCAACGACGAAGGCGGCGTCGGTGCCGTCGAAGAAGTTGGTACCGGGGGTGGTGAAGGAGGTCAGGTCGTAGATGCCCCCGTTGGGAGCGATCTGGTCCTTGTTGCGGAGCGTGTAGGAGTCGAGGTACTCCCAGACGCTGCCGGTGCCATCAACGCCGTCCTGGCCGTGGATGTCCACGAGAGCGGCACCGTCCCAGATGGCGTAGCGGTCGTCGCCGTTTGAGAAGAAGGCGCCGGTGTACAGGTCGGCGGCGAAGCCATAGGTCGCTTCGAAGGCGGCCTGACCGTCGTTGGCAGCGGACTGGATGACGTAGGACTGACCGGGAGCGATGGTGACGCCTTCGAGGTCAACATCGACATCGTAGTCGGTCGCGGCATTGGACTGCACGATGATGCCGGCACCAACACCGAAGGTGAAGGGGGTGAGGCCCGTGTTCGTCAGTTCGACGAACTTGGGGTTACCACCGGAAGCGGGGCCATCAACGGCCTCTGAGATGATGAGTCCACCGCCGGCGACGGGGGTGGAACCGGTTGCGAGCGCCGAGCCGGCGATCGCGAGGACTGAAAGTACTGCAAGCTTGTTCATGTGAATCTTCCCTTGATTCGAATCTCTCTCGAGGACGCAGGACACGCCGTGCGTCCTACCAACCAAACGTGTATCCACGCGTTGGATGAGAGGCCTACGTCAGACTCCGAAGCTCCGGGCAGCGAACCAACGCGGGGAGCGAGCGGAGATCCCGATTGGGAGGGTGACGCATTGGGACAGGATTCTCTCTCCTCCCACGCACCGGGTCACGGGCGCGAAAAAAGACCTGTCGGTCCCTCATCCGCTTTCGCGGACAAATACACAGTACCGCGCCATTCGCCCTCGTCACGCTCAAATGGGCCCGACGGGCAGCATTCTCTTGGGATCTGAGCGCCGCTTGAACACTCTGGGGCGTTGCTGGCAAAGTGGGCAATGTGGGGAATCGGCTCACCGGCCCCTGAACCGGGTTCGGACACGTCAGGCGGTGGGATCGGGGCGGAACAGGCGGGTGCCGAGGGCCCAACTCTTTTCTGTGAAATTACCCCCCAGATCGTGGGCCGAGGCCCGATCGGGGCGGGCGGCGTCAAGAGCGATCGTGGTCCGGGCGTCCATGTTGTCCAGCTGCGCGACGAGGATGGCCTCGGGCGTCGCGGGGATCTTCGCCGCCCCGTACTCGGGCAGGGTGTGGTGCGACAGGATGATGTGCTGCAGCACGGTGAGCGTGTGCCCGGGCAGGCGCGTGCCCTTCTCGACCATGAGCTGCTGGGCCTTGTCGTGGAGCATGATCGCGCCCTCGACGATGTGCCCGACGAGCTCGCCCCGATCGGTGTAGCCGAAGGCACCGTCCCACGAGAGCTCGCGCGTTTTGCCCAGGTCGTGCAGGAAGAGGCCCACGACGACGAGGTCCTGGTTGATCTTCGGGTAGCGCGGGCACACGAGCGTCGCGAGGGTGCAGAGCTGCAGCGTGTGGTCGAGCAGCCCGCCGATGTACGCGTGGTGCATCTGCTTGGCGGCGGGCGCCTGGCGGAAGCGGCTCATGAGCTGCTCGTCCTCCATGTACAGCTCCACAAGCGCCTTGAGCGCCGGTTGCTGCACGCCGTTGAGCAGCGCGGTGAGCTCGTCGAACATCTCCCCGATCGGGCGCGCCGCTGACGGCAGGAGCTGAGCAAGCTCATCGTCCGACGGGTGTGCCGGCTCGATGCGCTCGACGATGAGCTGCATCTCGCCCTTGAAGGGCTGGGTGCGCCCCTCGGCGTGAACGAAGCCGTCGGTCGGGAGGGCC
The DNA here is from genome assembly GCA_029260475.1 of Phycisphaerales bacterium. Lineage (GTDB taxonomy): Bacteria > Planctomycetota > Phycisphaerae > Phycisphaerales > UBA1924 > OFTM391. The sequence goes on along the minus strand of JAJDDE010000200.1, from coordinate 10,210 downwards.
TTGAACTCCTCGGGGCTCATGCTCCACCGTCGGGCGGGGGCCGAGCCCGTCTTGTCGCCCAAGAGGCACGCGAGGTAGTGGTCGCCGTTCTTGGTGACACCGAGCTGGGCGTTGGCGATCGAGAACGTGCCGCTGAAGCGCGCGTTGAGCTCGAAGTCGGCGATGTACTGGCGCTGCGAAGTGGAGGGCATGGGGGGCTCGCGGGCTGTTGGGAGGGGAGAAACCGTGCTGTTCCGCCCGGGACGCGCCGAGCGGGGTCGCCCATGCTACCGATAGAAGGAGTCCGGACCACACCAACGGAGCCCGAAGCTGGAACACCTCCCCCCCACCGCTGAGAACGACGACGCGTCTGGCGAGCCGCAATCGCCCGATCCGCAGATCGACCGCTTCCCCACGATCATCCTCGCGTGCCCCGGGTGCCTGTGCCTGCTCCTGGTGCTCGCGGGCTCGGGCAAGGCGGGCGGCGAGCTCCTGATCCCCGCTCTGGCGGCGGTCGGCGCCTCGATCTTCTTCGGGATCATCGGCGCCCGCGCCAAGACGGAGAACACGCGCACCATCGGTGTGCTGCTCGCCTTCCTCGGGCCCGTGCTCTTCTGCCTGACGCTGATGGCGCGCCTCTGAGCCGGGTCAGCCGAGCAGTTGGAGTACGTTCTGCGGCGCGCTGTTCGCGATCGCGAGCGACGAGATCGCGGAGTTCTGCAGCACCTGGGCCTGCGTGAGCCGGCTCGTCTCGGCGGCGAAGTCCGTATCGCGGATCACGCTCTCGGCGGCGGTGGTGTTCTCGAACGCGACGCCCAGGCTGTTGATCGTCGCGTTGATGGTGTTCTGCTGGAAGGCACCCAGCCGGCCGCGCAGGCTCGAAACTTCTCGGATGGCGCGCTCGAGGATCGTCTGCGCGTTCGAGGTGTCTCCCTCGACCACGTTGAGGTCGCGCCCCGAGGAAAGGTCCTGCAGGTGGAAGGTGGTCTGGGTGCCCGAGACATCGAGCACGGTGCGCCCGAGCGAGCGGGCCGCGACGTTCTGGATGCCCAGCGACACCTTGCCCGCGATATTCACCTTGGAGGCGAGCTGAAAATCAGCACCGCCGCCGGTGATGGTGAGCGCCTGCACCGAGCCGAGCTTGGCGGCGTTCGGCCCTACGGGGCCGGAGGTGTCCCAGCTGAGGTCGATCTCGATGTCGAGGAAATCCGTCGCGATACGGGCGACGGTGCCGTCGGTCGTCGCGCGGACTCCGTTGATCACGGCCTCGACGTCCTGGCCGAAATCTGTGAGACCGTTGACGCCCGCGCTGTACGTGGAGGCGATCGCGGTGTCGGCGGCGAGCGCGTCATCGGCGAGGAAGTTGTAGAGACCGATGTTTGCGCCGGTGCCGATCGCGCCGTCGTCGGTGACATCGATGGAGATGAACTCCTGCGAGCCGAAGGCGATGGACTCGATGCGCACGCCCGTGCCGGAGACGGATGCGGAGAGCCCGGTCACGGAGCGGAACGTGTTGATCGCGCTGACGACGCTGGCCAGCGAGGTGCCCGAGGAGAAGCTCAGCTCGCGCGCACCCTCGGAGCCCGCGAGTTCGATGACGAACTGTTCGGACGCGCCGTCGGAGGCGCCCGCTCCGCCCAGATTGAGGCTCGCGCCGCCGAAGGAGAGGAAGTACCCGGACCGCTGCGCGGACGCGGTGACGATGACGCTGACATCGCGCGTCTCCTCGAACCCGAGCTTCGCGCCGCGGACAGCGAAGTCGGAGATCACGCCCGAGACATCTTCCGTGGTGTAGTCCAGCGAACCGTTGAGCAGCTTGGAGTCCTGAAAACTCGTCGCGGCGGCGACGCGGTCGATCGTCTGCAGGATCGAATCGATCTGCAGCTGGTTCGCGGACCTCTCTTCCTCGGAGATGCCGGCGTCGTTCGCCGCCTCCACCACCAGCGACTGCAGGTTCACGAGCAGGTTCGAGATCTCCTGGAGACCGCCCTCGGCGATGTTCACCACGTGGTCCGCGCGCTCCGCGTTCGAGATCGCGGCACCGATGCCCCTGATCTCCGAGCGGAGGTTCTCCGAGGCGATCAGACCCGCCGGATCGTCGGCACCGCGGTTGATACGGAGGCCAGTGGAGAGGCGCTCGAGCGCGTTCTCGAGTTTGCCGGAGTTCAGGCCCAGATTGCGCTGGGCGATCAGCGACGGGACATTGGTCTGGATGCGGGACATGGGTGCGTTGGGCTCCGGTGGGGTGGTCGGTCAGAGGCTGCGCATCGACCGCAACGGGCGAAGCGGGCGAGTAACTCGGTGTGGACGCCCGATAACACGAACGCGATGCGCAGAAAAAACGCCCCGCGAAGGGGGCGTTGAAGGTGCGTTCGGTTGGTTCTAACCGGAGCCGGTTTGCGCCGGTTTAGCCGAGAAGCGACAGGGCGTTCTGAGGCTGCGAGTTCGCGATCAGCAGCGTCTGCTGGGCGGACTGAGCGAGAACCTGGGAACGGGTCAGGCTGGCGGTCTCAGCAGCAAAGTCCGTGTCACGGATGGACGACTCGGCGGCGGAGGTGTTTTCGAGGCTGACACCGAGGGAGCGAATGGTCGCGCCGATGGTGTTCTGCTGGAACGCACCCAGACGGCCACGGAGGCTGGAGACCTCGCGGATCGCCCGCTCGACAACCTTGGCGCCCACGTCGAGGTTGCCATCGACCGCGTTGAGCGAGGCACCGGCGCGGAAGTCGGAGAGGTTGAAGTTGGTAGAGACCTTGGCACCGAGGGGGGTCGCGGGATCGATCACGTCGATCGTGGAGGCTCCGAGGGCTCGGGTCGCCACGTTCTGGATGCCCAGCGACACGCGACCGGCGATGTTGACTTCGCCAGCGAGCTGGAAGTCGGCACCGCCCCCGGTGATGGTGAAGGCATCGATCTGGCCGAGGGCCGCCGCCGAGGGGTTGCCGGTGTCGTATTTGAGGTCGATCTCGACATCGAGGAAGTTGGTGTTGATGCGCGCCGTGGTGCCGTTGGTGGTGGCCTTGACGCCGTTAATAAAGGCTTCGACGTCCTGGCCGGCATCGCTCACGCCGTTGTTGGCGGTAGCGAAGGTGGTTACCGAACCCGTGTCGGCGACATCGGTGTCACCGGCGGAGAGGTTGTAGATGCCGTTGGTGCCGTTGATGGCACCGTCGTCAACGACCTTGAGCGAGACAAACTCGTCCTCGCCGTACTCGTCGGATTCGAGGCGGATGCCGGTGGTGCCGCAGAGAGCGGCCTTGACACCGGTGGTGTCCGTGAAGGAGTTGATCGCGGCGACCACATCCGTCAGTGCGGTACCCGACGCGAAGCTGAGCTCGCGGGCACCGTCGGCACCGGCGATCTCGATGACGAACTGTTCGTTGGCACCGTCGGTCGCGGTGGCGCCACCGAGGTTGAGGTTGTTGGCGCCGAAGGAGAGCACGAAGCCGCCGCGCTGGGCGGATGCGGTGACGACGATGTCCACCTCGCGCTGCCCGTTGAACTCGGTCTTGGCCCCGTTCACCTTGAAGGAGTTGATGGTGGTGGCGATGTTGGAGGTCTGGTAATCGAACGTGCCGTTCAGGAGCTTGGTGCCCTGGAAGCTCGTGGCCTCGGCGACGCGGTCGATGGTCTGGAGGATGGAGTCGATCTGGAGCTGGTTGGCTTCCTTCTCCTCGTCGGAGAGGCCCGCGTCGTTCGCGGACGCGGTGACCAGACCCTGGAGGTCGGTAAGGAGGCTGGAGACCTCGGAGAGGCCGCCCTCGGCGATGTTGACCACCTGATCAGCACGCTCGGCGTTCTTGATCGCAGCCGAGAGCCCGGCCTTCTCGGCACGCAGGTTCTCCGAGGCGATGAGGCCCGCGGGATCGTCGGCACCGCGGTTGATGCGGAGACCGGTGGAGAGGCGCTCGAGTGAAGTGTTGAGAGCCCTGTTGTTGCTGCCCAGCACACGCTGGGCAATCAGCGACGGAACGTTGGTGTTGATCCGAGTCATGTCGTCCTCCGTGAACGCACGCGCTCGCCTTGCGTGGCCGAGCGACTAATCCTGGTGAACCGCGGGTAGAACCGTTCCCGTCGGTGTCGCCCCGAACGTCCGTCGTCCGAAGCCGGCCCGCCGAGCACATACCCGGTAGAGCCGACTTCTTGATCGTCCGCTCCACGGACCACAGGGAGACCCACACCCCCCGTGCACGATCAACGGCCACCCCGTCGCCCGTACAACCCGCCTCCGCGTTACGAGCGACAATCCGATAACACAACGACCCCGCCCTAAATAAGGCGGGGTCGTCGGGGGGAAGCGTTGATCGGGAGCAGGCGGGGGGCGTTAGCCGAGCAGCGTAAGCACGTTCTGGGCGTTCGTGTTCGCCGTCGCGAGCACGGAGGTGCCGGCCTGTTGCAGGATCTGGAGTCGGCTGAGTTCCGCGGTCTCCACCGCGAAGTCGGCGTCTCGGATCACGCTCTCGGCGGCGGTGATGTTCTCGAAGCCCGCCTGCAAGGACCGGATATTCGTCTGCAGCACGTTCCGTTCGAAGGAACCCAGGCGCCCGCGGAGCTCGGCGATCTCCTCGATCGCGGTCTCGAGCACGTTGCTCGCGTTGGCGAGGTTGCCCTTGAGGAGGTCGTTGACGCCGCCGGACTTGAGGCTGGAGAGGAACTGGAGCTCGAGGCTGCTGTTGTTCGTGTTCAGCGTGCCCCCCAACTGGGTGGCCGCGATGGAACTGATGCCCACGTTGACCTGCTGGTTCGCGTTCACCACGGGACCGAGCTGGTAGAGGGAGCCGCCTCCGGTGATGTCGAAGGAGGTTGGCGTGCCGTTGACGGTGGTCGCGAACGTGGAGTCGAGGGTGAGTTCGAGGTCCAGCTCGGGCGAACGGAGGAGCACGTCGAGGCCTCGCCCCGTCGCGACGGAGCCGTTGACCAGCACCGTGATGTCCTTGCCCTGATCGCGCTCGGCGGTGGTCACATTGCCGCCCCACACCGCGGGGGGGGCCGCGTCGTTGGCGATCACCCCGAAACTGGTGGCGACGCGTGGCGTGATCTCACGGACCGAGACGAAGGCCTCCGAGCCGTAGCCCTCGGAACTGAAGACGATGCCCGAGGTCACGTCGCCCGCGTCCACGCGGGAGGCGGTGATGCCGGTGGTGCCCGAGCGTGTGTTGATCGCGGTGACCATCTGGTCGAGCGTGGTGCCCGAGACGAAGGTGATCTCGCTGACGCCGTCGGGGCCCGCGACTTCGAGGGTGGTCGTGGAGGGGAGGATGCCGTCGGTCGCGGTACCCACGAGGGTGGAGAAGTCGCCCCGCATATAAAGGTTGGCGGTCTGCGCGGAGCCCAGGACCTCGACGTCCACGTTGACGTTCGAGCGGTCGAAGAACGCGGCCCCGAAGATCTTGCTCTTCAGGATCGCGCTGTTATCGATGCCCGAGACGGTGTATCCGAGCGAGCCGTTGAGCAGCTTGAGCCCCGCGAAGGACGCGGTGTTCGAGATGCGCGTGATGGATTCGATCGCCGAGTCCACCTGCAGCTGGTTCGCCTCGATCTCGTCCGGGCTGAAGGCACCGGTGTTCGCCGCCTCGACGACGAGCGCTTTGATCGAGTTCAGCAGGTCGCTGACCTCCGCGAGCGAGCCCTCGGACGTCGCGATGACGTTCGATGCGCGCTCGGAGTTGGCGATGCCCTGCTCGATGCCCCTGAGCTCGGAGCGCAGCCGCTCCGAGACGATGAGGCCCGCCGGGTCGTCGGCACCGCGTGTGATGCGGAGGCCCGTCGAGAGGCGGCTGAGGGTGTCGTTGAGAGTCCGTTGCGTGCGCCCCAGGTTGGACTGGGCGATGAGGCTCGGGACGTTGCTGTTGATGCGTGCCATGCCAATCCTCCGTGATTGGTCTCGTCAGTTCACGGGGCGTCATGCCCGCGTGCGAGGGCCCGCTGGTGCGGGCATCGACTGGTAACGGGGTTGCCCCCGAGCTCCGAGGCGGGCTTGCACCCCCGCCTCACAACGTCTCCTGCTGTCAGGCCCTCCGCCGACCGTCGGCGGAGGTATTGGTTCCTTCGTTCGGGCGGTTCGAACGCACCGGGGTGGCGTGGGCGTTGCCCTTGCCGAGACCCGGCGCAGACTTCGCGCCATCCGGGTGGATCACACGCAATCGCTGTGCCAAACCGTCGAGCTGGTCGCTTTCGACGCGGGCTGCGCGTTCGTTCTCTTCGCGGATCGCCTGGTACACCTCCTTGCGGTGTACCGCGATCCGGGCGGGCGCCTCGATGCCGATCCGCACCTTGTCGCCACGGATATCGACGACGGTGATCTCCACGTCATCGCCGATCATGATTGTCTCGTCTCGCTGGCGGGAGAGCACCAACATGGCGGGCTCCTTCCTCGTCCGGGGTCATAGATGGCCCGCGCCTCCGTGCGCGTGGCCGCGTCCGCACCACCCGCCTCAGGCGGACGCCGTCTTCTGCTGCTGGATGACTTCAACCTCGCTCGTCTCATCCTTGAGATCCACAAGGTCGTGACGTGTCGTCCAGCGCTTCTCGGCGAGCACGAACTGCTCACCGATCTTGTTCTGGGTGTTGATCACCAGGGGGCCCTGGAGGTTGCCCGTCAGGCGCGTCCCCACCTTGTTCACGATCACGAAGATCTGCGCATCGTCGATGCTCGACAGGCGCAGGTCCTCCATCTGCTCGTTGCGGATGGGCACCGCGTACTCCGGCACGAACAGGCTCGGGTCGGTGATCACGAACGCGAGGTCCGGATTATCGACGGCCTGAAGCCAGAAGAAACACGCCTCGTCGCTCGGCTGTAGGAGGCAGAACCGTGTCTGCTCGCCGAACCCGAGGAGGCCCTTGGGGAAGGTAATAACGCGATCGTCGGTGATCTCGACGGTCCCGAACCTGGTGGTCTGCACTTCCATGGAAATGCTCCGCTTCTGCCCGCCCGGTCCATCCGTGGTGTCCCGGCACCGTGCCGGGCGACATCCTGTCTCACGCGCCGCCCCGGGCGGGGGGGCAGCGCGTCCGTGAACCCCATCGCTCCCTTTAGAGGAAGTTCAGGAGACTGAGCTGGCTCACCTGCGCCGTCGCGGTGAGGCTCGCTTGCAGCTGCGTCTGCAACTGCGAGAAACGTGTGGACGCCTCGATGAAGTCCAGGTCCTGCAGGTTGCTCTTGACCTGCTCATCGAGGAGCACCCGATCTTCGAGACGCGTTCTCGACGACTCGATCCGGCGCGCCCGCCCACCGGCGAGTGCGCGGGCCGCGACGACGCGATCCACTTCTGCTTCCAGCTTCTCTCCAGCGAAGGTGATGCCACGCTGGTCATCGGTCTCCAGTGCCCTGCGGAGGTCCAGCAGCGTGGTGATCAGGCTGTCCACGCGCACCGTCGCGCGGTCTTCGCCGATGAGCTGCGCAGGATTGCCCGTCGTGCTCGTGCCGCTGAGCAGCCCGAGGTCCTCGGCGGCGAACCCGTTCAGGCTCGTCACCTGCACCGCGCCAGCGCCGCCGAGACGATCCTCGATGAGGATGCCGTTCTGCCCGGTCGTCAACGCCGCCTGGAACTCGCCGGCGCCGTTGCCCACCGTCAGCCCGGCGGCGGCCGCCTCGGCGTTGATCGCGTCGAGCACCGACTGCACGCTCGTCGCGTCCGCGGGCGTCAGGTCCACTTGGAATGTTGTGCCATCGGAGGCGGTGATCTCGAAGTCCACGTTGCGCGAGGCGTCGGGGAGCCCGCTGATCGGATCGATGGCGCCGTCGGCGATCGCGACGCCGCGCCCGTCGTTGAAGTCTGTCAGGCTCGTCGTGGTGTTGAAGGAGCGGATGCCCAGCGTCGTCGCCGCGAGCCCACCCCCCTCTTCGACGGACGCCCGCACGCCCGAGATCTCCGAGACCACGTCGATCCCGTCGCCGTTCTCAGAGATCTCGACGTTCAGCCCGAGATCGAGGCGCTCGAGCGCCTGCTGCAGCTCGGAGATCGTCATGTTCGGATCGGTGGTGACGGTGCCGGACTGGCTGCCGTTGGTGAAGACGATGTCGCCATAGTCCAGAGCCGTCGCGGGATTGAGGTCACCCAGGCGTGTGCTGGGCGAGATCCGCGGGTTCAGGCTCACGCCCGGCGCGGGGTTCGTCGCGTCGGCGTTATCGAAGGAGAAGGAGTCCAGACCCAGCGCCCGCGCCGTGCGCCCGGGTGTCGCGGTCGTTGAGTCGAAGGTGATCGTCACGGTCGCTGCGGCGTTGATCTGGAACCGGTCGCCCGTGAATGTCACGCCGCCCGGGAAGGCGCCCGTGAGCGCACCGGGGACCGCGTTGCGGATCTCCGCCTCGATCTTGGTGGTGACATCCCCGACCGTGCGCGCGTTGCTGAGGTCCACGAGGACATCCGTGGGGGTGCCCGCGACGTCCACGGTCACCGTCAGCGAATCGAGCCCGTCGCCAGCGATATTCGCGGGGCCTCGGAGGTCGCTGATGAGCGTGCCGGCGGTGAGCTGGCGATCGAGATCGACGGAGCCTTCGACGCGCGACGAGAGCGATCCGATGGCGCGATCGGCGGTCAGCGTGATCGGGAAGTCGAGGCCCGGCCCGAGGTCCGTGCGCAACCCGCCCTGGTCGCCGTTGTAGCGGTAGCCGCCGTGGAAGAACTCGATGGGGCGCACGCCGGTGCGCCCGCCCGAGAAGAGCGAGATGCCCGCGAAGTCGCTGTTCACCGCGAGCACGAGCTCGTCGATGAGCGAGCTGACGATGGTCGCCTGCTCCGCGCGCGTCGCGGCGTCCGACCCGATGCCCACCTGGCTCGAGGCGATCTCTTTGGCGTCGAGGATCAGCGCGCTGATCGATCCGAGTTCCGTGTCGATCGTGTTGAGCACGCTCGTCGCGTGATTCAGGTTGCGTGATCGCTGTGTCGCGGTCTCGAGACTCGTGTCCAACAGGCTGATCAGCGAGCCCGCGATCGGGTCGTCCGAGGGCTGGTTGATGCGCAGTCCCGTCGTGAGCTGCTGCTGCAGGCGCGCGAGCGAGGCGTTGGTCGTCGTGAGGCCTCGCAGCGAGATCTGCGAGGCCAGGAACGTCGGGACGCGGGACAGGTTGGCGGGGATGGAGCTCATCGCAAGGTTCCCTGCACGCAAAGGGCGTGCGCCTAGACGTCAGGACGGTCGCGTCAGACCAGAGAGATCAGGAGGTTGGTGAGTTCGTCCACCGTCGCGATAAACCGCGCGGCGCCGTTGTATTGCTGCTGGAACGTGATCAGGTTGATCGATTCCTCGTCGAGCGAGACGCCCGAGAGCGCTTGGTCCTGGGCCTCGAGGCTCGCCCGCACGCTCGCGAGCGCCTGGTAGCGCGACCGGGCGCTGCTCGCGTTCACGCCGTTGGTCTCCACACGCTCGAGCCACTTGCCCTGGAACGACACGCCGTCGAACGCATCCTGCGGCTCGTCGCGAAGGTTCGCGATCGCGAGCGCCGTCTCGTTCGAGCCCTTGGCGACGCCCAGGATCAGCCGCGATGGATCGTCCTGCAGTTCGGGGCGGACCCCGACATCGCTGGCGTCGGCACCCGTGAAGAAGGTGTTGAGCCCGAGGACCGCCGCGACGCCCGAGGTGTCGTCGGCGAAGGAGAAGTCGTACCCGGTGTCGGCGACGAGCTGGAGCGTGCCGTCGGGGTTGATGGTGACGGTGAGGTTGCTGACGTTGGCGTTGATGTCCGCAACGAGGCTCTGGAGCGTGGTGTCGTCGGCGAACCCGGACGCACCGGTGTTGTCGATGCCGTCGAGGTCCACGTCGATGACGGTGTCCTGGTGTACCCCGTTGGCGTCGGTGACGCGGATCGTGAGCTGGCCGTTCTCGATCTGGAAGGGCAGCCCGCCGAAGGTCGAGTTGGCGGGGTCGTTGAAGGACAGGACCTGATCGGCCAGAGGCACGTCGAGCGTGCCGCGGACGTCGGTCGAAACAGCATCGGGGCGCCCGACGCTGTGCAGCCGGTTCACCCTGTAGATGAGCTCGCTGACGATGTCGTTCAGGTCATCGACGGTCGCGGTGACGCCGTCGTTGTGCTGCTCGATGAGGGTGTTGAGAGAACCACCAGACGAGGTGATCGTCTCCGGGTCCTCCTTGGTGCGCACGCGGAGCTCCGTCTCGCCCGCGACGGTGCGGATATCGAACTCGAGGCCCCGGTTCGTGGAGCCGAGCACCAGCGGCGTGGAGTTCGTCAGCACGTCCACCGAGCCGGAGTCCTGCTCGATGACGGTGATATCGA
>JAJDDE010000199.1 GCA_029260475.1 Phycisphaerales bacterium | reverse complement strand
GGGCGACGCCGCGATCATCATCGGCGCCATGGTCATCGCGCCGCTGCTGGGGCCGCACATGGCGCTCGCGCTCGCGACCACGCTTGGCGATCTCGAGCTCGGCAAGAAATCGATCCGAGCCACCGCGATCGGTGGCGGGCTCACTTTCGGCGTCGCCACTCTCTACGCGCTGGTGTCGCCCGCGGACTTCGAGCTCAATGACGAGATCACCGCGCGCACGCAAGTCGGTTTCTCCGCGATCGCGCTCGCGGCTGCGTCCGGCTGCGCGGGCGCCTTCGCCTTCACGTCCGGCCTGCCCGCGACGTTCGTCGGTGTGATGGTCGCCGTCGCGCTCGCGCCGCCCGCCGTCGCGATGTGCCTGCTCCTGGTCAACGGCATGTGGCTCGAAGGCGGCGGCGCTGGGCTGCTCTTCGCGGTCAACCTCGTCTGCGTGAACATCGCCGCGGTCCTCACCTTCCGCCTGCAGGGCTATTCGCCTCGCAAGTGGTGGGAGAAATCGCGGGCGAACAAGGCGATCCGCGTCAGCCTGGTGCTATGGATCGCGATGCTCGGAGCGATCGTCGGGCTCGTGCTGCTGCTGAACTCAACGGAATCCGGGCGTGAGGCGTCCAAACAAGAAGGGACGCTGCCCACGCTCAGCGGGGGGGTGCTTCAGTTGCCCGACGAATCGAAGTCGGTCTCGGAGGACGACGCAGAATCAGAGTCAGAATCAGATGAGGACTCGGAGTGAGCGTCCGAGGAGGACTCGGAGTGGGAGTCGGAAGAGGAGTCTGACGAAGTGCTCTCGTCGCTCTGGGCCTCGGGCATCGGTTCCACGCGGACGTACACGCCGTCCTCGTCGAAGATCGCCGGGTTCGGCTCGTAGGTCGCGTTGCCCTCGTTGATCGCCGCGACGCCGTACTCGCGGAGGGCGTCAACCCGCGCCGATTGGCGGGCGGAGAAGCCCGAGCGGGGCCACCAGGTGTAGCCGTTGAGCTGGCGATGGATATAGTCCGGAGCGCGGATCAGCAGGTCGCCGCGGAAGACGCGGAGCGAGGCGCCCTCGCCCGTGGTGATCTCCCACTGGTCGGGTTCGATCTCGGTCACGATGATGTCGATCAATTCATCGAGCAGTTCGTCGCTGTCGCCGCCGAGTTCGATGTCGTCGTCACCGCCACCACCACCGCCGCCGAAGAGGCCGCTGCCACCGCCACCCCCACCTGCGCCACCTCCCTGGCCACCGTCGAGGGCGGAGTCGAGGTCGAGGGACTGCGGAGGCTGATTATCGTTGAAGATGAAGGTGAGGTCGCGGACGTCGTAGATCACCGTCTTCGTGCGCCGGTTGAGGCGCGAGCGCGGCCCGAATTCGAACGCCCCCGAAGGTGACATCTGCCACGTCGCCTCGTCGAACTCATCCGAGATCACGCCAGGGCGTTCCAGCACGCGTTCCATGAGGTCGAGCGCCGTGATGTTGCGCGCATTGATGGTGACGCGGGCGTCCTTCACCAGGCCCGACGGGCGAGAATCGCTCGCCCAGTAGGGGGACAGGTCCGCGTTGGTGACACCCTTCATGAACACGACGAAGTCTTCCATCGCGACGTCGTCGAGTTCGACATCCACAAGCGTCATCATCTGCGAGAGCGTGATGCGCCGTTGATCGACCCGTGCGCCGCGCTGCGCAATCGCGCTGCCGGCGAACATCGAGATGGTCAGGGTCGCGAGGATCGTGCGCCAAAGCGTGGTGGACATGCGTCGCTCCAATTGGTGGTGGCTCTCCCGCAAGCGTAGGAAGCCGCAGGGTTCAGACACATTCGACGCACGATCACACCCAGATGTTCCCGAAGGACCGGACTAATTCCCGAACGCCTGCCGCACACCGTCGATCGTCTCGCAGAGCGACAACAGGGCCATCGAGGTGGTATCGATCGCCACCTCATCGTCCCAAACCGACCTGCGGACCCCTCCAAGGGCCATCGTGCCGGCGGGCGAGTTCCAGAGTTGGTCGCCCTCCACCCGGAGTTGCAGCACGAATCGTGCCGCCCGGCGGACCCTGTCCAGCCGTGCCACGCGCTCGTCGGCGGGTGTTAGCCGCGCATCGCCGAGCATGCGTCCGAGCACCGCGCCCAGGTGAGCGCTCCGCCAGTCCGGGTACGCGCCGGGGTCCTCGCCCCACAGGAAGCCGCCCGCCAGGTCGCGGTCGGCCAGGTCGAGCAGCAGGTCGTTGGCCTGCAACCGCTCGGTCTGCTCGCGGAAGCTCTCGAGCGCAAGGTCGCCCGCGATGTGTTCCTTCCCCCTCGAACTCTCGATCAGCGCCAGGCCCAACCAGGGCATCGCGGTATGCGCATCCCGCGCCCCGAGCTCCACGAGCAGCGCCCGCGCTACCGTGACGCCCGCGGCGCGGTGGTCATCGGGACCGTTCAGATCGTTGGTGTCGCGGATGAGCGCGAGCGCCACCAGGGCAGCGACGCCCGCCTCCACACGAGCGCCCGCGGGGTTCGCACCGAACTCCATCACCAGGCGGCGCGTGGAACTCAGCGCGCCCTCGAGCTCCGCGGGCAGCGGCCCCGATCGTGACAGCTCCGCGCTCGCGATGAGGAAGACCGCCGCCGCGACGGGGTCCTGCGAGAAGAGCTCTTCACCGGGCTCAACCAGCAGCGCTTCCTCGAGTATCCGTGTAGATGCCGCCCGCGCGCGGGCCGCAGGATCGGGATCGACGCCCTCCGTGCGCGCAAACCTCGCCAGCGCAAACGCCGCCGCGAGCTGCTCGCGGATCGGCGCGACCTCGGGGTTGCGCTGGCCCGAGGCGAGGTTCAGATCGCCCCGCATCCCGAGCGCCCGCAGGCCCGTCCAACGCTGCGCGATGAGGAATCGAGCCATGGAATCCGCCGCGTCGTGCAGCCCCGGCGTCGTGATCGATGCGAGGGGTACCACACGCCCGCTGCGGTGCGGGAACGCGAATGCAGAGGCACCGTCCCGCTGCATCACGCGCGTGACGTCGAAGACCTGGCACGCGCCGTCGAGGCCGGTGGTGCCGCGATGCTCACGATCCA
>JAJDDE010000198.1 GCA_029260475.1 Phycisphaerales bacterium | reverse complement strand
GGGCGTTGTCGGGCGCGAATACGACGGTGCGGTGGGCCTGCCCGAGGTCGCGGAAGTAGGCGCGCATGGTTTTGAGCGCGGTGTACTCGCCGTGCGCACCGGCGGCGGGCTGGAGGCACGCCTCGTCGAGGCCCGCGATCTCCTGCAGCATGAGTCGGGTCTTGTAGAGCAGCTCGAGCGCGCCCTGGATGTCCTGGTCTTCCTGCATCGGGTGGATGTGGGCGAATCCGGGGAGTGCCGCGGCGTGCTCGTTGATGCGCGGGTTGTACTTCATCGTGCAGGAACCGAGCGGGTAGAACTCGGTGTCGATGGAGAAGTTCTTCTTGCTGATGCGCGTGTAGTGGCGGACGACCTTGAGCTGACCCATCTCGGGGAGGTCCGGCGCGTCGCCGGTAAGCGCGTCGGGGATCGCGGTCGGCTCAACATCGAGCGCGGGCAGCGTTACGGCGCGGGCGCCCGGGCTGTCCTTCTCGAAGACGGTCGGCTCGGGCGTGCCGTCGGAGATGACGTCGGGGAGGATGAGGTCGGTCGTGAAGACGTGGGCCTCGTCCGCGGCGCCGGTCGGGTTGGTCGGTTGCGTGGTGATGCTGGCCATGGCGTGCGGTTATCCCTTGATCTCTGAGAGTGCTGCGACGAGCGCGTTGATCTCCGCGGCGGAGCGTTTCTCCGTGACAGCGATGAGCAGCTCGTTGGCGCTGCCGCTTCCACCGAGCCGTTGCGAGTCCATCGGGATGCCCGCGAGCAGGCCCTTGGTCTTGCAGTGGGCGAGCACGTCCCTGGCGGGGACGGGGCACGTAACGACGAACTCGTTGAAGAAGTGCCCGCTGTCGGCGTGCGCGTAGCCGGGGAGGGTGTCGATCTTCCTGGCGAGGTCGTGGGCTTTGTGCCACGACTGCTCGGCGACCTCGCGGAGGCCGGTGCGCCCCATCGCGGACATGTACATCGTCGCGCGGAGGGCGAGGAGGCCCTGGTTGGTGCAGACGTTGCTCGTGGCCTTGGCGCCGCGGATGTGCTGCTCGCGGGTCTGGAGGCTGAGACAGAAGGCGCGACGGCCCTGGGCGTCCTGCGTCATGCCGACGAGGCGGCCGGGCATCTTGCGGAGGTAGTCCTTCTTCGCCGCGAAGAGCCCGAGGTAGGGCCCGCCGAGCTGGAGGGGGATGCCAAGGGGTTGTCCCTCGCCGCAGGCGACGTCGGCGCCGCAATCGCCGGGGTTCTTGAGGAGTGCGCAGGCGATGGGGTTGCAGATGGCGATCGCGAGGGGCGCCTTGCCCGTGCTGCTGCCGTCTTTGAGGGCCTTGAAACAGCCGGACCAGTCCTCGATAAGGCCTCGCGCGTTCGGCGATTGCTGCACGAGGCAGGCGATGTCATCGCCCGCGTGCTCGACGACCGCATCAGCACTGAGCACGCCGTCGTCGCCCGCGGGCACTTCTCGCACCTCGACGGGGAGGTCGGAGAGGATCGTGTGCAGGACCGTCTTGTAGTCCGGGTGCAGACTGCTCGCCACGAGCACGACGTTCTTGCTCGTGGCGTTGATCGCCAGCAGCACACCCTCGCCCGCCGCGGATGCGCCCTCGTAGAGCGATGCGTTGGCGACGTCCATGCCGGTGATGCGCGTGACCTGTGTCTGGAACTCGAAGAAGGCCTGCAGGCTGCCCTGGCTCGCCTCGCCCTGGTAGGGCGTGTAGGCGGTGAGGAACTCGCCTCGGCTGATGAGTTGGTCGATGAAGGCGGGGATGAAGTGGTCGTACGCGCCACCGCCGACGAAGCAGGAGAGGTCGGCGGCGGAGCGGTTGTTCCCGGAGAGCCTCGCGAGCTCGCGCTGCAATTCCAGCTCGCTCATCGCGGGCGGGAGGTTGAGCGGCTCGTTCACGCGTGCATCGGGTGGGATGCACTCGAAGAGCGCGTCCACGCTGTCCACGCCGATGGCGTCGAGCATCTCGCGTTGCTGGTCTGGGGCGATCGAGGTGTAGTCCATGAGGCGCGCGGCTCCCTGTGGGGCGGTGGTTTTGGATTCATCCTATCACCCGGATAAACGGATGAATACCCAGACAGGGCCGACGATCGGGAACCCTGACGCGGAACATCCTATTCTGGACGCATGATCCGCACCGCCTTCAGCACCGTCGCCTGCCCCGATTGGACCCTCGACCGCGTTGCGCGGTCCGCCGCCGAGTGGGGGTACGCGGGGGTCGAGCTCCGCTCCTTCGGCGGGGGCGGCACCGAACTCGCCTGCGAACCCGCGCTGACCGACCCGGACAAGGTGCGTTCGCTCTTCTCCGGATTCGGTCTTCGCGTCGCGTCGATCGCGACGGGCGTGCGGTTCGACGCGCCGGTGCAGCCGCCGGTGCTCGGGCACATCCTGCTGGATCGGGAGGCCTCGGTACACGAGGGGCAGCACTACGTCGGGCTCGCTCGCGCCACCGGTGCCGACAACACGCGCGTCTACGCGTATTCGGGTTCGGACAAGGAATCCCGGCGATCGCTCGTGCGTCGTATCTCCGAGCGCCTGCGCCTTGTGTGTGACTCGGCACGCCACGACGCGGGCTACGTTGTCGTTGAGAACGGCGGTTCGTTCTCCGGCGCGGAGGACCTGCTCTGGCTCATCGAGTCGGTGGACCACCCGAAGCTGCGCGCCGCGTACGACCTGAACGCCGCGATCGGCGCGGGCGATGATCCGCGTGACGGGCTGGCGATTCTCGGCGACCTGACGCGGATCGTTCGCGTGCGCGAAGCCAAGAGCGATGCGAGCCGCGCGTTTGTGGAGACCGCTGCGGAGGTGATCACCGGCGACGCGTGGGCGGTGCTGGAATGGCCCCGCCTGTGGGACAAGACGCTCGCGCCCCCCGAGGGCGTGCTGGTCGATGCGGCGGTTCGGCTCACGGCGTGGGCCGCGGGCACGAACGCGGCCTCGCGCGTCGCGTAAGCGATGTCGGCTCCGCGTCTGGGTGAACAGATCGTTGAACGGTGCAAACAATCGGGCTTCGCGCTGGCGGGCGTGACGCCGCTGCGCGCATCGGACTGGGGCGAGCGTCTGGACGCGTGGCTGGACGCGGGCATGCACGGCTCGATGGGGTACATGCAAGAGCACGCGGCGCTGCGCAAAGACGCGGGGCTCCTGCTCGAGGGCGCCAGGAGCGTCATCGTGGTCGCCGATCAGTACGCCTCACGCGATGCGGCAGAGGAAGGCGCGCACGAGGGCGCGCCCTTCGGGCGCATCGCGAAGTATGCGCGCGGGCGGGATTACCACACGGTCATCAAGAAACGGCTGCACACGCTCTGCGATGAGTTGCAGGAGCAGCACCCCGAGGCCGGGTTCCGAGCGTTCACGGACACCGCGCCGATCATGGAGCGCGAGCACGCGCTGCGCGCGGGGCTCGGGTGGATCGGCAAGCACACGCTGCTCATCCACAAGCGGCGCGGCAGCTACCTGCTGCTGGGCGGCATCCTTACCACGCTGGAACTGGACCCGCCGCGGACGCAGACAGTCGAGACCGACCACTGCGGCAGCTGCACACGCTGCATCGACGCCTGCCCGACCGACGCGATCACGCCCTACGAGGTG
>JAJDDE010000197.1 GCA_029260475.1 Phycisphaerales bacterium | reverse complement strand
CGGATATCCGTGTTGATGCTGGCGAAGTAGTCGGGGAGCTGCACCACCGCGAAGCCATTGCCGTCGAAGACCGCGTTGCCGCTGTAGGTGTTCAGCGGCTCGGGGGACTCGGTGGAGTAGTGCATGAGGTACCAGTTGGCGGGGTCGAGGGGGTGGTCGATGCAGAAGCTCTTGGTGCCCGCGGCGCCGAGGCGCCCGTTGGAAAAGACGCCCCAACCGGTGGTGTTGAGCGCGTTGACCTGGCCAAAGACGCCGAAGTTGGTGCCGCTTGTGTCGGTGGTCTCGCCATAGATCGCGCGTCCCGCGCCGATTGAACTGGAGATTCCGACGGTGTTGGCGTTGGCGCTGGTCCCCTCGACGTCGATGCCGAGGTTGACATCATTGGCATCGAAGCTGACGTCGAAACGTGCTTCGTGTGACGTATCACCGACACCCATCGAGCCTCCCGGGAGCCAGTTGGTGACGACTGGGTTGCTGAGCGCCGCGGGATTCGCGCCGTACCGGAGATCGAAGCCGCCCGATGTCGGCACCGAAAGCGACCAGTGCTCTTCGAGCGCGATGGTTCCACTATCGACCTGCTTCCAACTCAATGTGGAACCGATCGCGCCGCCTTCATCGCTCACGAGGTCGAGCACCGCATCGGCACCTGTAACGCCCAACATGGTGTTGGGCAAAAACGCGCTGCCGTAGGCGAGGCCGGGCTCATTCACATGTAATCGTGCGGTCGGATCCGTCGTGCCTATCCCAACAAGCCCGAAATCGTTTCGCAGGAACATCACGGTTTCATCGGTCCCGGTCATGTCAATAAAATGGAGCCCATTGGTCGGCCCCCGTTCATCGCTCTCGATTCGGAAACCGTTGTCGGTGGCACCATGAATAAGCGACAGACTCGCTCGGAGCACATTACCCCCCTGTGTCGCGACAGTGATGCGCGAATCTGCCCCATCGCTAAACGAACCGACCTGTAAATCGCTGGACGGGGCATTGGTGCGAATACCCACATTGCCCTGGTCATCGACGCTGATGCCCCGTGTACTGAGCGAGTAGGTAGTAGCGCGGAGAGGCGTGCGCCCCAGTGACTCATATGTGCCCATGCCCGACGGGGTAGCCTCAATCTCCAGCCAACGAGCCTCGTTAGAGGCGAAGGGGTCAACGCCAAAATCGAGATCCGCGAAAAATACACCGTCGTCTGGCATCACGGTGACCACGATCTGCGAGCCAACCGTAGCGCCACCCATATCCATATCCCACAGCGTGAAACGCAGGTCGGTTGAAGCGACCACATTCATGCCACTCTGGCTCAGCAAGCCCTGGTATGTGAAGGCCGAGCCGTTGGGTGCCGCGTGAAGGTCTTGGGCGGCGAGACCCGCGAGACACAGGACCATCGCCGCAGTTGCCGCACGGAAGCCGCTGCGAGCATTGCTGAGTAGGCGGGCAACAGGCAACCAAATTTTCCCAGCGGTACTGGGGCGCGCACGAGTGGGCATGGGAGTTCTCCTCACGAGAAGTGGTAGTCAGGGCGCTCGTATCTATGAAATCAACATACTGAGAATTGATGGTCAATCCAGTTCGCGGCTCATCTTGACGTGTCTTACCGGCGCACCTCGTGATCGTGCGTGCAGACATGGCTTTGATCCAGGCGTTGGAGTCACGGCGCACCTCCGCCTTCATCTTCGCCGATGTCCTCGAGCGCAGACGGCGCATCCTCCCCGCCTCGCATCGGCACATCGGCGTGAGCCTGAGCAGCCTGTCGGACCTCTATATCGCGAAAGATGAGTTTGAAACCGCCGAGCGCTTCGCACGCGAGGCGAACACCCACTTCGAGACCCATCAGGGGCCGGACCATCCGTACACCGTGATGTCCAGATCACGCTTCGCCAAGCTATACGAGGCGTGGGGCAAGCCCGAGCAGGCCGCCCTCTGGCGTCCCGCCAGCACCGATTAACCGTGTTCCGGCACAAATATTCATGAAGGCTGGCAGATCGAGCGCGCCTTTCTCGCTATGAGAGAAAGCCCCCAACGAAAGGCCACCATGTCGTACATCCGAAAATCAGACTTCGTCATCCAGGACGGACCGTTTCGGTCCGTGGACGACGACGCGATCGGGCGTCTCGCGAGCGAATTAAAAGCACAACGGCTCGTCGAAGCGCGTGCCGCACGCCGCGCCGCACGCCCCTCGCGATTCGCCCTCAGCGGCCTGATCCGAATCGCGCAGACGCCCATCACCCTCTCGGCACGCCGCTCTTCCGCGGTTCTATGAACCACCCCCGGACACGGGCTCTAGCCCCAACGCACGCTCGCTCCAGATCCGCTGCTCCTCGACGCGCCCGAGTGCGGCTGAGAGGCGTGCGAGCCGTTCGGCGGAAGACCTCGCCGATTTGCCGTCGGCACCGGTGAATTCAACCGCTCGCGCATAACGCTCTTCGAGCAGCGAGATCGCCGCTTCTAACTCCCCGCCGAGTTCTCGAATCTCCGCCGCCGCGTCGAGCAGTGTCAGCATGAATGAACCGTCGTCTCTCACTTGCGTTCGCGCGACCGGGAGCAACTCGTCGAGGCGCTCGGTTGCGCTCGTGGTATCCCCGGCGGCGCCAATCGCGGCGGCGTGCTGCACGCGGGCGATGAGCGCTTTGGGATGATCGGCTCCTAACGACAGTCGCACAACGGCCTCGGCCTCCTCGAAGAGCGGCAACGCCTCCTGGAGCCGGTCGCCGTCTCGCAAGGCCTCGGCGTAGTTCATGGCGATCGTCGCTGTGCGCACGTCGGCCTCCGGCAAACCCTCACGCGCACGACGCAGCGCATCCTCGTAGAGCGGCATCGCCAGATCCAGATCGCCACTTCGTTTGTAGAGCCCCGCGAGGTTGCTCATGGTGCTCAGCAGCGAGGGATGCGCCCGCGGGAGCACCCGCCGCTTCGCCTCGAGCACCTCTTCGTACTCTCGGATCGCCTCGTCGATCCTGTGAAGGGTGTTCAGGATCCCGGCACGGTTGTTCCTCGTCGCGAGGAGCCGCGGGCTGTCCGAACCGAGCAATCGCCCCTGCACCTCGATCACACGGTCGAGCATCTCCAACGCCTCTTGGTGCCGCCCCATACCCTGGTACGCCATCGCTAGGTTGTTGAGCGAGAACACCGTCGCCGCGTCGTCGTCCCCGTTCTTCTGTCTGCGCGCCTCGTACACCGCCCGGTGCGCCTCTGCTGCCGACTCATAGAGCCCGAGACTCCCTCGAACCGTGCCAACATTTCCGAGAGACTCCAACGTCCGATCGTCGGTAGACCCGAACGCCGCCTCACGGTTCCTGTGTACGCGTTCGAGCACGGGGAGCGCCGCGTGAAATCTACCGGTCTCCGCCAACACCACCGCTAGAGCGTTCTGCGCCTCCATGGCTCGGGGAGCCGTCGGCCCGAGCGCCCTGCCCATTCCGGCATCGGCCTGCTCCAACAGCGGGAGCGCGTTGTCGTAGTCGCCGATGCTCCGGTACGCCAGCCCGATCATCAAGCGGAGCGTGCCGCTGACCTCGGGATCCTCGGGCGGTTTGCTCTCGAGATTCGTCTTCGCGTCCTCGAGGATCTTCGCGAGCAGCGCCGTGTCGGTCCCCCGGGCGAAGCTCGGATCGATGCCCTCGAACATCGACTGGGTGAAGTCCGTGATCTGTTCGTACTTGGCGAGTTCTCGCTTCGTCGCTCGCTCCCCCTCGACCGCGAGCAGCCGAGCGTCGTTCGCCCGTGACGCGTAAACCAACGACACCACAGACCCCGACAGGATCAGGAGCAGGATGAGAAGGCCTCCCGAAAACTCCAGGCGGCGCCTGGAGATGACCTTCTTCACCCGGTACAGACCGCTCACGGGCCCGGCTTCAACAGCCCGCCCTTCGAGCCAGCGTTTCAGATCTGCCGCCATCGCAGCCGCGGAGGGGTACCGGCGTGCGGGGTCCTTTTCCATCGCTCGCCCGACGATCCAATCCAACTCTCCGCGGAGCTGCCGGCTCCGTTTGGCGTATTCCTCGGTCTCTCCGAGCTTCCCGACACGCACAGAGGGACGGGGCGGCTCTTCCTCACGGATGATCCGCTCGAGTTCGCCCATGCTGGCGCGAGCCAACCTCGCGGGATCGAAGGGCGGCGCACCCGCGAGGCACTCATAAAGCAGCACGCCGAGCGCGTACACATCGGCGCGAGTGTCGATGCCGCCGGCACCGCCGGACGCCTGCTCGGGCGGCATGTACTGCGGCGTACCGATGACCTGCCTCGTCCGCGTCAGGTCCGGAGCGAGGGCGTGGGTCGCGAGCGACGTCTGTTCGAGGGCCTTGGCGATCCCGAAATCGATGACCTTGGGCATCGGCCCCGCGTCCGACTCCGTCACGAGCACGTTGGACGGCTTGACGTCTCGATGGATCACACCCTTCTGGTGCGCGTGATGGATCGCGAGACAGGTGCGCTCCATCAGCGTAATGCGTTCGCGCAGTCCAAGGTTTTCACGACGGCAATACACCGTGATGGGCACCCCCGCCACATACTCCATCACGACATAGGGCGCACCCTCTTCGGTCGTGCCAGCCTCGTATACCTGCGCGATACTCGGGTGGTTCATGAGCCCGAGCACACGCCGTTCCCCCTCGAATCGAGCCAGCACGTCCCCGGAGGCGTGCCCCGGTCTGATGACTTTCAACGCCACCTCACGCTCGATCGGCTCGGACTCCGCCGCGAGGTATACGAGTCCGAATCCGCCCTCGCCCAGGACCCGCACGATGCGGCGCCCCGCGATCTCGCGCGGCTGGCGCGCTGGGGTATCGGGCACCACTCGTTCTTGGCGCTCGAAGTGCCCCTCTGCGCGTTCGTGCGCCCGCAGAAGGTCCGTCACGCGGAGAAACGAACCTGTGTCATCACCACAGCGCGACACGATGAACGCCTCACGCTGGTGCGGCGGCTGCTCCAACGCCTCGAACAACAGCTCCTTGAGCGCACGCTGGTCCATCAGGCGTCACTCAGGAGTTCGGCGAGGCGTGCCTTGGCAAAGGCCCAATCTCTGGCGCACGTGCGTTCAGAGATCCCGAGAATCGTCGCCGTTTCTCCCACCGAAAGACCGGTGAAAAACCGCAGCCGCACCACCTCGCACGCTTCGGCGTCCTCGCGCTCGAGCGTTCGCAGCGCGTCATCGAGCGCGAGTATCTGCGTGGGATCAGCCTCCGTCGCGAGGTCAACCACATCCAGCGGCAATCGGCGACGCTCCTGCTCTGGGAGGTCGCCACCGCGTTTGGCGGCGTTCTTTGCGCGAGCATGGTCGATCAGCACACGCTGCATCGCGGTCGCCGCGGCCCGGAAGAAGTGTGATCGGTCCTCGAATCGTTGTCCTTGATCACCGAGAAGCTTGAGGCACGCCTCGTTGACCAGGGACGTCGCCTGGAGGGTGTGCCCGACCCGCTCGTGACTCATCCGCGCCTGAGCGATCGACCGGAGCTGGTCGTACACCATCCCGATGAGCTCTTCGGCTCGTTTCGGATCCGACTGGGCGGCCCGTAGGGCCATCGTGATATCGCCTTCTTGGGCCACGCAACACTCCGCTTACAGCAGTGCCCCCATCGTACCTCAGGGGGACGGGTGAGCAGAATTCTTGGGAATCGGTGGCAGCCGAGCCACCCACATCGCGCCATGAGGGTGTCAGACCCTATTTGAAAGGACACACTTATGTGCCAAGCCTGCACGATCGACGCCAATGTCAGCGGCGCCTTCGCGGAAAAGATGCTCGGACTGCTCAACGGAGGGGCGATCGCCCTGATGGTCTCTGTCGGCCATAGAGCGGGGCTCTTCGACGCGATGGCCGATGGCCAAGCCGTCACCAGCCAGCAACTCGCCAAGAACGCAGGGCGCAACGAGCGCTACTGCCGAGAATGGCTCGGCGCAATGGCGACCGGCGAGATCGTCGAGTACGACATCGCGACCAAACAGTTCCGACTGCCACCCGAGCATGCGGCGTGGCTCACACACGACGCGACCCCGAACAACATCGCGGTGCCCTTTCAATTCCTCCCCATCCTGGCGCAGGTGGAAGACGAGATCGTCGAGTGCTTCGAACACGGCGGAGGCGTGCCCTATGAGCGGTACCCACGCTTCCACCAGATTATGGCGGAAGAGAGCGATCAGACGGTCGTGAGCAGCCTTGTCGAGTCCATCCTCCCGGTTGCGGACGGTGTGATCTCGCGGCTGGAATCAGGGATCGATGTGCTCGACGTGGGGTGCGGACGGGGCCACGCGATGATGGAACTCGCACAGCGTTTCCCGAAGAGTTCATTCGCGGGCTACGACCTCTCCCCCGAAGCCATTGGGTACGCACGAACTCGTGCCAAAGAACTCGGGCTCAACAACATCCGATTCGAGCAGCGTGACCTCTCTGCCTTCGCCGAGCCCGAGCGATATGACTTCATCACCGGGTTCGATGTCATCCACGATCAGAAGAGCCCAAGCGGCCTGCTCAGCGGCGTGCAGCGATCACTGCGCTCTGGTGGAGTCTTTCTGGCGCAAGACATCTTCGGATCGAGCGAGGTCGGGCACAACATCGGCGGTCCGGTCGCCCCCTTCGTCTACACCATCAGCTGCCTGCACTGCATGACCGTGAGCCTCGCGCAGGGGGGCGAGGGGCTCGGCGCGGCCTGGGGCAAAGAACTCGCGGTCTCGATGATGCGTGACGCCGGATTCACGGACGTGAAGGTCAACACGCTCGAACACGACGTGATGAACTACTTCTACGTCTGCCGGAAAGCCTGATCAGGCGCGGCCCGACTCGGACCTCATCGGAGGGCGGGGTGTCCCGGAAACCACCCCGACCTCCGGCTGACGTCGGCTGAACACTATTCGCTCCGGATTCGGGGTGGTTGCAACCGGCACGGAGCGAGGGACACGGATCCCGAGAATCACCGTGTACCCGCTGCGCCGCGTGGCTCGGCGTGACACGTATTTTTTTTCCGCGATAAACGATTCGGACCTGAGCCTTACCGGTGTCGAAGAACCGTTTATCCGCTCTGGCCCGCACGCCCGGGCGCTGCCCATTCCTGCGCCGATGCGAGCAGCAGGTGACGGACCATCTCGACGGTCGTCGCAAAGGCCATCTTCTGAAGCACGCGGCTGCGGTACACCTGCACGCTCTTGGGCTGCAGACCCAGCACGCGCGCGATCTCCGGGCTCGTCTTACCCGTGAGCATCTCATCGAGGATGCCCCGCTCGCGCGGCGTGAGCGTTGCGATGCGCTGACGCAACTCGGCCATCGCACGACGCCGCTTGAACCGCTCGACATCGAGCGTCACGCCTCGTTCGATCGCCTCCAGCATTCGGTCGTTCGGCGCCGGTTTCTGCAGGAAATCGATAGCACCGTCACGCACGGTACTGACCGCGTTCTCGATGGTGCCGTGCCCGGTCAGCACGATCGTGGGCGGCGGGTCGCCGTCGCGTGCGAGCAGCCGGATCAACGCTTCGCCGCCCATCCCGTTCATGCGCAGATCAACGACCACGCAACCGGGATGGTCCCACACCGCTCGGTCGAGGAAGTCCTCCGCGCTCGGGTAGCCTTCGCAGCGGATCTTGTTCGCACGCAAAAGCGCGAGCAGGCTCTCGCGGAGAGCGTCGTCATCGTCAACCACATGGACAACCGCATCCTCAATCACGACGACACCTCCGGGAATCGCACTCTGAACTCCGCGCCGACGTCCCGTGCCTGGACCTCGATCACGCCCCCGAGTCCTTCAACAATATCCCTGGTGATCGCGAGCCCGAGGCCTTGCCCCCCCTCTTTTGTCGTAAAAAACGCCTCGAAGATCCGTCCGGCGTTCTCGGGGGTGATGCCCACCCCGCTGTCGAAGATCTCGATGACCGTATCACCCCGATCCGCGTACGCGCTCACCCGGACATTCTGATGAGGCGATGACGCGTCGATGGCGTTCACCAGCAGGTTCACGATCACCTGCTGCAACTGCACCTCGTCAGCCAATATCGGAGCCACCAACGGGTGCGTGACGATCTCGATGGGCACCCGTTTTTCCTTCGACCTCCATTCGAGCAACTGCACGCTCTTGCGGATCGCCTGCTGGACATCCACACGTTGCTTCAGGACCGTGCCGGGCTTCGTGAACTCGCGCATCCGCTGAACAATCAAACCTGCGCGCTGAGCCTGCTCGCTCGCGCCCTGGACCGCACGGCAGAGCTCCGAATCGATAGATTCATCGTCGCAGTACATCCGGGCGGCTCCCGTATAGTTCACGATCGCCGCCAGAGGCTGATTCAACTCGTGCGCAAGGCTGGCGGCGAGGCGGCCGATCGTGCTGCGACGCTCCGCGGTCGCGAGCTGATCGAAGAGCAACGACTCGCGGCGTGACCGCTGGAGGTTGAGCCACAGCACCACCACGGACCCTCCGACCGCGAAGAGCGCGACGAACCCACCCGCGATCGCCCAGAGCCGCGCGGAGGCGAGGCTGGCGGTGACGCGCGCGTCGAACCGCTCGAGCATGCCATCGACACCGGAGCGGTACTCCGACTTCAACCGCTCGTATTCCGCGCCGAACAGGAGCGTTCTGGCGTCGTCGGGGCGACCGGCTTCGATGAGGCCCAGAGCCTCCGCCTCGCGGGCGACCAGCACGAGATTGACCTCCCGAATCCGGAGCAGATCGGCACGCTCGGCCCCCGGCGCGATATCCACCGCCTCCGCCAGTACGCTCTCCAGTCGCGGCTCGTATTCCCGATACCGATCGCGCCACGCAGTGTCACCCGTGGCCACCGCCATCCGGGAGGACGTCGTGAGCACCTCATCGAAGTGAACGATCCTCCCCGCGAGGCGCGTGAGCCGGATGTCCTGCTCCGCGAACCGCGTATACGCCACGTAGGACCGGAATTCGTTGAAGACCAGCAACAGCACCAGCAGCGCCGAACCGATCACCACGAGTCGGAGCAGTCTGTTCGCCCCGCGGGGCGCGAGGAGGCCGGTGCTGGGAAGGGGCGCGGCACGCATCATCACACGCTACATCAACCAGCGTCGAGACCGATGGCCTCGAATGGGCAGACCCGGACTTGAACCGGGAACACCGGCATTTTCAATGCCGTGCTCTACCAATTGAGCTACCTGCCCGCTCAACCCGCGAGTGCGGGGCAACGAGGGTAGCCGGGTCCACAGGGCGGGTCAACGCACCCCGCCCGCGCCACGTGACCATGCGTCCGATACCTACGACCCCTTAACAGGCGGGCAATACGCGACCCCGGGCGTCGTTTGGCCCGATGATGCTCGCGATGTCCCTCCACGCCAACCCCGACGCCACCGATCAAGCGACGCTCGACGCCAACGCGTCCGCCCTCGTCGCACGGGCGGCCCAGGGTGACCAGGAGGCGTGGAACGCCCTCGCGGCCCTGTACGCCAAGCGGCTCTTCGCCCTCGCCAAGTCCCGCCTCCGGGACGAACAGCTCGCCGAGGACGTCGCCCAATCCGTCTTCGTCACGCTCGCCCAGAAGCTCAAGGGACCAGAGGGTGCTGGGTATACCGAGCAGGGGCGATTCGAGAGCTGGCTCTTCCGTATCGCGATGAACCGCGTGCGCGACGTTGCCCGCAAGCAGCAACGCAGACGAGAGGTACTGACCGACGCCCCCGAGGACCACGCGTCGAGCTCGGCGGCAAAGCCCAACGCCGAATCAGAGGACCGTTCGGACGACCTCGACGCGCTCCGACAAGCCATGCGGTCCCTCCCCGCCCAAGACCGTGAGGTCATCGAGCTCCGCCACCACGCGGGGCTCTCCTTCAAACAGATCGCGGCGGCGCTCGACCACCCCGTCGGCACCGTCCTCGCCCGCCACCACCGAGCGCTCCGAAAGCTCAAAGAGTTGATCCAAGCCCAAGACGCCCCGGTCTCTCAGCAGGTAACGCCATGACTCAAGACAACCCTACCCCTACCGAACTCCAGCCCATCGAGTGCGCCCTCGACCGCCTCGCGCGGGCCGAGCGTGACGCGACGCCCACCGGCTTCGCCTCCCGTCTCGCGCAGGCCGGGGCCGCGGCAGAGCCGCCTGGCGTCATCGCTCGCATCGGCTTCGACCGCGCCCTCCGCGTCGCGGCGGCCCTCGCGATCGGGGCCATCGGTGTCACCGCGGGCGTGCTCATGATGAACCCCGGGCAATCGGCGGACCCGGTAGACGCCCAGGCGTTGATCGATGAGGGCGTCTCCACGATGCAGCTCGTCTACGCCTCCACGAACACACACGACACAGAAGACCCCTTCTGGTCGCTCGGGCTCTCCGATCGCTCGAACGAATTCGATGGTGAACGATCCCTTTGGGACCTCGGCGACGACGCCCTGAGCGCCCCCGTCCAATGGCCCGACGCCGAAGAGGTGCTGTGATGCTCAAGCGAATCACGCTGCTACTCCTGATGACTGTTGTGATGGGCGTGACCGCGCCCGGCGCCTCCGCCCAGGGCTCAGGAATGGACGAAGCGACGCAGCGCGACGAGCTCATTCGTGTCCTCGAACTGCGCGCCCTCGCCTTCGAGCGCCGCGTCGCGGAGATGCGCGAGCAGGCCCAGGCCCTCCGCGACGGCGCGGACCTCGAGACGATCCAGGAGCAGGTCCAAGCCATGCCCGCACCCGAGGTCGAACGCCCGGTCCGCCGTCGCGCCGGAGAAGGCGCAGGCCCGGAAGGCGTGCCGGAAGGTCGCGAGCAGCGACGTCAGGGCCGTGACCGTGTCGAAGTCACCCCGGAGATGACGCAGCGCGTCATGCGCATGCTCAAGGAACAGCGCCCCGACTTCGCTGAGCGTCTCCAGCGACTCAAGGAAGAACGCCCCGAGGTTTTCGAGCGTGTTCTGAGCGGCATCATCGAGGGCATCATGGGTGACGATCCCGAGGCCGCTGAGTTGGAACTCAATCTCCGAGCAACAGAACTGGAACTCGGGGAACTCGCTCAACAGGTCCGTGACGACCTCTCCAAGGGGCCCGAGCTCGAACAGGACATCCGAGCCGCCCTGAACAAATCCGCCGTCGCCCGCATCGCGTTCGAGCGATACCGCATCAGCAGCGAGCGTGACCGACTCACGAAGCGCGAGGAGTTCCTCAATCGGATCATCGAGAAACGGAGCGAGTTCATCGAGGCACGTCTCGCCATGATCCTCGAAGGCAAAGAGATGCGCCGGCGCGGCCCGAGACCCGAGCGCGAGCAGGAGCCGCAGGGCGAACAACGTCGCGATCGCAACCCGGACGACAGACCCGTCCGCGATCGTCGCGAACCCTGATCACAGGGGTCAACCCGCGCACGACCCGCCCGGTACAGTGGGGCGATGAGCCAAGCCACCGTCCCCGCGATGCGAGCGCCAGCCCCCGAGCGGGACAACCCACTCACGCGCTCGCTCGCCGGCGTCATCGGGCTCATCACGCTCAGCACCCTCGTCCTCCTCTGCCTGGGTAGCCTTCCGTACACCCTGGGGGAGTCCGCGAGCGGCGCCCCCCGCTACAACGACCAGAACCTCGAAGCCATCCTGCTCCCCCCCACTTGGGCACCACACGACGAGGCTGAGCAGGCCCGTTACGACACCCTCGAGGGTTCTCCGTTCTATCTCTTCGGCACGGACATGCTCGGGCGGGGCGTCTTCACCCGCTGCCTCGCGGGAGGCGGCATCTCGATCGGCATCGGCCTCGCCGCCGCGTTCATCGCCGTCGGCATCGGCACGCTCTACGGCGCCATTGCCGGGTACGTCGGGGGGCGCATCGACAGCGCGATGATGCGCATCGTGGACATCCTCTACGGCCTCCCGTACATCCTCCTCGTCGTCCTCCTCGCGGTCGCGGGCGATGCGCTCATCGACGAATGGGCCTTCAAGAAGGCCGCCCGAGCGGACTTCATCCAGCAGCAGGCCTTTCAAGAGCTCGAGCGTCGCGGCGTCACGGACGCCAACAAAGACGACGCCCGCCAACTGCTGGACACCGAGCCTGACCTCAAGGCCGCGATCGACGGTCAACTCGCGGTCGGCTCATTCGCCGGCCAAGACGGCTACGACCGCTGGCTCACCGAGCGTGGCCCCGCGTGGCTGGTCCTGACCGATCGCGCCGAAGATGCGGCATCCGGGGCCCTGTTATTGCAACAGGACAACGCGCTCTCGAGCGAGCTCCGCCCGGTCTTCCGCCAACTCCGTGCGCTCACGCCGCGCCCCCTTTCCGATGGGCAGCGCAAAACGCTCGAGGTCATCATCCTGCTGGTCGCGATCGGCGGCGTCTCGTGGCTCACCATGGCCCGCGTTATCCGCGGGCAGGTGCTCTCGCTCAAAGAACGACCGTTTATGGAGGCGGCCCGCGCGATGGGCACACCCGTACACACACAGTTTACTCGTCACCTGCTCCCAAACCTCATGGGACCGATCGTGGTGTACGCAACGCTGACGGTGCCGCAAGCGATCCTCCAGGAGAGCTTCTTGAGCTTCCTCGGTATCGGCGTCGCGGCGCCGCTCCCCAGTTGGGGCAACCTGGCGGCGGAGGGGCTCAGCGAACTCAACACCGTGAAGGTCCGCTGGTGGCTCATCGTCACCCCCTGCGCACTGCTGGGCATCACCCTGCTCGCGCTGAACTTTGTCGGTGAGGGTCTTCGCGAGGCGTTTGATCCTAAACGCGCCCGCAAGTAGTCTGTGGGGTCACCAAACCACCGCCCGTGAGGGGCCCGAGGGAAATCAAGCGATGCAGAACCGCTTCGGAATCAAAGACTTCGTGATCGTCCTTCTGATGCTCATCGTCTTGGTCATGCAGGCCCTGACGATGCTCGCGAGCGATCGCGAATACGGAGAGCGCCAGAAGACCGACTCCGCCCTCACCAAGTCGAACGCCGTGGTGACCACCACGATGCAGCGTTTCGACGACAGCGTGAAGAAACTCTCGAGCGAGATCGACGAGTTCTCCAACATCGTCGATGGCGCGCTCCGGCAGAACAACGAGCAGATCGTCGCCGCCCTCACCACTCTCAGCGGGCGCATCGACGCCGTCATCGCCTCGGGCGTGCGCACATCCGACGGCACGCCTTCCAACGCGGACGGCATCTCGCTCGGCGACGGCCCGGGCCTGTCCCGCGCGAACGTGGACACTTCCTGGGCGCGCGAGGACGGCACCGAGGTCACCATCTCGGAACCCTGGACGTACTCCAGCAACCCGCGCCGCGACCCGGGCTACACCGCCGGCGGCGAATTCGTCGAGATCTTCGAGGGCCAGCCCCGCAAGATCACCCCCTACCGCTTCTCCGACGTCTACGGGCGACGCGTCAACGACGCCATTATCGAGAGCCTGGGCTGGTACGACCCCACCGAGTTGACGGTGCGAGGCCGCCTCGCCGAGGCGTGGCAGTACGCCGACGATGGCATGTGGCTCCGCGTGAAAATCCGCGACGAAGCGATCTTCTCCGACGGCACGCCCGTCGAAGCCCACGACGTCGCCTTCACCTTCCACGACGTCATCTTCAATCCGCAGATCGAGGCCGACCGCGATCGCTCGGTGTACTACAACATCGACAAGGTCACGCCGATCAGCAACAAGGTCGTGGAGTTCACGTTCAAGAACACCAACTCGGACAACCTCGAGCAGGCGATGCTCTTCCGCGTGATGCCCGAGCACTACTACCGCGAGTTCATCGACACACCCAACACCTTCAACAACTCCAACGGCCTCACCATGGGCTCGGGCCCGTTCCGCCTCGCCAACCTCGACCCCAACAACCAGTGGGCGCCGGGCCAGGACATCCGGCTCGTCCGCAACGAGAACTACTGGGGCCCGACACCCCCCGTCGATCGCCTGCGGTTCAGAGTCATCTCCGACGGCCAGGCACGCCTCACCGCGTACTCCAACGGGCAGGGCGACATGATGCGCCCGTCCGCCGACCAGATCATGCGGAAGCGAGAGGACCAGAGCTTCAAGGACCGATTCGACGAGCGCGTCTGGTACAACATGCGGGGCGGTTACGCCTTCATCGCATGGCAGACGGGCGAGAAGCCCGACGGCACCACCACACCCTTCGCCGACCAGCGCGTCCGCCTCGCGATGACACACCTGATCGATCGCGACCGCATCATCCGCGACATCAGTTACGGCCTCGCCCGCCCACGCACCGGCCCTTTCTCCAGCACATCCAAGCAGTCCAACTCCGACATCGAGCCGTGGCCCTACGACATGGACCGCGCCAAGGAACTCCTCGCCGAAGCCGGCTGGACAGACACCGATGGCGACAACGTGCTGGAGAACGAGGAGGGCGACGAGTTCGAGTTCGAGTTCACCTACTCGAACGGGCAGGAGAGCACCGAGCGCACCGTCAGCTACATCGGTGAACAGTGCGCGAAGATCGGCATCCGCATGAAGAAGAACCCCATCGACTGGGCGATCATGACGACGAAGCTGAACACCCGCGAGTTCGACTGCATCACGCTCGCGTGGTCCGCCTCAAAGCCCGAGTCCGACCCCAACCAGCTCTGGCACTCCGACTCGATCGAGGGCCAGGGCGACAACTTCACGCAGTGGAACAACCCCGAGGCCGACCGCCTGATCGACATCGGCAGCCAAACCGTGGACTTCGACGAACGCATGGCGGTCTGGCACCAACTGCACGAGCTCATCCACCAGGAGCAGCCCTACACGTTCCTCATGGAACTCCCCTGGCGCCGCTTCACGACCAAGGAGACCAAGAACTTCAAGGAGTACAACTCGGGCATCGAGTATCACGAGTTCTGGAAGGATTCATCGGGCATGGGCGAGACGCTTTCCCCCTGATCGAACCGCTCACGCCGAGCGCACGCGGAGAAGCACACCCCCATGATCACCTACATCCTTCGACGCATCCTGATCATGATCCCGACGCTTATCGGGATGACCTTCCTGCTCTACGCGCTCGTCGCGATAGCGCCGGGCGGCATCGGAGCGGGCGCGCGATTCAACGCCTCGGGCGGCCAGGCCGGCAACCGAGAAGCGGCCCTCCAGAAGGCCGCGCTCGAGGACCGCTTCGGCCTCGACGACCACCTCGTCGTCCAGTACGTCCACTGGCTGGGGCGTGTGAGCCCCGTCAAGTTCGGTTGGCAGGACCAGGTCGGCCCTGGCGGCACCCGCGTCAAGCTCCCCAAGGAACTCAAGGCCATCCCCGCCGCCAACTGGTTCGACGACATCGAAGCGACCGTCGCGCACCCGAAGGCCGAGCCCTACGAATTCGCATCTGACGCCACCGAATCGCACAAGGCCAGCGTCTTCAGGCGCGTTAGCTCCGAGTTCGCCGAGACCCGCGCGGACTACCTTGTTGCTCGCGTGAAGCTCGAAACGGCGATCTCCAGCTACTTCACCGAACTCCGGGACTGCGTGAGCGTCGATGACGAGGGAGAGCGACTGCCGCGGGTCAAGCGCCGCAACGCCGTCCGCGAAACGATCGGGACCAACTCCTATCTCGACGACGAGCGCAACGTCAAGAAGGGTGTCATCCGGCGTCACGAGCCCGTCCGGACCCAGCCCGCGTTCGCGGAGGTCGAGCGACTCGCCCGTGCGATGGTCGAGCAGCGAGAGAAGACCCTCAAAGCTCGCGAAACCTACGAGAGCGTCGTCCGCGCCAAGCCCTTCGATACGTCGGGATTCACCCTCATCCCGAACACGCTCTCTGTCGGCAAGCCGGACCTCGGCTCTTCGCTGCTCACGTCCGAGCCCGTGGAAGACCTGATCGCGCGTGCCCTCCCCGTCACGCTCCTGCTCAACGGCATCGCGATACCCATCATCTACTTCATCGCGATCCCCGCCGGCATGCTCGCAGCGACCAAGCAAGGCAAGTTCGTCGATACCGGCCTGGGCACGATCATGATCGGCCTCTACTCGATCCCCATCGTGTGGGCCGGTGTCCTCGCCATCGGATACCTCGCCAATAACGCCTACCTCGGCTGGTTCCCCGTCAACGGGCTCCACGGCGCCAACGCCGACGCCTACCTCTTCCTCCCCTCCTTCGCAGCCGACGGCTCATGGCACCGGGGCTACCTCCTAGACACCCTCTGGCACATCTGCCTGCCCGTCCTCTGCCTCGTCTACGGCGGCTTCGCGGTCCTCTCCAAGCAGACCCGCGCCGCGATGCTCGAGAACTTCAACGCCGACTACGTGCGCACCGCACGCGCTAAGGGCGTCGCGCCCCGCAACGTGGTCTGGGCGCACGTCTTCCGCAACTCCCTGCTCCCGCTCATCACCATGTTCGTGAGCATCTTCCCCGTCATGCTCTCCGGCTCGGTCGTCATCGAACGCATCTTCAGCGTCCCGGGCATGGGCAGCCTGCTCATCGACGCGATCAACCAACGCGAGATCGAGATCATCCTCGCCAACGCCCTGATCATCGGCGTCGTGAACATCTTCGGTCTGCTGCTGGCGGACATCCTCTACGCGGTCGCCGATCCGCGCATCTCCTACAACTGAGCATCCGCGAGCCATGGCAACCACCACCCCAGACACACCCGAGTCCCACCTCTCTGAGAAACGCGTCACCGGCGTGCAACTCATGCAGGGCATCGGGCATCGCGAGTCTAAGGGCTTCTGGGAAGAGGCCTGGGCCTACGTCATCCGGCGCCCGGGCGCGATCTTCGGCCTCGCCTGGCTCGCGATCATCGCCTTCTTCGCGGTCTTCAGCCCGCTCCTCGCCAGCGGCCATCCGCTCATCTATCGCGAGCTCGACGCCAACGGCGACGTCTTCCGCACCACCTCCCCACTCTTCAAATATCTCACCGCGACCGACATCCTGCTGATCCTCTTCACGCTCTTCGCGGTGCCCTTCATGGCGCTGCCGAAGTCGATCGCCCGCACCGGGCGGGGTGACCGGCTCCGCTGGCTGATGGGCATCAGCGCCCAGGCGGGCCTCACGTTCGCGCTCATCAAGCTCGCCCACTATCTGCTCGTGCCCCTCGAAGAGCGCTTCGAGTGGCCCTCCCCGGGGCCCGACGAGTTCGGTATCCACCTGCTCCTCGCTGCGGGCATCGGAGTGATCGTCGCCGCGATCCCCTTCCTGATCGCCGCGATCGATCACCTCAAGCGGGTGCCACAGCCGATGCGCCTGGTCTCGGTGCTCCTCGTTGCCGGTGTCACGGGCTTCGTCGTCGCGGACCGCTGGGTCCAGCCGCTCGCTCAGTTCGAGTACCGCGCCGAGGTGAAGCAAGGCAACGCCGACGCGGTGTTCACGTTCGTCCCATTCTCACCCACGCAAGGCTCCACCTCCGGACAGCTCGAACCGCCGGGCGTCACGATCGAGCAGGCGCTGGGCGAGAGCGATGCAGCGGAGCTCTCGGGCGTGGATGACGTTTACGTGCTGGGCACCAACTCGTTGGGCCAGGACGTGCTCGGGCACATGTTCTACGCCTGCCGCCTCTCGATCTCGATCGGTCTTGTTTCCACAGGTATCGCGGTCTTCATCGGCGTCACCCTCGGCGCGCTCATGGGCTACTTCGGCGGCTGGGTGGATTTCTTCCTCTACCGCCTCGTCGAGATTTTCCAATCGATCCCGGTGCTCTTCCTGCTGATCGTCGCCGCCGCGGTGCTGCCTCGGAGCACGTACATCATGATGGCGGTCATCGGCTGCGTAACGTGGACGAGCGCTGCGCGGTTCATCCGCGCCGAGTTCTTCAAGCTGCGCTCGCAGGACTTCGTGCAGTCCGCCCGAGCCGTCGGACTCCCGCTGCGTTCGGTGCTCTTCAAGCACATGCTGCCCAACGGCGTGACCCCAGTGCTCGTCGAGAGCTCCTTCGCGATCGCCGCGGCGATCAACTTCGAAGCCGTGCTCTCCTTCCTGGGGCTGAGCCCCGCCGACCAGTCCTCGTGGG
>JAJDDE010000196.1 GCA_029260475.1 Phycisphaerales bacterium | reverse complement strand
CAGAAGGTCGAAGACTGGATCAAGTACAAGGACGACTGCCGCAAGACCAGGTTCTTCGATGGCAGCGTTGGCGTGGACGTGCAGCCGCCGGACGTGAACCTGTCGGACGAGGACTTCACGGTCGTGATCGGGCCGCACGAGGACGCGATCGCGGTGAACGGGCACGTGCGCTTCGGCATGAAGGCGATCAAGGGCGCCGGCAAGAAGGCGATCGAGGCGATCGTCTTCGAGCGCAAGGCCAACGGGCCCTACAAGTCGCTCTACGACTTCTGCGAGCGTGTGCCGCCGGGCACGGTGAACAAGGCGACGATCGAGGCGCTCATCGTGTGCGGCGCCTTCGACAGCGTGCACTCGCAGGAGCAGCGCGCCGCGATGGTCGGGACGATCGAGAGCGCCGTCGCCGCCGGGCAGTCGCTGGCGAAAGACCGCGCCGCTGGCCAGGGAGGGCTTTTCGGCGGGGGCGAGGCGACCCCGGTGGCCGATGACCGCCCGGAGCCGGCGCTCGCGCGGGCGCGGGAGTGGGACGAGGGCACCATGCTCGCCAAGGAGAAGGAGGTCCTGGGCTTCTACGTCAGTAGCCACCCGCTGGACCGCTTCGCCGACCGCATGCGCGAGTTCGGCAACACGTCGTCGGTCGATCTCAGCGGGCGCACGCAGGACCAGCGCGTGATCGTCGGCGGCATGATCAAGTCCATCCGCCCCATCACCACGAAGAAGGGCGACCGCATGGCGATCGTGACCTTCGAGGACCTGGCGGGCTCCTTCGACGCGGTGCTCTTCCCGCGCACCTACAGCGAGCACGCGCAGCACATGACGACCGACGCCATCGTCTTCCTCATCGGCGACGTCGATCACTCGCGGGGCGACCCGCAGCTCAAGGTGGAGAACGTGATCCCCGTCGAGCGTGCCGACGCGGACCTTTCCACGCGCGTGGAGCTCACGCTCGACGCGACGCGCCTCAACGGCCACGCCGAATCCACGCTGCTCCAGCTCTCGGGCCTCGTGCGTAGCCGGGGCGTCGCGATCGGCGCGACGCCGGTGCCCCTGGAACTCGTGATCCGCAAGGATGCCAGCGACGTGATCCTCGAATCGCGACTGAAGGTCACGCCGACCGCCGACCTCCTCGCAGACCTCCGCACGGTCCTCGGCCCCGAGGGCGTCCGCGTCCGTGGCGGCAAACCGGTGGAGCAGGGCGGACGCAAGCAGTTCAGACCGCGGGTTGCGGGGTGAAGTGTGTGCCGTGGGTCGAACGAAGAGAGCCCCACGAGCCCTGATTGGAGACGGCGAAGACGTTGGGCTCCGGGCTGCGCCCTACGAACCACTGCACTGTGGTAACTTCCGATCCGCCGCCTCACCGAAAGGACCTCAGCATGACCATGAACCGAAGAGACTCGATGGGCGCGATAGCGGCGCTGGGGATGGGCGCGATGGCTGGCAACGCGATGGCGGGGCAGCAGCAGGGGGGCGCGGAGCCGAACTCGCTCGTCGTCGTCTGGACCAGCGGCGACCCCGACGTCGCCCACCGCATGGCGCTGATGTACACGCACGCCGCGAAACGCGCCGGCTGGTTCGAGCATGTCACGCTCATCATCTGGGGGCCCTCGCAGCGCCGGCTCATGGGCGATAAGGACCTCAAGGCGAAGATCACGGAGATGAAGGCAGACGGCGTGGTCGTGGAGGCGTGCATCGCCTGTGCGCGCACGTACGGGCTCGTGGAGGGTCTCAAGGAACTCGGGCTACCGGTGTTCGGGCAGGGCGAGCCGCTGTCGAAGGCGCTCAAGGACCCGATGGTCTGCGTCGCGACGTACTGATCTGAGGTCGGGCTACTGCCCCGCCGCGCGCACCGCGTTCAGCCGCTCGCCGAACATAATCAGCAGCGCCGCCTCCAGCCCCACGTTCCCGAATCGGCCCACCTCCGCCTCGAAGGACCACAGATCGCTCTCGCCCGCGCGCACACCGGTGACCTGCGCGGGCTCGTCGCGCACCGTCATGAGCTCGAAGACGAGCAATTCGGGCTCGTCCCGCACCATGCGGGTGTAGACCATGCCGTTCTTGGCACAGGCGAAACGCAGGGCAGGCAGGATGCTGTCGCGGCTGGCGCGGACGGTGAGCACCTCGCCATCCAGAGTGGGCTTCGGCTGGCGCGGCGTTCCTTGGCAGGCTGGCAGGGCCACGAGGCAGAGCGCCAGCAGGCCTATGCCTATCAGATTACGAACAGATTGTAGGAAATGGGCTGCATGATCGGACCGATGAGGCGTAGACTGGCGCGGTTGTTCTGCGCTCGGTGCGGGTCCGCGTGCGTCATGCTCGGGCCGTCTGGGTGTCGTTGGAGTCCGCATCGTGCAACTCACGCTCCGTGTTCCTGAGGCGGTAGACCGCGTTGCCGCGTTTGGCACGGGCGAGCGGAACCTGAAGATGGTACGAGAAACCCTCGGTGTGAGTATCTCGGCGCGCGACGGCGATGTCTCCATCGAAGGTGAGCGCCCCTCGGTCATTGCCGCTCAGGGCGTCATCGAAGAGCTCTTCCGCGCGGGCGATAAAAGGCGAACGCTCAGCCGCCAGCAGGTGCTCGACCTCATCGCCGACCGCGCCGCGAGCGTGCGCCCCGACTCGACGCTCTCGGACTCATCGTGGGCCGATCGGCTCGACGTGTACGCCGCGGGGCGCCGTCTGGAACCCAAGGGCGATAACCAGCGTGCGTACCTCAACGCGATCGAGACGAACGACCTGGTCTTCGGCGTCGGCCCCGCGGGCACCGGCAAGACGTACCTTGCGGTCGCCGCAGCGATCCACCTGCTCAAGGTCGGTCGCGTAAAGAAGGCGATCCTCGCGCGCCCAGCGGTCGAGGCGGGCGAGAAGCTCGGCTACCTGCCGGGCGATCTGCACGCCAAGGTAAATCCGTACCTGCGCCCGCTGCTCGACGCGCTCGAGGACATGATGGATTACACGACGATGAAGCGGTTCATGGCCGCCGATGTCGTCGAGGTGGTGCCCCTCGCGTTCATGCGCGGGCGCACGCTGAACGACGCGGTGATCATCCTCGACGAGGCGCAGAACACCACCCGAGGTCAGATGCAGATGTTCCTCACACGCATGGGCCAGCGGTCGAAGATGATCGTGACGGGCGACCCGTCTCAGATCGACCTGCCCGAGCCGGGCGAGTCGGGCTTGATCGACGCGCTGCACCGTCTCCGGAGGGTGCCGGGCATCGCGAGTTGCATGTTGGACAAGGCCGACGTGGTGCGCCACACGCTCGTGCAGCAGATCATCGATGCGTACGACCCCAACGGCTCGTACGCCCAGGGGGGTGACGCGTGAGCGAGAAGCCGAGCGATCCGAAACACCCGGGCGGGGCCAAGGGCCCCGCGAAGAGCGCCTCGAAGCCGAAGACGAACAAGTCTTCTAAGGGCTCGTCCAAGCCGACGTCCGAGCAGAGCTCGTCCAGCGCGAGGCGTGAGGGCGTCCGGCGCATCATCCAATCGGACAAGCAGAGCCGCATGGAACG
The DNA here is from genome assembly GCA_029260475.1 of Phycisphaerales bacterium. Lineage (GTDB taxonomy): Bacteria > Planctomycetota > Phycisphaerae > Phycisphaerales > UBA1924 > OFTM391. Next base: position 24,369 of record JAJDDE010000196.1, on the reverse strand, counting down.
GATCGTCTCGAGCCCGACGGCGCTCACCGGCCTCGCGATCGCGTTGTGCTTCGTGGTCGTCACCGCGACGGTCGCCTTCGCGTTCCGGGGCGCACTGCTCCCCGCGCCCGACCGCACCGCGACGGAGACGCGCACCGCGCGATTGAACTTCCAGATCGAGGTCCCCGAGGACACCGATCGTGCGCGGGAGATGATCCGCCAGAACGCGCCGCCCGTGTACGCGCTCGAGACCGCCACGGTCGACGCGATCGTCAGCGGCCTCATCACACTCCCCGAAGCGCTCGCGGTGACAGAGTCCTTCGACGCCGTTGATCAGGCACTGGTCGAGAGCTTCGGCCTGACGCCCGAGATATACAGCGTCGTAAAGGCCGAGGGCGCCGACGGCGAGTCGTCAACGCGCTGGGCGAACTTCATCGGGCGTGCCGGCGACCGGCTCCGCAACACCGTGCTCCTGCGCAGCCAGGCGTACCAGCGCATCTTCACGTCGGGCTACAACGAGCTCGTGCTCGTCACGCCCGCGATCGAGGATGGCGGCGTCGTGCAGCGCAAACGCGTGCGCAAGGACGTGGCGCTCCCCATCGACGGCGATCCGGACGCCTACAGCCAGAAACTCCGCGACGCGCTGACGAGCATCGCGCAGCAATCTGGCCTCTACAACGAGCGTGCCCAGGTCTTCGTCGAGCGCGTGCTCCGCGAGGGGCAGCCGACCTACCGGCTCGACCGCGAGGCCACCGACGGCGCGATCGCCGAGGCGGTCGCCAGCGTGCAGCCCGTGATGCGCGGATACACCGCCGGAGAGGTGCTCTACAGCGCAGGGCAACGCATCGACGGCGCGACCTACGGCGTGGCGCTCGAAGAACTCAAGCGGTTCCGCTCCGAGCGCACAACCATCCGCGCGATGACGCGTTGGTTCGGCTTGGCGGGCATCGTCGCGATCATCGCCGCCGCGATCGGCGGGTACCTCTGGTTCTTCTACCGCGTATTGCTCACGCACCCGTGGCGCCTGGCGGCCCTCGCCGGGATGCTCCTGGGCGCCACGCTGCTCTCAAGCTGGCTCTCGACGCGGGCGCCGGACCTCGTGTGGGCCGCGGTGCTCACGCCGACGCTGTTCGTGGGCATGATCGCGGTCGTCGCGTACGACCGGCGCCTCGCGATGCTCGTCGGACTCGCCTCGATGCTGCTCACCGCGACGGCGCTCGACCTGGGCGAGGCCTTCTTCGTCGCGGGGCTCGTCGGCGTGATGCTGGCGGCGTGGCGCATGAGCGGCATTCGCTCGCGCAACGACGTGGTGCGAGGGGGGCTGGTGACCACCGCCGGCGTCGCGATGGGTGTCGTGCTCGTCGGGCTCGTCGAACGCCCGCTCACCGGGCTCGATGAGCATTTCAACGCGTGGATCGTGATGCTCGAGCTGCTCGCCGACGGTGCGACCGCCGGCGCGGGCGCGTTCCTCGCCTCCGCCATGCTGCTCGTCACGCTGCCGACGATCGAGCGTGTCTTCGATATCACCACGGGCATGACGCTCGCCGAGCTGCGCGACCCGAAGCACCCACTGCTCCGCCAGCTGCAGCAGCGCGCCCCGGGCACCTACAACCACGCGCTCAACGTCGCGACGCTCGCCGAGTCCGCGGCGGACGCCATCGGCGCGGACTCGCTGCACGCCTACGTCGGCGCGGTCTACCACGACATCGGGAAGATGAACAAGCCCGACTACTTCGTGGAGAACCAGTCGCCGGGCATGAACAAGCACGACCGCCTTTCGCCCGCGATGAGCCTCCTGGTGATCGTCGGGCACGTGAAAGACGGCGTGGAGCTCGCCCGCGAGTACGGGCTGCCGCGCAGCCTGCACCACTACATCGAGAGCCATCACGGCACCACGCTCGTCGCCTACTTCTACGACCAGGCCAAGAAGGCCGCCGATGCGGACGACAACGTGGAGCGCCCCGCCGAGTTCGAGTACCGCTACCCGGGCCCGCGCCCGCGCACGCGCGAGGCGGCGATCCTCATGCTCGCCGACGCCTCAGAGTCCGCCGCCCGCGCGATGGACTCTCCGACGTCCGCCCGCCTCGAGCAGCTCGTTCACGACCTCGCCCGCAAGCGTCTTCTCGACGGCCAGTTCGACGAGTGCGAGCTCACCCTGCGCGAGCTCACGCTCATCGAAGCCGCCATCGTCCGCAGCCTCACCAGCATCTACCACAGCCGCATCGCGTACCCGAAGGGCGAGCCGGAACAGGCGAAGGACGGCGAGGCGAATCAGGGTGATGTGGTGGCTACGGCGTGAGTCAAGGCGAGCCGAAATAGAACTGCGAGACGCTCCATACGGAGTACAACCAGATCGCGCCGATCACGATCAGTGGCGACAGCGCGATGATGACGAACGGCAGCCACGGCACGGCGCGTCGAAATCCGCGTCGAGGTGGTTTCGGCTGGGTGCGTTCGAAACTCCCGCAGGCTGGGCAGACCGCATCATCGGGCGCAGGCTTCAATCGACAGCCACAGTCTGCACACGTCGGAGCCATCGCCGGGCTTTGCGTGCGTCGGTGTAGGTAACCACACGACGGGCAGGTGCGCCGATCATCGAGAAACTCCTGACTCTCGTGATCGCACATCAGGCAGCGCATCCGGGATGGTTCAGAAGAGGGCTGATTCATGCTTGCCTATTCTGATTCACCGGTCGGCTCGTTCACACCCGCTCCAAAACCAACGGCAAAGTCCGCTCCAACACCTCAAGCGCCGCCTTCAGATACGCAGGGTGCCCATCGCGATCAATAAACGCGGGCGCCGTAGCCGCGATGAGCACGCGTCGGATGTCGAGGTACGCGCCGTCGTCACCATCTGAGACGAGGCCCTGCTCTTTGCGCGCCTTGCGCAGCGCCTGCACCGGCTTGGCCTCTTGCAGCACCTCGGGGCGCGCCCAGAAGAGACGCTCCATATAGATCGCGTCCTCCGACCAGTGCCCCGCGTGCGTCTCGGCGAAATCGAGCAGCACGGGCCCCTCGTCGCCCCAGGGGCTCTCGTCGTCGCGGCGCATGAGGTTGCCCGGGTGGAGGTCGCCGTGACACCAGGTGTCGCAGGGGCGGGCGGACCACGCCTCGACGATGCGACCGAGGTGCCGGCTCACCTCGCGGAGATTGTTGCGCCAGGACTGGTCCTCCACGATCGCGTGCTCGCGTGCCTTCGTCTGCGCCTTCTCGAGCAGAGACGACCAATCCCACTCCTTGCGCCGCTGGATGTCGGGCCACGCCTCCGCGGCGTGCTTGTAGAAGGACGCCGCGGCGGTTGCGAGCTGCTGGAAGACCTCGCTGTGGATGTGGGCTGCTAGCGGGTCGCCCGGCAGGCGTTCCATCACGATCCAGCAGAAATCCCAGCCTCCGATCTCTTCGCCGCAGAAGGCGACGCGCGGCGTTGGGGCCGTCGTCTCGCAGAGCCCGCGTGTGAAGCGCAGCTCGCCCGGGCCGACGGGGACCTTCACCACCGCGTCACGTTCCTGCCCGTTGACGTCCACCTTCGCGTACGCGGTTGCGGCGCCGGAGCGCTGCCAATCCGTGCGGAACCAGACGATGTCGCGGAGTTTTCCTTCGCAGGCGTCGAGCAGCGCCGGCTCCAGCTGGGGGCCGAGCGCGTGGGCGCTGGTCGCGAGGGCGTCGGGCAGTTCAGCCATGCCGCAATGGGCTCCTGTGCGGATGGCGGGCATGACGCGGTGCGCCGACGTGTGGCATACCCAAAGATACCACACGTTGGGCCATCCCGAAAGCACAATCACGCACCCGGCCCTACGCTCCCGCCCCATGGGCACCAGACGCTATGACCTGCTCGCGATCGACCTCGACGGCACCCTCATCGGGCCCGAGGGCGTGGTGCGCCGGGCCAACATCGAGGCGATCGCCCGGGCACGCGACGCGGGCCTCGAAGTGGTGGTGTGTACGGGGCGTGGACTGATCGAGTCGGCGCGCCACCTCAACGCGATCGATGCGCGAACACCCGCGAAGGGGCGTGACATCGCGCCCGTTGTGTGCGCCGGCGGAGCGATGATCGCCGACGCGGTGGACAACTCCACGCTGCACCGATGGGCGATGCGCGAGGAACTCGTCCACCGATTGTGCGATCACTTCGCGCAGCACGAGCGGGCTCCGCTGCTGCTCAAAGACCGGGGCGCCGCTGGGTACGACTACCTCGTGGTGAACTCGGGCCCGATCGAGGAGCCCAGCCGCTGGTGGTTCGAGCACATGGGCGTAGAGGTGAAGTTCGTCGGGCACGTTCGTGACGATGAGCACCCTGAGCACACCATCCGCGTCGGGTTCGCGGCCCACGAGTCCATTATGCGTGAGCTGGGCGGCTCGATCATCGAGACCTTCGGACGCGAGGCGCACACGCAGCACTTCGCCGCGGTCTCGGGCAGCAAGGACGGGAGCGGGGGGGTGAAGGACGAGGCGATCCACCTGCTCGAGGTCTTCGACCCGCAGGTGAACAAGTGGACCGCGATCCACCGCCTCGCCCTGCAGCAGGGCATCGACCGGACACGCATCGCGGCGATCGGCGACGAGATCAACGACATCCAGATGCTCGAGGGCGCCGCCCTGGGCATCGCGATGGGCAACGCGGTCCCCGAGGCGAAGGCCGTCTCCGATGTCGAGGCCCCCGGCTTCGACGAGGACGGCGTGGCTCACGCGATCGGCAAGATCCTCGGGGGCGATTGGTAACCATGCAGACCGTCCGCGAGATCAAGGCCCTGCTCTCGAGCGTCGGCGCGCACCCGAAGTATGCGCTCGGGCAGAATTTTCTCATCGCGCACGACCACATCACACGCCTCGTCAACGCGTCGGGCGTGGGAGAGGGCAGCCTCGTGCTGGAGGTGGGGCCCGGCACCGGCACGATGACCGACGAACTCGTCGAGCGCGGCTGCGAGATCGTCCTCTCTGAGCTCGATACCGATATGTGCGCGATCCTGCGCATCCGCTTCGGCGATCGCGTGACCCTCGTAGAAGGCGATTGCCTGGAGAGCAAACGGGCTATCAGTATGGCGTTGCTCGGCGCGATCGGGGATCGCCCCTTCACGCTGGTTGCGAACCTGCCCTACGGGGCGGCGAGCCCGCTGATGGTCGCCCTCGCGACGGCGCACGCGAATCAATGCCTCGGGCAGTACGTCACGATCCAGCGTGAGGTGGGCCAGCGCGTGCGGGCGCAGCCCAACACGCGCGACTACTCGGAGCTCACGGTGCTCATCCAGGCGATGTGTACCGTCGAGCGCATCGCGACGCTGCCGCCCGGGTGCTTCTGGCCCCAGCCGAAGGTGACGAGCGAGATGCTGGCGATCGTGCCTCGCGATGAGGCGCTCACGGATGACCCCGGGGCGCTCGCGAAGCTGTGCCGCACGCTGTTTACCAAGCGTCGCAAGCAGCTCGGGGCGATCATCGGGCGGGACGGCGCGCTGCCCGAGGGCGTGACACACGAGATGCGCCCCGAAGCGCTCAGCGTGGGGCAGCTCGTGGAGTTGGCACGCCTGACGACGCTCTGAACCGGTCCGTTGCGCGCAGCGGGTATCCTGCGAGGCATGAACGCAAAGATCGGCATTATCGGCGGCACGGGTATCGGCGAGCGTATCCGTGAGGAACTCAACCCGAAGGACGCGCGCACCGCGGTCGTGGATACGCCCTGGGGCAAGCCCAGCGCGGACGTCATGCTCGCGACCATCGACACCGGAGAGGGCGCGTTCGACGTAGCGGTGCTCCCCCGTCACGGCGAGGGGCACCGGCTCCCGCCCCACGAGGTGCCTTACCGCGCCAACGTGTTCGCGATGAAGTCGTTGGGCGTCACCCACCTGCTCGCGACCGGTGCCTGCGGCTCACTCCGCGAGGACATCCACCCCGGCACGCTCGTGATCCCCGATCAGGTGATCGACCGCACGATGCACCGGGCGCGCACGTTCTTCGATGATCTCGCGGTCCACGTGGAATTCGCCGAGCCCTTCTGCCCGCTGCTGCGTGAGGCGGTGGTCAACGCGGGGCGCGGGCTCGATGGAGTCGAGGTACACGAGCACGCGACGATGATGGTCATGGAGGGGCCGGCCTTCAGCACGAGGGCCGAGAGCGAGATGCACCGCTCGCTCGGGGCGGACCTGATCGGCATGACCACGATGCCCGAGGCGCGTCTCGCACGCGAGGCGGAGATCGCCTACGCCCTCATCGCGCTCCCGACGGATTACGACTGCTGGCGACCGAAGCAAGGCGGGAGCGCCGATTCGCTGCTCGCCGAGATCAGGAGCAACCTCGTGAAGGCCGGCGACGCGGCCTTTGCGCTCATCAGACGCGTCTTGGAAGATGTCCACACGATCACCGAGCACCCCAGCCCCGCGCACACCGCGCTCGATAACGCGGTCTGGACCGCGCGCGACATGATCACCGACGAGGTGCGCCGGGACATGGGCGTCCTGCTCAACCGCATCGATGGCTGACACGCGGTACCACGACCTCGATGTGCTACGGGCCTTCGCGCTGCTGCTCGTCGGCGACCACTACCTCGATCGTGAGTCATGGATAGGGCGTCTGCTCAACGGGCGGCGCGAGCGGCCTGAGCCGTCAGCGGGGACCGGGTGAGCAGCATCGAGCGGGGGCGCTGGGTCAGGATCCGATCTTCGCGACGACGCTCGGGCCCTCGCTGAGGATCTGATCGGCGACCTCGCGCCGGTGGACATCGACCTCGCGGGGGAACTCGAACGCTATGCGCACGCGGTCCCCCTTGATGTTCGCGATCCGAACCACCCCAATAGGGTTCTTGGGGTCGCCGATGACGACCTCTTCACCTTCACGTCGTGTGATTACCAGCATCGCCTAGCCTCCTGCAGGCGGACCAAACAACGTGGGCGGACGGCGTACCACCGATCGTCCGAGCCCACCACCAAGCGCGAGTCTACCAGCGCCGTCGCCGACTGAAAGCACAATGTTCGAGATTCATCACACCTCGTGAGACGCGCAGTCGTTGCGCTAATCCCTTGCGGGTGCGTCAGTTGCGTCCACGGGCGGTTATTCGACCGCCTCGACGCCCGTGACCTCGGGGACGTATTCGCGCAGGTTGTTCTCGATGCCGTACTTAAGCGTCATCGTACTCGATGGGCAGCCGACGCAAGCCCCGTGGAGACGGATGCGAACAACGCCCTGACCGGTGATCTCCACCAATTCGATATCCCCGCCATCGCTCTGGATCGCGGGCCGGATGGCTTCGAGGACGCGATCCACGCGTGCATGCACGTCGCCGCCCAAAGACCCATCCGGGGTTCCGGGAGCGGTGGGAGGTGACTTGGCGTCTCGATATTGAGGGAGTTCGTGGGTCATCGTGCGGGTGCATTCTAGGCCTTCGCGGCTGCCCATCGTGCGTGAGAGCGGAAGGGGGGCTCGACGTACACTCCGGGCATGCCCGTGAACGGAATCACTCGAAGCACGCTCGTCTTGCTCGCTCTGGCCACCTGCACGCTTCTCGGGGCGTGCTCGGGCGGCCCCAAAGATGTGGCCCCTGCGGACACGCAGGTGATCCGCGACGAGGAGCAGTCCATCCTCGCTCGCAGGGCCTCCATCGAGGGCGCCCGGCGCGACTTCGAGGCGGGCCAGTCCGACGAGGCGATCCGCGAGGCGGTCAAGAGCGTCGCGTGGAGCCGTAGCGCGAGGCAGGACCTGCGTCTCGAAGCGCTCGAAGCGCTCTTTGCCGACGAGGCGAACCTCGAGGACACGCGGAACATGCTCCGCCTGATGATCCCCACCGAATCGGCGTGGAGCGAGTGGGAGGTGCTCCGTTACCTGGGCGCGCAGGCGGACGCTCGCGGCTGGACGGATCTTGCGCCCGCGTTCGTCGCCTCGCTCTCGCGCGTGAGGCCACTAGCGCCGGATCTCGAGCGCCCCGAATACGAAACGCTTTCGAAGCTCGTGGGCGAGCGCAACATCCCGGACCTCGTCTTCGACGTCTTCGCGGGCCTCGTGGAGAACGCGGTGACGCGCGAGCGTGACCGCCTCGACGCGTGGAGCCTCCTGCAACGACTTGATCCCGATGGCGTGCGCACGGGCGAGCGACTCCGCACGCTCACGATCGAACGCGACGACGACACGCTGCTCATGGCCCTCAAACGCGGTGCCGACGAGCTCGGCGTCGTCGCGGCGACGGGCGAAGAGCTCGCCTGGCTCAACCGCCTGAGCCAGGAGGAGCACCGCACCTTCTGGAGCACCGCCAGCGGCGTGGTCGCCGTCCTGCGTGGCAACCAGCAGCAGGGCCTCGCGTTGCGTCACCTGGCGGCGCTCGTGTGGGCTTCGCGCCACCGCCCGGGCTGGCTCGCGACCACGCGCCCCGAGTTGATCGCGCACATCGAGGGGCGCCTCGACGGGCGCGTGACCAACCTGCGCCACGGTGCCAGCACCAGCGGGCAGCGCGAGCTCTTCCGCTACACGAAGGACGGGCTGCGCTGGGCCGATGCGCTCGTCGTCGCCGTCACGCTCGAGGCGCTCGATGACGTCGGGCTCGCCTCGGAGGTCTTCCGCCAGGCGGACCTCGATCACAACGACCGCTCCACCGAGCACGGCGGCGTGATCACCGGCGACGACTCCGCCCCCGTCTTCTACGCGACGCACTACCCGCCAAGGCCCGCCCAGCGGTACGGCGACAACCGCTTCGTCGCGTCCCCGGAGATGATCACCAACAGCGACGACGCGCTCCTGCACTACCACTTCCACGCCTCGAGCCTCAAGCACCGCGAGTACGCCGGCCCGAGCGCCGGGGACACGGAGTACGCGGCGCTGTACCGGCGGGGCGCGGTGGTCTTCACGTTCATCGACGGTGACACGCTGGGCGTGGACTACTACCAGCCCGACGGCGTGACGGTGGACCTGGGCGAGATCGCGCGTCCGTGAGCGCATGACGCACCTCATCGTCCTGCTCATGGTCGTCGGGGTCGGCTCGGCGGACGGTGTCTCACCGGACCTGTCGTGGGCGCCGGGCTGGGCGCGTGATTTCATCGAGATGTGCCGGGCGCACGTGCTGCCCATCACGCTGATCGGCTTCGGTGTCATCATCGTCGCCCTCATGATCCTCATCGTGTTCTGCGAGCGCCGCCTGTCGCGCACGGGGCGCGCCGTGTGGGTGCGCATCGCCGATCGCGGGCTGCTCCTTGGGCAATGGTCGTGCGCGCTGTGGCTCGGGTTCGCCTGCTACGCGTTGGGCTGGCTCGCCTTCATCCGCGAGCGCGTCGGTGACCTAATTCTCATCGATGAGCTGCTCGCGCTGCTGCCCGGCGTGGTGGCGCTCGCGGCGCTGTGGGCGGCCTTCTGGCCCGTCGAAAGACGCCTGCGCGAGGCGACGCACTTCGGCCGCCTGGAGAGCGGCGAGCCCGTTCACGAGATCCCCAGCCGCTGGCAGTTCCTGAGCGACCAACTCCGCACCCACGCCGGCCCCACGCTGATCGCGGCCCTGCTGCTCTTCGCGTGGATCGAGACGGTGGACCTTATCGCGGTCCGCTTTCACGATCGCTTGGGCGAGCACGCGGACACCATCGCCACGCTGGGGCTGGGCCTCGGCGCGATCGCGATCGTCGGCGTGCTGCCGGTGCTCTGGAAGATGATCTGGCGGACGCGCAGGCTGCCGCCCGGCGAGCTCCGCGACGAGCTGCACGCGCTGTGCGCACGTCACAAGGTGCGAGTCGCGGACCTGTTGATCTGGGAGACGCGCGGGGCGCTGCTGAACGGTGCGCTCGTGGGCGTGCTGCCAAGGCTGCGCTACATCATGCTGACCGACGCGCTGCTCGAGCGCCTGTCGGCGCGTGAGGTCGAAGCGGTGATGGCCCACGAGATCGCCCACGCGCGCCACAGGCACATCCCCTGGCTCATCGGCACGGTGCTCGTGGTCGTCGGCCTAGTCTCGTCGCTCGCGACACTCGCGCTCGGGCGCGTCGCGGGCGTACCCGAGGGATGGGCCCACGCTATCGGTGGGGGGCTGGCGATCGTCGGCGCGATCCTGGTGCTCGGCTGGGTCAGCCGCCGCTTCGAGGAGCAGGCCGACGCCTTCGCGGTCCAGCACCTCGCGGCGGTCCGATCGGGGACGAAGAACACGCCCATCGACGAGCAAGACGCCTCGGGCATGGCCGGGGCGCTCGGCGCCGTCGCGCGATTCAACCACATCCCCGTCGCGAAGTTCTCCTTCCGGCACGGCTCGATCCGCTCCCGCCAGCGCCGGCTTATGGGCCTCATCGGTGCCCCGACCGGCTCGGTTGCGATCGACGGATCGGTGCGGTGGCTCAAGCGCGTGGTGCTGGTGTGCGCTCTCGTGCTCGTGGTGCTGCTCTGGAAGGTCCCGGAGGCGGGGGCGTTGTTGTAGCGTGGGCGCGATGAAGTTCACCAAGGTCGAGAGCGTTGGCAACGACTACGTGCTGCTGGACGCGGTCGCGGAGCCCGGGCTCGCGCGTCTAGATGATCTGCCGCACTACACGCAGGCGATCAGTCACCGGCGGACGGGCGTCGGGTCCGACGGGGTGCTGATCCTCACGATGACCGAACGCCTGCTCGAGATGCGTGTGATCAACGCGGACGGCTCCGAGGGGGGCGTGTGCGGCAACGGGCTGCGCTGCGCCGTAAAACTCGCGATCGAGCGCGGGTACGTGCCGGGGGATCAGGCGGTGCGCATCGCGATCGGCGGGCGCACGATTGTCGCGACGCCCAGGTTCGAGGGCGGGGCGCTGCGGAGCGTGTCGGTGGACATGGGTCCGCCGAGCTTCGGCGCGTTGGATGTGCCGATCGACCCGATGATCGCTGAGCACAGGGGCGGTGCCCGCTGGGACATCGAGGGGCGCGAGGTGTACTGCGCGTCGATGGGCAACCCGCACGCGGCGCTCTTTGCCGATGTGGACCCGGAGCAGGAGACCGGGGTGCTGTTCACGATCGGGCCTCGGCTGTGCGAGCACAATGCGTTCCCCGAGCGCACGAACGTCCACCTCGTGCGCGTGACCGATCGCGATGCGATCCGGGTGGTGAGCTGGGAACGCGGGGCGGGCGCGACGATGGGGTGCGGCACGGGCGTCTGCGCGGTCGTCGCGCTGGGCGTGCGCGAGGGGATTCTCGGCAACGTCTGCAAGGTCGAGGTGCCCGGCGGGCGTTTGGTGTGCGGGTGGTCGGGACAGGAGGAGGACGGCGTGTGGCTGGAAGGCCCGGCAAGGCTTGTCTTCGAAGGGACGTGGGAGACGAACGCATGAACCGTGCGCCGCTGATGGAGACGGAGCGGTTGAGACTTGAGCCGCTAGGGCACGAGCACGCCGAGGCGATCACACCCGTGATCGGTCACCCCTTGATCTCGGACACCACGTCCAGCATCCCGCACCCGTACACGGTCGCGGATGCGCACTGGTTCGCGGACCACGTCGCTGACGAGTCCAGGCACGAGCGGGTGTGGGTGATGCTCCGCAAGGACACAGGCACGCTCGTCGGCGGGTGCGGGCTCGTGGTGGATGACGAGCGGCGCGAGGCCGAGCTCGGATACTGGGTCGGCGTGGACCACTGGGGCAACGGCTACGCGACCGAGGGCGGCGTCGCGGCCCTCGGGGACGCGTTCGGGGGCATGGCGCTCGATCGCGTCCACGCCTGCTTCTACCTCCGGAACCCGTCGTCTGGGCGCGTGCTTGTGAAACTGGGCATGACGCCCTGCGACCCGGGCTCGTGCGCCGACTTCCTCGAGAAGAACGGCGTGCGGGAGCCCATCCAGCGGCTGGACATCGCGCGAGATCGCTGGAGGCAGGCGCAAGCAAACGCACCGGGGTGATGGATACAATCCCGCGATCCCATGTCGGGACCCTGGAGCCACGCGATGACCTCAACGACCACGTCCGACCACAAACCCATGATCGATTTCGTCCCCGAGGACGTGCTGGGCAAACGCCTGCTGCTGACGCCCGGCCCGGTGACGACGTCGCCGACGGTGCGTGCCGCCGCGACGCTGGACGTGGGTTCGTGGGACTCGGACACGACCGACGCGGTCCGCAACTGCCAGCGTGTGCTGCTCGACGTGGTGTGCGGGGGTCGCGACGACCTGACCTGCACGCTGCTGCCCGGGTCGGGCACGTACGCCGTGGAGTCCATGATCGGCAGCGCGGTCGGGCGACCGGGGCGGCTTCTGATTCTCTCCAACGGTCTGTACGGCGAGCGTCTGAAGGACATCGCTCGGCAGATCGGTGTGAACTTCGGCGAGGTGACGGTCCCCGAGGACCGTTCGCACGACCCCGAGCTCATCGACGCGGAACTCTCCAAGGGCGGGTACACGCACGTCGCGCTGTGCCACGTCGAGACGACCGCGGGCGTGGTCCATGACCTCAACGCGATCGGTGACGTTGCGCGGAAGCACAACGTCCGCATGCTCGTGGACGCGATGGCGTCCTTCTGCGGTTACGAGGTCGGGCCGGGCAAGCCGATCGACTTCGATCGTGCGCCGATCGACCACATCGTCGCGAGCGCCAACAAGTGTGCGCAGGGCCTGCCGGGCCTGAGCTACGTCGTCTCGCGGAAAGAAGCGATCGAGAACGCGGTCAGCCCCGCGCACTCCATGTCGCTCGACCTGCGCGCGCAGTGGAAGTTGATGCAGCAGACCGGGCGGTTCCGCTACACCCCGCCCACCCACGTGCTGCTCGCGATGGAGCAGGCGCTGCTCGAACTCGAGCAGGAGGGCGTCGCGGCCCGGGCGAGTCGTTTCCAGAACAACCAACGCATCGCGATGGATCGTCTGACCGATCTCGGGTGCCACGTCTACATCGCCGACGAGTACCGCAGCCACATCAACACGACGTTCCTCTACCCGTCGGACGACTTCGATGGCTTCTTCGACGCGTTCAAAGCGGGCCTTCGCCGCGAGGGATACATCATCTTCCCGCAGCGCGTCACGAAGGCGGAGACGTTCCGCGTCGGGGCGATCGGGCATATCGGACCCGCCGAGGTACACGGGTTCTGCGACGCCGTCGCACGGGTCCTCGGACGCGCCTGAGGGGAAAACCCGGTGTAGACTGCTCCTTGCGGCCGCCATCCCAGAGACTGTTGGGCCGATCGTTTCCACACACTGCTTTTACAGAAGCGGGTGCACCATGCCCTCGACCGACTCGATCGTTGATCGTATCGGCGCTCGGCGTGCGGAGATGGTCGAAGACCTCCGACGCTGCGTCGCTATACCGACAGGACACGACCACAGACCCGGGCTCGACGAGCAGCGCGATTTCTTTGCGCGCCGTCTGAGCGCACTGGGCGCGACATCCACCGACCACGCGGGCCAGAAACGCCCGACGTGGCTGCTGGGCGGCGGCTCCGACCTCGCCCCGCCCCACACCGTCGTTCATCGCTGCGCGGGCTTCGACGAGATGGAGGGCCCGCGCGTGCTGATCGCGGGGCACCTCGACACCGTCTTCCCGCCAGACGGGCCCTTCCGCGAGATGGAGATCCAGCCGGACGGCGCCATCGCGATCGGCCCGGGCGTGGTGGACATGAAGGGCGGCCTGCTCGTGGCGCTCTACGCGCTGGAGGCGCTGCACGAGGCGGGTGTGCGGGTGCGCTGGTCGTTCTCGTTCAACAGCGACGAGGAGACCGGGACCTACTGCTCCGAAGAGGCGCTCATCGCCGAGGCGAAGCGCCACGACGTGGGCATCGCGCTCGAACCGGCGCTGCCGGGCGGAGCGCTCGCGATCGCGCGCAAGGGCAGCGGCCAGTTCAAGGTGGAAGTCACCGGCAAGAGCGCCCACGCGGGTCGCGAGTTCGAGAAGGGCGTCAACGCGGTGTACGCGATGGCGCGCACACTGACGGCTATCGAGGGCTTCAGTGACCTCGAGCGCGGCGTGACGGTGAACATCGGCCCCATCAAGGGCGGCACCGCGACGAACGTGGTCCCCGACTTCTGCGAGGCGTGGGGCAACGCGCGCTTCCCCGACCAGGAGGCCGCCGAGAGCCTCGAGCAAAAACTGATCGCGCTGGAGCGGCAAGGCATTCCGGGCGTGAAAGTCCACCGATCTTTCAACAGGCCCGCGAAGCCCGAGACGCCCGAGGTGCGCCGTCTGGCGATGCTTGCGCGAGAAGAGGCCGAGCGGCTGGGGCAAACGCTGCCCTTCGAGTTCACCGGGGGCGTGTGCGACGGCAACGTGCTCCAGGCCGCCGGGCTGCCGACGATCGACACGATGGGCGTCCGCGGCGGCGGGCTGCACACCCACGACGAGTGGGTGGAACTCGATTCCCTGACCGAACGCGCGGCCCTGTTGGCCGCGACTTTGATACGGATTCACGACGACTGGGGCACAGGCGGGTCCGCCGAGAGCCGATAAGACCACGCGCGGGACACTCGATGACCGCGATTCCATGCGAAAGAGAGCGTTTGCGATGAACAACACAACGACCGCCGCCCCCGAGACCGCTGGGCACGCGCTGCACAATTCGGACGCCGTACGGACCGCGATCGACACGATCGTCGACGAGGTCGGCAAGGCCTCGGACATGATCACGGGGGTGCGGGGGCCCGTGAGCCCCGCCGCCAGCGAGAGCTTCGAGGGATTCATGGAACGCGCCGCCGCTGTGCGCGGTCGCCCGCTGCTCTACCCGTATATCGGTTCGGGCGTCGGCAACGGTCCGTATGTCGAGCTGCTTGACGGCTCGGTGAAGCTCGATCTCATCACGGGCATCGGTGTCCACTTCTTCGGGCACTCTGATCCCGAGCTCACCCGTGCCTCGCTCGAGGGCGCCACCAGCGACACCATCATGCAGGGCAACCTCATGATGAACGAGGACGCGATCCGCTTCGGATCCGCGCTCATCGAGGAGGCGCGCAAGACCTCCAACCTGACCCACGCCTTCCTCTGCGGCTCCGGCGCGATGGCGAACGAGAACGGCCTGAAGGTGTGCTATCAGAAGCACGCTCCGGCGAGCCGCGTGATCGCGTTCGCGGACTGCTTTATGGGCCGCTCGACGACGATGGCGCAGATCGGCGACAACGCGGCGGGTCGTCAGGGCATCCCGCTGTCCACGCTCGTGGATTACATGCCCTTCTACGACGCGGCCGCCGCGAAGCGAATGTCCGGTGGTGACGTCTCGGGCGAGACGCGGTACATCGACATGGCGGTCTGGCACCTGGAGCAGTTCATCGCGCGCTACCCCAAGCAGCACGCGTGCTTCGTCTTCGAGTTGATCCAGGGCGAGGGCGGGTTCCGCGGCGCTCCCGCGGCGTTCCACCGCGAGCTCATGGAGGTCTGCAAGGCCAACGACATCGCGGTGTGGTCCGACGAGGTGCAGACCTTCGGGCGCACCAGCAAGGCGTTCGCCTTCGATCACTACGGGCTGGGCGAGTACGTGGACGTGTGCTGCGTCGGCAAGATGACGCAGGTCTGCGCCGCGATGTATACCGACGAGTACAACCCCAAGCCGGGCCTGCTCTCGGGCACGTTCCTCGGTTCGTCCGTCGGTCTCCGCGCCGGGTGCCGGATCGTTGAGCGCCTCGTCAACGGCGACTACTACGGCGAGGACGGGCGCATCATGCGCCACCACGCCAAATTCAAGGAGCACGTGAAGGCCCTCGCCGACAAGCACCCCGAGTGGTTCCCGCTCGTCCACGGCGTCGAAGACATTTCGGGTGGCGTCGGCGCGATGATGCGCTTCACGCCCTTCGGCGGCGACAAGGACGCGCTGCTCAAGCTCTGCAAACAGTTCTTCGCCGACGGCATCATCGCCTTTTACTGCGGGCACGGGCCCTTCCACGTCCGCTTCCTCCCGCCCCTGGGCGTCATGAAGGAGGAGACGTGGGACGACGTCTTCGCGATCGTCGAGAAGTCGATGGCGGAGGTGGCCAAGACGTTGCCTCAGCACGAGCCCCGCCAGCTCCGACCGATGCTCCGTGACAACGCGGTGAGCGCCCACGACGAGGGCTGAGGCCCCATAGGATTCACCGCTCCTCCGCAACCCCCCCGAGGCCCCTTGCATGTTCCTGATCCGCCGTTCGAAACTGACCGACCTGGACGTCTTCACCAAGCTGGCGAAGATGGTCCACTTCATCAACCTGCCGGCGGACAAGAACATCATCTCCGAGAAGATCAGCCGCTCGAAGCGGTCGTTCAGCGCCGTCCACGAGCACAAGGACCCGCACGCGCCGCGCCCGGACCGCAGCGCGGTCGGGGATTCCTCGCTGTTCATGTTCACCATGGAAGACCTCTCCACCAACAACCCGCTGGGGACGTCGATGGTGGTCTCGCAGATGGGCGGTCCGGGGCACCCGAACGTGTCATTCACGCTCGAGCGGCGCGACTTCTTCTCGAAGGACCTGGCGCAGGGCACGAGCCACATGGTCGCGACGCTCACGCTCGATGAGTCGGGCAAGAGCGAGATCGGCGGGCTGATCCTGGGCCCCTCGTCGCGTCGCCACCCGATGAAGCTCGGCAAGCAGCTCTCACTCATCCGCTTCCATTACATGGGCCTGCACCGCTCGATATTCAGCGACCAGGTGCTCGCGGAGATGATGGCCCCGGTGACGTCCGACGGGCACAACACGGTGTGGGAGTACCTCGGGCGCCGGTTTATCAACCTGCCCTACGACGAGGCCGACAAGTTCTGCCAGCACTCGCGCGAGTTCATGCTGGCGCTGCTCCCCCGCGAACCGATCTACCTCACGCTGCTCCCGCCCGAGGCGCGTCAGCTCATCGGGCAAGTGGGCCCGGACACGGTCCCCGCGCGTCGCATGCTCGAGGAACTCGGCTTCCACGCGACGGACCGCATCGATCCCTTCGATGGCGGCCCGCACCTCGAGGCGCACACCGATGAGATCCCGCTCGTCAAGAGCACCACGCGTGCCCGGTGGGCGGGCGTGTGCGCACCGGAGCGGACGGACCAGACCGGCTTCGTGAGCGTGGACCACGAGGGGGGCGACTTCAGGGCCCTCTACACGTCTTACCGCCTCGACACGGAAGCGAAGACGATCGAACTGCCGCAGGAGTCGTGCGACGCCCTGCGGGTGGAATCGGATGATTCGATGGGCGTGACCCCGCTGGACCTGCGCATCGCGGGGATCCAGGCGGGCATGCCGGCGATGGAAGCCGCGAGCTGAGTTCGCGCGCACACACGGAGACAGAGCACATGCCCGCGACACTGACAAAGACTGACCCCGTGATCCAGGGCACCGACCGCATCGCGGGCGAGCCGATCGCGATCTCGGGCGACGCGCTCACGTCCCACGAACCGGCGAACCCCTCGGTGCTCGTGTGGAGCGGCACGCCCAGCGTCGGGCACGTGGACCCCGCGGTGCGTTCCGCACGCGCCGCGCTGCCCGCGTGGAGCGCCACGCCTATCGAGCAGCGCATCGAGGCGCTGCTCGCGTTCCAGCGCATTGCCAACGAGAACGCCGAGGCGATGGGCGAACTCATCTGCCGCGAGACCGGTAAGGCGATGTGGGACGCCTCGGGCGAGGCCAAACTGCTCGGCGCTAAGGTGGACATCACGCTGGCCGAGGGCCCGAACTCCGGGCGGTCGCGCGTCTCGGGGTTCGAGGTGCCCGTCACCGACTCGCGCACCGGCCTGTGCCACTTCCGCCCGCACGGGGTCATGGCGGTCATCGGCCCCTTCAACGTCCCCGCCCACCTCCCCAACGGGCACATCATCCCTGCGCTGCTCACCGGCAACACCATCGTCTTCAAGCCCAGCGACAAGACGCCCGGCGTCGGCCAGGCGCTCGCGGAGATGTACGACGAGGCGCTCGCCTCCGTCGGCGCTCCCAAGGGCGTCGTGAACCTCGTGCAGGGCGGGGCGGACGTCGCCAAGGCGGTGACGTCGCACGAGCACGTGGACGGCATCCTCTTCACCGGGTCGTGGCCCGTCGGGCGGCGCATCCTCGAGGCGAACCTGGACAGCCCCGGGCGCATCGTCGCGCTCGAACTGGGCGGCAACAACCCCGCGATCGTGATGCCCGACGCGGACCTGCGTCAGGCGGCGATCGAGAACGTGCGCGCCGCGTACGTGACCACGGGCCAGCGCTGCACCTGCACGCGCCGGCTCATCGTGCACGAGGCCATCGCCGAGAAACTCATCCCGCTCATCCAGAAGACCGCGAGCAACCTGATCGTCGGCGACCCGAAGGGCATCGGCGGCGGCTCGCGCAACCAAGCGGTCTTCATGGGCCCGCTCATCCGGGGCATGGCTCGCGACGAGGTCCTGAACGGTCAGCGCGCACTCGTCAGCGCCGGCGCCCGCACCCTGCTCGAAGCCACCGCGATGGAGCACCCCTCGGGAGGCCACTACATCACCCCGGGCCTGCTCGAGGTCGATCGCTTCACCAAGGGTCCCGACCCCAAGGACGATCCGGGCTGCGACGCCGAGTTCTTCGGCCCTCTGATGCGCGTCTGCGTGGTGTCGAGTCTCGACGAGGCGATCGAGCAGGCCAACGCGACGCGGTACGGCCTCGCCGCCGCGGTCTTCACGAAGGACCAAAAATCGATCGACCGCGTTCTCCATGAGGTCCGCGCCGGGTGCGTGAACGCGAACACGGGCACCGCCGGCGCGTCTGGCAAGCTCCCATTCGGCGGGCTCGGCTGGTCCGGCAACCACAGACCCGCCGGCGCCTTCAGCCTCGACTACACCGCCTACCCCGTCGCGAGCCTCATCGAGACGGGCGACGCAGCCGGCGTGCTGCCCGGGATGCGGTTCGATGATGATTGGTTGGCGTGAATCACCCGAGCATGCACCGAACCGTTGGCGAATCCTGTTGTGATTCAGCGGATTTGACGTAGGTTATAGGTTCGATGAACGTCCGTCTCCTCATCATGTTCGGCCTGCTGATACAACTGCTCACGGGGCATGCGCCGATGGCGTGCGCCGCGAAGTGTGCCGACGCCACGATGGAGACGCAGCCTGAGACGGTTCAGAGTGGGTGCTGCAAGGCCACCGAATCCAAACAGCCATCGAAGCCCAAGGACTGCCCACGCGAAGTGTGCCCGCTCTGTCTGCTCGTGGGCAAGGAGCCCAATGAACTGGCGGTGCTCCCGCTGCGGGACAACAAAGAGCTGTTCAGAGCGCCTCGGCTGCTCGCGTGGTCGGTGCTGATCGATGACATGAACATCCGTCGTGCGCTCCTGCCGCGACGGGTGCACGACCCTCCACCCGCGTTGTTGCGCCGCGAGGCGATCGAAACGGGCCGGTGGCTGTTGTAGAGATCACGCCGGGCGTGATCTCACAACCGGTGCACGCGCACGTCGCGCGGGTGCCACATTCATAAACCACGATTCAAATCAACACACACGGCGGCGCGCGGTGCGCGTCCGTCTAGAGGTATTTCCGATGATGAACATGATCAAAGCTCTCAGCGTTCTTTCCGGTGCCATCGTCCTCGCGATCAGCATGACCGCGTGCCAGAGCAACGGCACCAACGGCGCGACCGTCATCGGCGCGTCCAACACCGGTACCGAGTGCGGCTCCTGCGACGGTGCCGCGGTGATCAACGCCTCGGCGACCGAGGCCGACAGCTGCTGCGGCACCTGCAAGGGTGATGCGGCGGTCCAGGCCGTCTCCAACGAGGGCAAGGACTGTTGCGGCGCGTGCGAAGGTTCCGGCTCAAGCACCGCGGTGATCAACGCCTCGGCGACCGAGGCCGACAACTGCTGCGGCACCTGCAAGGGTGACGCTTCGGTCCAAGCCGCCTCCGTCGAAGGCACGGGCTGCTGCGGCACCTGCGCCGCCGCGACGGTGATCAACGCCTCCGACTCGGGTGCCAAGGCCGACTGCCGCGGTACCTGTGAGGGTGCCTGCACCGACAAGGCCGACTGCTGCGGCTCCTGCGCCGGTGCTGAGATCACCCCCGCATCCAACACCTCCGGCGCCAAGGCCGATTGCTGCGGCTCCTGCTCCGACGAGGGCTGAGTCCGACTCGGCATCCTGAAGCAATGACCAACGGGCTCGCGCATCGCGCGGGCCCGTTGTCGTTGAGCCCCGGCGTGAGCCGGTACACTCGGACCCCAATGACACAGCCCAAGACGACGCTCCCCAACGCCCGTACCACGCCCCGCTTCGCGGGGCTCTGCACGTTCGGACGCTACCCGAGGCTCGAGGACGTGATCCCCGAGCACCGCCCGGTGGACTGGGCGATCGTCGGCTCCGTGTACGACTGCGGGGTCACCTACCGCCCCGGCACCCGCTTCGGTGCACGCGCCATCCGCGATGAGTCGCAGTACCTCAAGCCGTACCACATCGAGCACGACCTCATGCTCACCGAGGTCTTCAGCCTCGCCGACGCGGGCGACGCGCCGCTGGACCTCTTCAACGCAGAGAACAACGCCAAGGTGCTCGCGGAGCACCTCGCCTCCGTCGCGGACCCGCAGAGCAAGGTGATGATGCTCGGCGGCGACCACTCGAACACCCTGGGCGCCCTCCGCGCTGCGCACGAGAGGGCCGGCAAGCCCAGCGGCGGGCTCGCGATGATCCACTTCGACAGCCACGTGGACACCGTGGACATCACCATGGGCGAGAAGTACAGCCACGCCTCGCCCTTCATCCGCGCCGTCGAGGAGGGCGTGCTCGACCCGAAGCGCATGCTCTCGGTCGGCGTCAAGGGCCCGCTCAACACGCGCGACGACCTGAACTACGCGAAGGATCACGGCGTCGAACTCGTCACCTACGAGAACTGGCGACGAGAGGGCACGAAACGCATCGACGCCTTCCTGAACAGGCTCGGCGATGACCCGTGCTACTTCACCTTCGATATCGACTGCGTGGACCCTGTCTTCGCCCCAGGCACCGGCACGCCGTCTGTCGGCGGTTTCACTTCGGCCGAGGCGCTCGAACTGGTGCGCCACATCGCTCGAGCGCACCCCGCCGGTGGTCCGAACTTGGTCGGCGCTGATGTGGTTGAGGTTCTGCCGGATAGGGACGTCGCGGGCAACACGGCGCTGCTGGCGGCGCACGTCGCGTTCGAGATCCTGTGCCTCAGCGCGCTGGCGCAGCGCGGCTGAGCGATCACGCCGCGTCTTCGCTCGTCTCGAGCTCCAGCGCGATCAGCTCCGCGTACCCCTTGGCGACCGGCTCGCTCACGAAGGGGCCGAGGGCGGCGCGGAGGCGGGCGATCATGCCCTCGCAGGCGGAGATGCTCTGGCCGGGCGTCACGAGCACCTCGAGCTCGACGAACGTGCCCAGGCCCTTCACATCGTCGATATGGACGCGCAGCCCGTCGAGGAGCCACACCTCGCGTTTTTTCTCGACGAGCACCCACACCGGCAGCGGGTGTGCGCCGAAGCGCTCGCTCGCCTGTTGCTGTGAGTAGAGGGTGAAACGGGTGTGGCGCGGGCGCACGCCGTTGGGGCGCAGGTAGTGGATGTACTCGGGCGCCTCGTGCTCGCCATCGGTGACGATCTCGCGCTTCAGGAGCGTGCCGTCGATGACGCGGTAGTACGTGTCCACGTGTTCGAGCGTCGAAGCGTGGACAGCGCCCATGCGTCTCACCAGCGCACGCACGATCGAGGGATCGCGGGTTTCGGCCTTCCATTCCACGCTCTGCATACCCGCCTATCGACCCCACCCGGATCGGGCACCAGCCGAAACGCCCTCAGCCGACCGAACCGTCCAGCGCCCCGCGCAATCGGTCCTCATCCCACGTCTCAACGCCCAGTTCTCGGGCCTTGGCGAGCTTCGAGCCGGCCTTCTCGCCCGCGATCAGCAGGTCCGTGTTCTTCGACACGCTCCCGCTCACCTTCGCGCCCATCGATTCCAGCAGGTCCTTGAGCTCGTCGCGTGTGAAGTGCTCGAGCGTGCCGGTGATCACGACGGTTTTGCCCTCAAACGCCCCGCTCGAACCGCCAGCGGGCGCGGACGCCGTCTCTTCGGTGAGCTTCACGCCCTGAGCGCGGAGGTCCTTGAACGTGCGCTTTGCGGGCGCGGAGTGGAGGTACGCGTAGAAGATCGGCGCCGTCGTTGCCCCCAGGCCCGTCTCCGGCTGGCGATCGAGGCGCGACAGCCTCACCGAGTCATCGGCGTGCATCTTGCGCAGCTCGGCGGCCTTGGCCTTGGTCGTGATCGTCCTCGGGCGGAGCTCCCACTCCTGTGCGTCGAGCAGCGCATCGATCGAGCCGAACTCACGCGCGAGCGCCTTGGCGGTGGACTCGCCGACGTGCCGGATGCCCATGCCCGCCAGAACACGCGCCAGGCCCCGCCCCTTGGCATTTTCGATGCCCTCGAGCATGTTCTCGAGCTTCTTCTCGCCCATGCGGTCGAGCTTGAGGAGCGCATCGGTGTGGTCCTTGAGCGTGAAGATGTCCGCGAAATGGCGCAGCGGGATGTCCGAGTCGTCAAGGATCTGGAGGATGGTTTTCTCGCCCAGCCCGTCGATGTCCATCTGGCGACGCCCGCAGAACCAGATGAGCTTCTCGCGGACCTGCGCGGGGCACTCGGGGTTCACGCAGCGCCGGACGGTCTCGAGCGACGGATCGGCCTGCGCCTCGGCGGGTTCGATCTCTACCGGTGCCTCGCACACCGGGCACACGCCGGGCGGCACGATCGCGCGTTCGCTTCCCGAGCGTGCGCTCGCGACGGGGCCGAGCACCTGCGGGATGATCTCGCCCGCCTTCTCGACGGTGACGGTGTCGCCGATACGGATGTCGCGCGACCGGATCTGCCCATAATTGTGCAAGCTGGCGTGGCGCACCGTCGTGCCCGCGAGCAGCACGGGCGCCATGATCGCTCGGGGCGTGATCTTGCCCGTCTTGCCGACCTGGTGCTCCACATCGGTGAGCTGCGTTGTCTTGCGCTCGGCGGGGTACTTGTAGGCGATCAGCCAGCGCGGGCTCTTCGAGCGCACGCCCAGCCCGTCCTGCTGCGCGAAGTCATCGACGCGGATCACCGCGCCGTCGATCGCGTACGTCACCCTCGGGATCAACCCCTGGACCTCGCGGACGTGCGCCATCACCCCGGGTTCGTCCGTCGCGGTGCGGAGGGCGTGCGTGTGGAAGCCCATCTGTTCGAGGCGCTGTACGAACCCGGTGTGGCTCGTCGCGAAGCCCTCGGGCTCGAGCGTGCTCCGTCCGTGCGCGATGAACCGGACACCCCGCTCGCGCGTCGCGCTCGGGTCGAGCATCTTGAGCGTGCCGGTCGTCGCGTTGCGCGGGTTCATGAAGGGGTCGTCGTCGTTGGCCTCGCGCGCTTCGTTGATGCGCACGAACTCGTCGGTCGGGATGTACGCCTCGCCCCGCACCTCGAGCACCTCGGGGGCGTTCTCGATCGTCAGCGGCACCGATCGCATCACGCGCACGTTGGCGGTGATGTCATCGCCCCGCGCCCCGTCGCCGCGGGTGAGGGCGCGGACGAGAGCGCCCTGTTCGTAACGCAGTGAGAGCGCCACGCCGTCCACCTTCGGGTCCACCACGAACGTGATCTCGCTCTCGATCGCCTTGCGGCACCGTTCCACCCATTGGCGGACTTCGTCCTCGTTGTAGGTGTTGTCGATCGAGAGCATGGGGATGCTGTGCGTGACCGTCTCGAAGCCCTCGCTCGGGGCGCCGCCGACGCGGGCGGTGGGGGAATTGGGGTCCTGGAGCGCCGGGTGCTGCTCTTCCAGGCCCTGGAGACGGCGCATCCGCTCGTCGTACTCGCGGTCGGTGAGGAAGGGCTTGGCGTCCTGGTAGTACGCGATGTCGGCCCGGCGCAGCGTGTCGCGCAGGGTCTGGGCTTCGTCACGGACGTTCTGGGGCACGCGGTCGCTCATGCGATCGGTATGCTACCCGCCCATGCCCGAGGCCAGCATTATCGACGGGAGAGCGATCGCGAGGCGTGTGCGCACGACGGTCGCGGAACGCGCCCAGCGTTTGCGTGAGCGGGGGGCGACGGTGCGCCTCGACGCGGTGCTCGTCGCGGGCCCGAACGACGACGCCGCCCGGGTCTACGCGGATAAGCAGGCCGAGACCTGCGCCAAGCTCGGCATCGACTACGAACTGCACGACCTCGACGCGGACGCGGATTTCGACGACGTCGCGGGGCGGGTGCTGCTGCTGAGCGCGGACCCGAACGTGCGCGCGATCATGGTCCACATGCCGCTGCCCGAGGGCATCGACGCGATCCGGGTCCAGTCGCTGATCGACCCCGCGAAGGACGTGGAGGGCGTAAACCCCGCGAACATCGGAAACGTGGTCTACGGACGCTCCAGCCTCGCGCCCTGCACCGCGCTGGCGGTCGTGCGGATGGTCCAGGAGACGGGCATCGAGCTCCGCGGCAAGCTGTGCGTCGTGGTCGGTGCGTCAGACATCGTGGGCAAGCCGATCGCGGTGATGCTCATGCGCCCGGAGGCGACGGTCGTCTCCTGCAACGAGCACACGCACGACATCACGACCCTCACGCGCCAGGCGGACGTGCTCGTGGCGGCCGCCGGCGTGCCGGG
>JAJDDE010000195.1 GCA_029260475.1 Phycisphaerales bacterium | reverse complement strand
CACCGTGCTCATCTCGGGCGAGAGCGGCACGGGCAAGGAGGTCGTCGCCAGAGCGATCCACGAGATGTCGCCCCGCGAAACCGAGCCCTTCCTCGCGGTGAACTGCGCCGCGATGAGCGAGAACCTGCTTGAATCGGAGCTTTTCGGGCACGAGAAGGGTGCCTTCACCGGCGCCGAGTCCACGCGCAAGGGCCGATTCGAGCTCAGCCACAACGGCACCCTGCTCCTCGACGAGATCAGCGAGATCCGCCCGCAGATACAGGCGAAGCTGCTGCGCGTGTTGCAGGAACGCGCCTTCGAGCGCGTCGGCTCCTCGACCACGATCGGCATCGACGTGCGCGTCGTCGCGACCACCAACCGGCTCCTCGAGTCCGAGGTCCGTCGGGGCGACTTCCGGCAGGACCTCTACTTCCGCCTGAACGTGCTGCCCATCGAGCTCCCGCCCCTGCGCGAACGCGACGGCGACGTCTCGTTGCTGGCGCCGCACTTCGTGGAAGGCGCCTGCGCCCGCGAGGGACGCGCACTCAAGAGCATCAGCCGCGAGGCGATGCGGCTGCTCGAAGGGTACGACTGGCCCGGCAACGTCCGCGAACTGCAGAACCTCTGCGAGCGTGCGGTGGTCTTGGCGGAGGGTGACGTCATCGAGGCCTCGCTCATCCACGGCTGGCTCGAACGGCGCGCCCCGATGGCGCCCGAGCGACAGGACGCGGCGCATGTGAACGGTAACGGCATGGGCAACGGAGAAGTCGTCTACGAGACCAAGGCCACCCCGCCGCTCGCGGCATTCGATCAGCCCTACCACGTCGTCGGTTCCGAACCCCGCCCGCTCTGCGACCTCGAGCGTGAGGTCATTGTGCACACACTCGAGCGCTTCGACGGGCACCGCCAGAAGACCGCGAGCGCCCTGGGCATCGGCGTCCGCACCCTGGGTCTCAAGCTCAAGAAGTGGAAGGAAGAGGAGCTCGTCCCCGCTTCGCTCTGAGACGCCCACCGGGATGCCCGGCACACCCCTTGCGATTGACCGCTCATGTTCATCGATCAGATTGCCAACGCCGATGCGCTACCCGTTCTTGAACGGATGATGCAGTTCGCTGCGCGCCGGCAGACGCTGATCCAGCACAACATCGCGAACCTGTCCACCCCCGGATTCCAGACGCAAGACGTCTCGATCGCGGCCTTCCAACGTCAGCTCGCGGGGGCGGTCCAGGAGCGGCGCGACCGCTACGGCGGGCAGCGCGGGGCGCTGGATCTCGGGAACTCGACCGAGATCGAAACGGATCGCAACGGCTCACTGCGTCTCATCCCCGGCTCGCGGGGGCGCAACCTGATGTTCCACGACCGCAACAACCGTGACGCCGAAAGGCTCATGCAGGACCTCGTGGAGAACGCGGGGGCGTTCCGAGTGGCATCCGACTTGCTCCGCTCCCGCATGGCGATGTTGCGCACCGCGATCAGCGAGCGCGTCTGACGAACCCCAAGCCCCTGAAAGGAGATCGCACGCATGTACAACAGCCTCGACATCTCCGTCTCCGGCATGGTCGCCCAGCGAACGCGGATCAACACCATCGCCGCCAACCTCGCCAACCAGAACACCATCCTCGACGCCAACGGCGACCCGAATCCCTACAAGCGGCGCTTCTCGATCTTCGCGCCCGGTGACGGTGTCGGCGGCATGGGCGTCCACGTCCGTTCCATCGAGTTGGACCAGGGTGCCCCGAAGCTGAAGTGGGACCCGAGTTCCCCCTACGCGCGCCCGGAGGGCACGCCCGACGCGGGGTATGTCTACACACCGAACATCGACCCCATCACCGAGCAGATCGACGCCCTGGAGGCCCAGCGGGCCTACGAGGCGAATGTTCAGGCGGCGGAGGCCGCCAAGTCGATGATGGCCCAAGCCTTGTCACTGATCGCATAATGGCTGATTCATGAACGACCCTCTCGGACTCATCAACTCGGGCGGCTCCCTCAAGCCACTTGGCCCCCTCGGGGATATCGCCTCGCGCCCGCAGAAGGCGCACGATCCCGACGCGCCGGGATTCAAGGACGTGCTGATGAAGAACCTCGCGGAGGTCAACAAGCTCCAGCAGGACGCGACCACCGCGATCGAAGACCTCCAGACCGGCAAACGCGACGACCTCGAGACCGTCCTCGCCGCCACCGCGAAGGCGGACAACGCCTTCCGCATGCTGCTGCAGGTGCGCAACAAGGTGATGGACGCGTACGAAGAGATCAAACAGATCCGCGTCTGAGCGTCGGTCCTTTGCATCACGGGCTTTCCCCCTGGGCCTGACAAGAGTCCGGCTGAATTCGCCATCGATGCTGCAGATCAGGATGCGATGTTCCACTTCCGGTCATCTGCCGGCAGATTCGCCTCCAGTCGATCGGGGGGCATGTCATCCGTCACCACCACCGTACGTTTTCGCGCCCTCGGGCGCACGGATTGCCGACCCCGCGCACATCGCGCCCGTTTTGTGGTCGGGCCTACTACGCGGAGCCGACCTTGTGTGAGCCCGAGGGGCCGTTCGGTGGGAGCGGCCCCTTGGGCATCTGAATTGTGCGTCAGGAGGACGCACATTCCACAGAGGCAGGAGGCCGCACCGTGGACCAGCTCCGGCGTGTCATGGACACCATCCGCGATGCTTTCGAGAAATTGCAGCCGACGCACAAGCTCCTCGCGCTCAGCCTCGCGACGGTGCTCGGCATGACGCTCTTCCTCGTCGCTCAGTACAACAAGGGCCCCAGCATGGTGCCCCTGATGAACGCCAGCTACTCCGCCGACGAGCAGTCGCAGGCAGAGCAGTACCTCTCCCAACACGGCATCGACTACGAGAACGCGCCGGACGGCTCCATCATGGTGCCGGCGGGCCAGCAGCTCCGCGTGATCAGCGGCCTCGCGGAAGAGGGCCGGCTCCCCGGCGACACCTCGCTCATGTTCCGCAACCTCATCGACCGGCACAGCTGGACGATGACGAGTTCGGACAAGGACCGCGCCTACCAGCTCGCCCTCCAGAACGAGCTCGCCCGTGCGCTCAACGGCTGGACCTCCATCCGGCGTGCGACCGTCATCCTGAATCTCCCCGCGACGCGCTCCATCGGGAAACCGGCCGAGCGCCCGAGCGCCTCGGTGAACATCGTGCCCGCGGGCTCATTCGATCAGAAGATGGCCGACGCGGTCTCCGCGTTCGTCGCGGGCGCCAGCCGCGGGCTGGGCGTGCAGCACGTGCGCGTCACCGATGCCCAAGGGCGTCAGTACAAGGCGGCCTCGGACGACCAGATCACCGCGACGACGACGCAGGAACTCATCGCGCTCGTCGAGCGCAAGCAGCAGAACAAGATCTACGAGCTGCTCTCGCCCGCGATCCCCGGCGTGATCGTCGCGGTCACCGCACAGGTCGATGCGACGCGACAGAACACCGTCCGCGAGGCGGCGCTCAACGACGGCGAGGGCTCGACCTCCATGCTCGACAAGCAGACGCGTGACGCCAACGAGACCTCCGGGCCCGCTGACGGCGGGGGCGTCGGCGCCCGCGCCAACGTGCAGGCCGATATCTCGACAGGCGGAGCCGCGGGCGCCAGCTCGACGCAGAGCACCTCCACCGCGGAGTTCACCTCCAAGATCGGCACCGAAACCCTCCAGACGATGGACCCACGCGGCTACGCGACGAAGATCAACGCCGTCGTCAACATCCCGCGCTCCTACTTCGCCAGCATCTGGCGACAGGAACAGACGCGCCGGGCGGCGGCGGACGACACCGTCGAGCCCCCGGCCGAAGAGGCCGACCCGACCGACACGCAGATCAGCGCGGTCCGCGACGCGGAGATCGAGCGCATCGAGGCGGAGGTCGCCAACCTCATCGACACCTCCGCCTACGACGGCGCGCAACCCGGCCTGGTCCGCGTCTCCATGATGCCCCTCCCGCCCAGTTCGCTCATGGCGGCGCCCGAGGCCAGCGCAGGGCTGTTCGGTATCGGAGGTTCGGGCCCCGGATCCACCAGCGTCGGAGGTGTCATCAAGACGCTCGGCCTTGGCGGCCTCGCGGTCCTCGCGCTCGGGCTGATGGTCTTCACCGCGCTCAAAGCGAACAAGACCCAGGTGCTGCCGACCGCAGAAGAACTTGTCGGCATCCCCAAGACGCTCGACGCGGACAACGAGATCATCGGCGAGGCCGACGGCGCCGAGCCGCCCCTGGAGGGCATCGAGATCACCGACGAGCAGATGCACAAACGGCGCATGGAGTCCCAGGTCGGCGAGGTCGTGCGCGAGCGTCCGGAGGACGTCGCTCGCATCATCACGCAGTGGATGAGCGAGGACGAGTGAGGTACACGCATGACCCGTAAACCAGGCGAACCACTCCCGGATTCGATCGAGGAGCTCGACGGCATCAGCAAGGCCGCGGTGCTGTTCATCACGCTCGATGCGGAAGACGCGTCCAAGGTGCTCACGCACCTCGCCACCGAGAAGGTCGAGGAGCTCACACGCGCCATCGCCCAGATCGGTCGCGTCCCCAACAAGCTCCGCGATCAGGTCACCGCCGAGTTCTACGGCCTCGCCCTCACCTACTCCGCGCGCAACGAGGGCAACCTCGAGTACGCCCGCAC
Source organism: Phycisphaerales bacterium (assembly GCA_029260475.1). GTDB lineage: Bacteria > Planctomycetota > Phycisphaerae > Phycisphaerales > UBA1924 > OFTM391. The sequence goes on along the minus strand of JAJDDE010000195.1, from coordinate 3,170 downwards.
CCTGCTCAAAGAGGGCATGGACCCCGAGGTCGCCAACCGGATCATCAACCAGATCCAGACCCAGGTCACCAAGGCGCCTTTCGCGTTCCTGCAGAAGGCCGAGACCGAGAGCCTGCTCGCGTTCATCCAGGACGAGCACCCGCAGACGATCGCGCTGATCACATGCCACCTGCCCTACCACAAGGCGGCTGAGGTGCTCGCGGGCCTGCCACAACAGAAGCAGCTCGAGGTGATCAAGCGCATCGCGAACATGGAGCAGACCAACCCCGAGGTGATCCGCAAGGTCGAGAAGGGTCTCGAGTCCCGCCTCGCCGCGATGCTCACGCAGTCGATGGAGAAGGCCGGCGGCATCCCGACCGTCTCGGAGATCCTCAACCTCGCGGACCGGGCTACGGAGAAGAGCGTGCTCGAGGGCCTCGAATCGGAGGACCCCGACCTCGTCGAGGAGATCCGACGCCTCATGTTCGTCTTCGAGGACGTGAAGCTCGTGGACGACAAGGGCATCCAGGCGGTGCTGCGCGAGGTGGACAACGACGAGCTCGCCCTCGCTCTCAAGACCGCGTCCCCCGAACTGCAGGAGAAGATCTTCGGCAACATGTCCGACCGCGCCAGCCAGCTCATCAAGGAGGACATGGAGTACATGGGCCCGGTCCGCGTCAGCGACGTGGAGCAGGCGCAGCAGCGGATCGTGGACATCGTGCGCCGACTCGAGGAGTCAGGCGAGATCATGATCGCCGGTCGAGGCGGTTCCGAAGAGATGCTCGTCTAACCCGGGGGATTCGCGATGGGCGTCGTCAAACCCAGTGTGTCACGCCGGCACCTCCAGGACGCCATCGTTCTGGACCTGGGCGACCTCCGCGCCCGCGCCGACCGGCTCTGCGCCGATGCGCAGGCGCAGGCCAACCGCACCATCGAGGAGGCCGGGCTCGAACGCGATCGCCTGATCGCCACCGCGCACGAGGAAGGGTTCGCCAAGGGCGAGTCCGCGGGGCACGCCCAGGGACTCGAAGAGGGCCACGCCGCCGGCAGCGCCCGGGCGCTCGCCGAAAAGACGTCCGAGCTCGAGCGGCTGAAAGCCCGCTACGAGGGCACACTCACCGAGTACGAAACCGGACGCGAGCGCATGCTCAGCGAGGCCCGCCAGCAGATCCTTATCCTGGCGGCGGAGCTCGCCAAACGCGTCGCCCTTCGCGCGGTTGAATTGGACGAGACGGTCGTGGAACGCCAGCTCGAGCGCGTGCTGACCATGGCGATCGAGCCGAGCCGAGTGGTGCTTCGGATCCATCCCGATGATCGCGCGAGCGTGGACGAGGCGCTGCCGGCGCTGCTGGACCGCTTCGCGCAGTCCCCGCACGCGCGCACCGAAGAGGACGACACGCTCGAACGCGGCTCCTGCATCCTCCGCACGGACCGGGGAACGATCGATGCTTCGATCTCCACCATGCTCGACGAGATCACGGACGCCTTGCTGCCCAAGGACGCGTCGTGATGCTGCTCGATCACGCGATCGAACGCGTGCGCACGGCGCGGGCCGAGCGCATCGTGGGCGTGGTCGGCGCGATGCGCGGGCTCTCGCTGCTCGTGGACGACCTGCCGATTCCCGTCGGCGCCACGGTCGAGATCCGCACCTCCATCGGCACGGTGGAGGGAGAGGTCGTCGGCTTCGATCAGGGGCGTGCGATCGTGATGACCCTCGGCGCCAGCGCGGGCGTGCGCGCGGGCGATCGCGTCTTCGCGGCGGAAGCGGCGCCCACAGTCCCGGTCTGCCCGGGCCTGCTCGGTCGCGTGCTCAACGGGATGGGGCGACCCATCGATGACAAGGGCCCGCTCCGCGAGACCGTGCCCAGACCCCTGGTGGCGCCGCCGATCAGCGCGATGCGCCGCGAGCCCATCCGCAAGGCTCTCTCCACCGGCGTGCGCGCAATCGACGCCTTTACGCCCGTTGGCAAGGGCCAGCGCGTGGGCATCTTCGCGGGGCCCGGTGTCGGGAAGTCAACGCTGCTGGGCATGATCGCGCGATCCACGCGCGCCGACGTCAACGTGATCGCGCTCATCGGCGAGCGTGGTCGTGAGGTCCGGGAGTTCATGGAGGGCTCCTTGGGCGAGGAGGGCCTCCGACGGTCCGTGGTCATCGCCGCGACCTCCGACGAGTCGCCCTTGCTCCGCGTCCGCGCGGCGCACGCCGCGTGCGCCATCAGCGAGTACTTCGCGTCGGCGGGGCTCGATGTGATGCTCATGCTCGATTCCGTGACACGCTTCGCGCACGCGCAGCGACAGATCGGGCTCGCGGTCGGCGAGCCGCCCGCGACGCGCGGCTACACCCCTTCTGTCTTCGCGGCCCTCCCGGTGCTGCTCGAACGCGCAGGCGCCACCGAGCGCGGCTCCGTCACCGGCTTCTACACGACCCTCGTCGAAGGCGACGACATGACAGAGCCCATCTCAGACGCGGTGCGCGGCATCCTGGATGGGCACATCTCCCTCTCGCGATCGCTCGCGCAGAGCGGTCATTTTCCCGCGATCGATATCCTCGACTCGGTCAGCCGCGTCGCGCCCGACGTGAGCACCGCGCAGCGGTACGAGGACGCGATGATGCTCCGGCGCATGCTCGGTGCGTACGCGGAAGTCGAAGAGCTCGTGCAGATCGGTGCCTACGCGCAGGGATCCAACCCGCTCGCGGACGCCGCGATCCGGCTGAAACCGCAACTCGACGAGCTGGTGCAGCAGAGGTCGAGCGAGAGCGTGCCGATGGAGGTCACGCTGGAGATGGTCGCGACGCTCGCCTCGCAGGGACGCGCCCTGAGCGCACAACCCATGCCGGGAAGGGGGTAACGCGTAGATGAAGAAGTTCCGATTCAAACTGCAGCCCGTCCTCGAGCAGCGTCTGCGTGTCGAACGCGAGCGTGAGCTGGACGTCGCGCGTCTGGAGAATGAGCGGCTCGAGTTCGAGCGCCGCCTCCGCACACAGCAGGGCTTCATCTCCGAGAGCAAAGACGCGCTCCGCGAGGCGCTCGGCGCGGGGGTGGATGGCTCTGTCCGCGACGGCGGCGCCCGCGTGAACCCCGCGATGCTCCGCCTGCAGGCCTCGAACGCGATGCACATCAACTTCCGTGCGCACCAGACGGTCCTCGGGCTGGCTGGGCTGCACACGCACCTGGAGCAGGCCCGGGCCC